>NZ_JBEXET010000016.1:0-162387 GCF_040606415.1 Streptomyces sp. NPDC005423 | reverse complement strand
AACACCACCGGCTTGGTGTGCGGGTTGTCCACCCGGAAGATCCGCACCCCGTGCCCGGCCCAGAACCGCAGCACCCGCACACTCTCCGCGACCAGACCGTCCATGTCCTGGTCGAAGGCGACGGGATAGATGTCCTGGTACTTCTTCGGCGGGTTCTCCGCGTAGGCGATCGTCCCGTCGGCGCGGTGGTGGAACCACTCCGGGTGCTTCTCCACCCACGGATGGTCCGGCGAACACTGGAGCGCGAAGTCCAGCGCGATCTCCATGCCCAGCCCGTGCGCCCGCGCCACGAAGTCGTCGAAGTCCTCGATCGTGCCCAGCCGGGGATGCACGGCGTCGTGACCGCCCTCCGGCGAGCCGATCGCCCACGGCACCCCCACATCCTCCGCCCGCGCCGACAACGTGTTGTTGGGGCCCTTGCGGAACGTCGTGCCGATGGGATGGACCGGCGGCAGGTAGACCACGTCGAAACCCATCGCCGCGATCCCCGCCAGCCGCCGCGCCGCCGTACGGAACGTACCGTGCGGCTCCAGCACCGTCCCCTCCGAACGCGGGAAGAACTCGTACCAGGCCCCGTACAGCGCCCGCTCCCGCTCCACCAGCAGGGGCATCTCGGCCGAGGCGGTGACCAGTTCGCGGAGCGGGGCGCCGGCCAGCGCGGCGTCCACGGCCGGCGTCAGCGCGGCGGCGAAGCGCGTCCCGACCGGCAGGGTGTCGTCGCTCAGTGTCCGCGCGGCGGCCCGCACCGTCGCGCGCGCGGTCCTTCCGGCCGGCCCGGCGGCGGCCCGCGCGTACAGCTCCGCGCCCTCCTCCAGCATCAGCCCGGTGTCGATCCCCGCCGGGATCTTGATGCGGGCCGCGTGCCGCCAGGTGGCGACCGGATCGCTCCACGCCTCCACGCTGTACGACCACAGGCCCGGCGTGTCCGGGGTGACGTCCGCGCCCCAGCGGTCGCTGCCCGGCGCGAGCTCCCGCATCGGGGTCCACGGGCCCGGCCGGCCCGCGGGATCGCGCAGCACGACATTGGCGCCGATCACGTCGTGGCCCTCGCGGAAGACGGTGGCGGTGACCTGGAACGTCTCGCCCACCACCGCCTTCGCCGGACGCCTGCCGTGCTCCACGGCAGGACGGACGTCCCGTACCGGAATGCGGCCGATGGCGGCCGCCGGAGTCGCACGCATGGGTCTCACCTCCGCCGTGCTCACGGCCGGGCCGGGTCGGCCGGCCTCGGGTCCGGCCTGCGCCGGAAGAGTGCCTTACCTCGTGGCGGGGGAGCGCCGGTCGACGGTCTTCCCCCGATGGGTGACCACGGCCGTGCGCGGCTGTCCCTCGCGCTCCGGGCGGCGGCCGGCCCGTCCCTTGAGGAAGGCGCCCGCGCCGGAGAGCAGATAGCGCTCGGCCGCGTCCGCCGCCTCCCGCGCGCAGCGTTCGCCCATCAGGACGCAGAGCGTGTAGCCGGTGTCCTCGAAGGCGGTCCGTACGGTGCGGTCGGCCGGTGAGGCGAGCATCAGGCGTTCCCAGGCCCGGTAGCGGCGCAGCTGCCGGGCGACTTCGGCTCTGGCGGGTAGCAGCATGGCGTCGTTCACCTCCGCGGTCGTGTTTTCACTCATGGTGCACATCCGATGACCATGCGTCTTGTTGGTTTTTCAACCGTTGCGGTTGGTGCTCCTGGTGCTCGTGTTGCACGAATGGCGTAGCTCTCGCACTCTTGAGGTGACTCAGAAGCGTCGACCGTTCACGCTTCGTGTCCGGTGTCCGGCCCCGTCGGGGCGTGGAGAAGCGTCAGCTTCGCCGGTGAGGAGCCAACGAAGATGAAGACCGCAGCACCCTGCTACTACCACCTCGACGTGGAGATCAGCCCCGAACGGGTGGGACACGTCCGGCGCATCCTCGCCGCCCACCTCCGGTTCTGGGATCTCGAAGTCCTCGTGCACCCGGTCTGCCGTGGCACCGAACTGCTGTTGCGGGCCATCGACGAGCACGCCGCGGACAAGCACACGTCGATCGAGATGTGGTGGAACGGCCAGCACCTGATCACCGCGATCGGCGGCAACGACCGTGATCTCCGCCCCGACCCGGACCTGCGCGCCTGCCTGGCCCGGATCGCCGTGATGAGTGACGGGTGGGGCTGCTGTACCGCCGACACCGGAAGCAAGATCATCTGGTTCTCGCGGCGGGTCCGCAGCGGCGAGCGCGTGCCGCGCGTCCCCACCGCCCCCGCGCCGTCGCTGCGGGAGACGGTCCTGCCGCCCCGCGAAGTACCCGCCGCCGCCCCCGTCTCCCAGGGGCGCGGCATCCTGGAGGACGCCCGGTGACCGCGCGTCCGTCCGGCAAGGGGGTGCCCGTCTGGCGCGGGCACCCCTATCCGTTGGGCGCCGCCTTCGACGGGGCGGCCACCAACTTCGCCCTCTTCAGCGAGGTCGCCGAGCGCGTCGAACTCGTCCTCGTCGGCGACGACGGCTCCCACACCACCGTGCCGCTCACCGAGGTCGACGGCTTCGTCTGGCACTGCCGCCTGCCCGGCGTCGGACCGGGACAGCGCTACGGCTACCGCGTGCACGGACCGTGGGACCCGGACGCGGGCCACCGCTGCAATCCGGCGAAGCTCCTCCTCGATCCCTACGCCGGCGCCGTGACCGGGCAGATCGACAACCACCCTTCGCTGTACGAGCGTTCGGCCGCCGGCGCGGCCCCCGGCGACAGCGCCGCGCACACGCTGCTCGGCGTGGTGACCGACCCGGCCTTCGACTGGGGAGACGACCGCCCGCCCCGGCGCCCGTACGCCGACACCGTGATCTACGAGGCCCATGTGAAGGGCCTCTCCCGCACCCACCCCGAGGTTCCCGAGGAACTCCGCGGCACCTACGCCGGGTTGGCGCACCCGGCCGTCGTGGAACACCTCACCACGCTCGGGGTGACCGCTGTCGAGCTGATGCCCGTGCACCAGTTCGTGCAGGACGGCGTGCTCCAGGACCGCGGACTGGCCAACTACTGGGGCTACAACACCATCGGCTTCTTCGCGCCGCACAACGCCTACGCCGCCCACGGCACGCTCGGACAGCAGGTCGGCGAGTTCAAGTCGATGGTGAAGGCGCTGCACGCGGCCGGCCTCGAAGTCATCCTCGACGTCGTCTACAACCACACCGCCGAAGGCAACGAGAACGGCCCCACCCTCTCCTTCCGGGGCATCGACAACGGCTCGTACTACCGCCTGGTGGACGGCGACTGGGCCCACTACTACGACACCACCGGCACCGGCAACAGCCTGCTGATGCGGCACCCTTACGTCCTCCAGCTGATCATGGACTCGCTGCGGTACTGGGTCACCGAGATGCACGTCGACGGGTTCCGCTTCGACCTCGCGGCCACGCTGGCCCGGCAGTTCCACGAGGTGGACCGGCTCTCGGCGTTCTTCGACCTCATCCAGCAGGACCCGGTGATCAGCCGGGTGAAACTGATCGCGGAACCGTGGGACGTGGGCGAAGGCGGCTACCAGGTGGGCAACTTCCCGCCCCTGTGGTCGGAGTGGAACGGCAAGTACCGTGACGCCGTACGGGACTTCTGGCGCACCGGCGAGCACACCCTCGCCGAGTTCGCCTCCCGGCTCACCGGCTCCTCCGACCTGTACGCCCACTCACGCCGCCGGCCGCGCGCCAGCGTCAACTTCGTCACCGCGCACGACGGCTTCACCCTGCGCGACCTGGTCTCGTACAACGACAAGCACAACGAGGCCAACGGCGAGGAGAACCAGGACGGCGAGAGCACCAACCGCTCCTGGAACTGCGGCGCCGAGGGCCCCACGGACGACCCGGCCGTCCTGGAGCTGCGCGCCCGCCAGCAGCGCAACTTCCTTGCCACCCTGCTCCTTTCGCAGGGCATCCCGATGCTCGGCCACGGCGACGAGATCGGCCGCACCCAGGGCGGCAACAACAACGGCTACTGCCAGGACAACGAAATCTCCTGGATCGACTGGGAGTTGACCGCCGAGCAGCGCGGCCTCGCCGACTTCACCCGGTACGTCATCGGGCTGCGCGCCGCCCACCCCGTGCTGCGCCGCCGCCGTTTCTTCCGCGGCGAGACGCCCACGCACGCCGGACAGCCGCTGCCCGACCTGGTCTGGCTGCTGCCCGACGCCCGGGAGATGACCGAGGGCGACTGGGAGCGTTCCGACGCGCACAGCGTGGGGGTCTTCCTCAACGGCGACGCCATCGCCGAACGCGACCCGCAGGGCCGGCCCGTCATCGACGACTCCTTCCTGCTGCTGCTGAACAGCTACTGGGAGCCCGTCGACTTCCGGCTGCCCGGCGCCGCCTACGGCGAGCGCTGGACGACCCTGATCGACACCGCCGAACCGGCGGGCGCCCCCGACGGCACGGAGCACGGGGCCGGCACGGACCTCGCCGTCGAGGCACGCAGCCTGGTCCTGCTGACCCGGCCCGCCCGCCGGAAGGAGTCAGCCGGCCGAGCGTGACATCACGCTGAAGCGGGCGCCGTCGGGGTCGAGCAGCACGGCCTCGTCGGCGCTCGCCCGCAGGACGTCACCGCCGTTGGCCGCCGCCGTCCGCGCGCAGGCCGCCACGTCGGAGACGGCGAAGTGCACCTGCCAGTGCGGCCTGACCGTGGGGTCGGGAGCGGCCTCCAGGGCGCCCGACTCGATCCGGGCCACGACCCGCCCGCCGCTGCGCAGGACGACCTCCCCGCCCTCGTAGCGGACCTCGCAGCACTCCGGGCGCGCCGTCGCCCAGTCGAGGACCTCGCCGTAGAAGATCGCGGCGTCGAAGGCGTCGCGGGTGTGCAGCCGGATGAAGGCGGGCGCGGATCTGCGCCAGGTCTCCCAGCCGGCCGCCAGGACGCCCTCCCAGACGCCGAAGGTCGCGCCGTCGCGGTCGGCCAGCAGGGCCGCGCGGCCCGGCGGGAACGCGAGCGGTCCGACGGCCACCGTGCCGCCGCGTTCGCGCGTGCGAGCGGCGGCCTCGTTGGCGTTGGGCACGGCGAAGTAAGGCGTCCAGACCACCGCCGTCCGCCACATCGAGGCCACCGCGGCGAGGCCGGCGACCGGGACGTCGTTCGCCGTGGCGATCCGGAAGCGGTCGCCGAGCGTGGCCTGGCGCCACTTCCAGCCGAACACCGCGTGGTAGAAGCCCTCGGAGGTCTCCACGTCGTGGCTGGTCAGACTCACCCAGCAGGGTGCGCCGGAGACCGAACGGGTGGAGACGGCGTCCGGCTGCCGGGCGACGAACGGCTTGCTGTCCTGATCCATGGCAGTCGCGTCCCCATCTCGTGGACCGGCGGCCACCGGTCGTCCACTCCAGTCTCCAGCCGGGAACCGCCGGAGTGCCTGCCGGGCGCTCCGCTTGACCATCTTTTGGGATCGTTACCTCTGCTAAAGAGGTAATCTGTTCATATGGGAACGGAGACCTTTCCGGACGAGCTGGCCGACGCGCTGCTCGGTGTCCAGCGGCTGATCCGCCGCCGGCTGCGCAGCGAGATGACCCTGCCCAGACTGCGCGGCGCCGAGGTGGAACTGCTCCGTCTGGTCGAGGCCAGGCCGGGCATCGGCATCTCGGACGCGGCCAAGGAGCTGTACCTGGCGGGCAACTCGGTCTCCACGCTCGTCAACCAGCTGGCCCGGGACGGCCTGCTGATCCGCGAGACCGACCCCGCCGACCGGCGGGCCGCCCGTCTCGTGCTGACCGAGTCGGCCAGGACACGGCTCGACGACTGGCACGAGCGGCGCGCGGCACTCGTCCGCGCCCAGGTGGCCCGTCTCGACGACACGGACCGGGACGCGCTGCTCGCGGCGGTGCCCGCGCTGCGCAGGCTCGCCGCCCATCTGCACGAGGAGACCGAGGAGTCATGACGCCGGACACCCACACAGGCCGCCCCGAAGCCCTCAGCTGCACCGGCCTCACCCACGTCTTCGGTGAGACGAAGGCGGTGGACGGACTCGACCTGTCCGTGGGGGAGGGCGAGGTCTTCGGACTGCTCGGCCCCAACGGCGCCGGGAAGACCACCGCCATCCGCTGCGTCACCACCCTCCTGCCGGTCCCGGCGGGCATGGTGCGCGTCTTCGGCCACGACACGGCGAAGGAGCAGATGGCCGTCCGGCGGCTGCTCGGCTACGTGCCGCAGCAGCTCTCCGCCGACGGCGGCCTCAGCGGCCGGGAGAACGTGGCCCTCTTCGCCCGCGTCTTCGACGTGGCGCGACGGGAGCGCGCCGAACGCGTCGCCCAGGCGCTCGCCGCCGTCGACCTCACCGACGCCGCCGACCGGCTCGCCAACACCTACTCCGGCGGCATGGTCCGCCGTCTCGAACTCGCGCAGGCCCTGGTCAGCGCGCCCCGGCTGCTGATCCTCGACGAACCCACGATCGGCCTCGACCCGATCGCCCGGACCAGCGTGTGGGAGCACATCAACGCCGTACGGGAAGCGACGGGCATGACCGTCCTGGTCACCACGCACTACATGGACGAGGCCGACCAGTACTGCGACCGCGTCGGCCTGATGCACCGCGGCCGCATCCGCGCTCTCGGCACCCCCACCGAGCTCCGTGAGGGGCTCGGCGCCCGCCGCCGCGCCGAGGGCGCGTCCGCCGGCGAACCCCTGCCCAGCCTGGAGGACGTCTTCCGGGACGTCGCGGGCAGCGGGCTCGACGACCGTACTGGAGGTTTCCGCGATGTCCGAAGCACCCGCCGCACCGCGAACCGCGTCGGCTGACGGCGGCACCGGGCCGGACCTCAGTCTGCTGCTGACACCGCCGCGGCCCCGCGCGGGCTGGCGGCTGCTGCCCGCCCGCGTGGTCGCGATGTGCGCCGTGGAACTGCAGAAGCTGAGCCACGACCGCACCGAGCTGTACACCCGCGCCGTCCAACCGGCCCTCTGGCTGCTGATCTTCGGCCAGACCTTCACCCGCATCAAAGCGATCCCGACCGGCGGCATCCCCTACATCGACTATCTGGCACCGGGCATCATCGCCCAGTCCGCGATGTTCATCGCCATCTTCTACGGCATCCAGATCATCTGGGAGCGCGACGCCGGCATCCTCAACAAGCTCCTCGTCACCCCGACCCCGCGCTCCGCGCTGATCACGGGCAAGGCGTTCGCGGCCGGGGTGAAGTCACTGATCCAGGCCGTGGTCGTCATCGTCATCGCCGCGATCCTCGGGGTGGCGCTGACCTGGAACCCGCTGAAGCTGCTCGGTGTCGCCGCGATCGTGATCCTCGGCTCCGCCTTCTTCTCCTGTCTGTCGATGACCATCGCCGGCATCGTGCTCAGCCGCGACCGGCTGATGGGCTTCGGACAGGCGATCACGATGCCGCTGTTCTTCGGCTCCAACGCCCTCTACCCGGTGGCCGTGATGCCCGGCTGGCTCCAGGCGGTCAGCAAGGTCAACCCGCTGAGCTACGAAGTGGACGCGCTGCGTGGGCTGTTGCTCGGCACCCCGGCCCATCTCGGCGCCGACTTCGCGGTCCTGGTGGTGGCCGCCGTGCTCGGCGTCGCCGCGGCCTCCTCCCTGCTGGGCAGGCTGGCCCGCTGAGCCGCCCGTGGACGTGATGTGCGGCACGCCGTGCCGCGCCTGACGCGAGCCGTGCGGCGGATTCTTCCTGCGCACGGCTTGATCAGTGATCTAGGGGAGAAAATCCCTGGCCACGGCGCATTCCGCTCATTTGACAGTGCGCTGAGCACACAGATAGGAAGCAGCTCTCTGGGGTCGAGAGGTGCACTGTGTACGAGCCGAACGTGGTCGGGGACTGGCACGAGTACGACGAACATGCCGGTCTGCGGGTCCGCGTCCACCGTCTGATGCCGGCCGAGCCGCCGCGCGGACGGGACGACGCGGCCGAGGGTCTGACGTACTTCACGCTGCGCGTCACCGTGGAGAACCGGGGAGCCCGGCACCTCGGCATCCATCTGGAGGACGGGCAGGTCGACGTCCGGCTCGGCCCCGACGGGGAGAGCGCGTTCGTCGACTGGCGCAGTTCGCAGTTCATCGAGGGGTTCGACGTCTATCCGCTGCGCCGGGCCACCGCCGTCCTCTACGCGGCCGGTGCCGAGGCCGCCCTGGCCCAGGTGGCCGTCCAGGTCCAGCTGCGGGTCGAGGAGGAGTGGACCGAACGGCGGCTGTGGGCGGGCGGTGTCGGGCTGCACGAGGAGGTCGTCGCGGCCGGTCCGTGCGCCGCCGGCCGGGAGGGCCTGGCCCACCAGGTGAGCGACTACCTGCGGGACCAGGCGGAACCGGGCACCGCCTGACACCCCCGCGTCAGTGCGGGATGCCGTCGATGATCTCCCGGGCGCCCTGCCGCAGCAGCGCGACGGCGACCGATGTGCCGAGCGTGGCCGGGTCGAGGCGGCCCGCCCACTCGTGGGCGTTGAGCCGGGTCTTGCCGTCCGCGGTGAACACGCAGGCGCGCAGCGACAGTTCACCGCTCCGGTCGACCCGGGCGAACCCGGCGATCGGGCTGTTGCAGTGGCCCTGGAGAACGTGCAGGAACATGCGCTCCGCGGTGGCCTCGCGATGGGTCTCCGGGTGACCGAGCGAGCTGACCGTGTCGATGACGTCGGTGTCGCCCGCGCGGCACTGGAGGGCCAGGATGCCCGCACCGATCGGCGGCATCATCGTCTCGGGCGCGAGTACCTCGCTGATCACGTCACGCCGGCCGATCCGGTCGAGGCCGGAGACCGCGAGCAGCAGCGCGTCGGCCTCGCCCGCTTCCAGCTTGGCGAGCCGCCTGTTGGCGTTGCCGCGGAACGGTACGCACTCCAACTCGGGGTGGCTGGCGGCCAGTTGGGCGACCCGCCGGACCGAGGAGGTGCCGATCCGGGTGCCGGCCGGGAGTTCGTCGAGGGTGAGTCCGCCCGGGTGGACGAGGGCGTCCCGGATGTCGTCCCGCTCTAGGAAGGCGGCGAACGTCGTCCCGGCCGGCAGCGGCCGGTCGGCCGGCACGTCCTTGACGCAGTGCACCGCGAGATCCGCGACGCCGGCCAGCAGCGCCGCGTCGACCTCCTTGGTGAACGCCCCCTTGCCGTCGACCTGGGACAGCGCGCCCATCCACTTGTCGCCGGTCGTCCTCACCGGGACGACCTCGGTGCGCACCTGGGGATGGAGGACGGCCAACTCGGCCCGGACACGCGCCACTTGGGCCAGTGCCATGGGGGAGTCGCGGGAGACGATGCGGATCAGTTCGGGGACGGACATGCGGGACACGATAGACCTTCCGGCTCGTCCGCCGGTGGTGCACCGTTCAAGTCAGGTGCCGTCGGGGGAGAAGCGCGCGGGTGTCGGCCGGGCGCCGGTCGGCCTCCGCCGGCACGAGTCCGGGCCCGTGGTCTCCGCTACGGCCGGCCGCCGGCCGCGATCACAGGCTCCCGGAGTCCGCGTGACTCCGGGAGCCGTGGGAACGGCCGTCCCGCCGAGGAGGTGGCGGCTCAGGCGTTGGGGTCGAACGTGATCCCGGACGGTTTGGCCGAGGTGAGGTGGGCGGCGAAGTTGGCGTCCTTGAGGCCGAAGTTGGCGCTGCCGAAGTCGTAGGCGCTCAGCTTGTCGCGCACTCCGGCGGGGTAGCCGTTCCAGCCGACGAGCGGCGGGTACTGCCAGGTGTGCTTGGCGTTCTCCGGCGGCTCGTCGTTGGTGTTGGCCAGCCGGAAGTCATGCGTCCCGATGCCGTCCTTGTGGTAGACGATCTTCGCGTGGCTGCCGTCGAAGCGGACCTCGGACGCCGCGTGCACGGTGAACGACCCGTGGTTGGAGGTCGACACGTACTGGATCTGGCCGTTCTGCACCCACACGACCACGTGCTCCCAGTCGTTGCGGTGGCCGCCGATGCTGCTTCCCGCGATCGCCTGGTCCTTCTCGAAGTACAGGCCGTACAGGTAGGCGCACCAGCCGTTGTTGCACTTGTAGCGTGAGTAGCTGTTGGTGTTGTCGAGGTCCGAGGCGTCGTGACAGTTGCCGTTGAGGGCGCCGGTCGGGTTGAGGCCGCCGTTGACGGTTCCGTCGGGGCCGATGGCGGGCGTCGGGTAGCAGCCGTCCGTGTCGTAGTCGAAGGCGGGCTGGTACGTCTGCTCGGCCGGTTCGGCGTTGGCGGGCAGCGCCTGGGGCGGGGCGGCGAAGGCGGTGGCGGGGACGGCGATGACGAGCGCCGCGGCGCCGGCCAGGCCGGTCAGCCAGGTTCTCCGCCGGATTCGGGACGTGGGTGACGGCACGGCGTCCTCCTCGTGGGGCGCAGCCGGGGGGCTGTGGGGGCAAGGGGGTTCAGCTTCCCGGGTTTTCATGTACGCGCCAAGAGGGCGGTGGCGTCCCAACGATGAAGATCCGCCCAATAGTTGACGCGCGCGGCGATCTACGGTGACTGCGGTGAGCTGGGGCGCCTCACGGCCGCGGCAGGTCGGCCGCCGAGTCCTCGGGCGCGAGATCCGGGCGCAGCCGCAGCCAGGACGGCTGGCGCAGCATCCCGGCCCGGGTACGGGTGGTGCGGCGCACCTCGCCGACCAGTCGGGGCAGCACCCAGCGCGCGCCGGCCACCCGTGGCACCGGGTCGAAGGGGCACACGTCCGTCCCGGCCGCCACGAGCAGCGCGGTGAGTTCCGTCCGTTCCGCCTCGTTCCAGCCGGTGCCCACGTTGCCGACGTAGCGCAACCTGCTGTCCGCGCGCTGGCCCACGAGCACGGCGCCGAGCCGGCCCGACAGCCTGCCCCTGCCGGGCACCCATCCGCCGATCAGGACGTCCTCGGTGCGCAGGTTGCGGATCTTGATCCAGGACCGGGAGCGCGTCCCGGCCTCGTACACCGAGTCCAGCCGCTTGCAGACCAGGCCCTCCAGCCCGTGTTCGCGGGTGGCCCGCAGGGCCTCGCTGCCATGACCGGTCAGCGCGGCCGGAGTCGACCAGCACGGGCCGCCGAGACCGAGCCGCTCCAGCTCAGCCCGCCGCCGGACATAGGGGAGCCGGACGAGGGAGTGCCCGAGGTGGGGTACGTCGAACAGCACCAGATGGACCGGTGTCTCCGCGGCCCGCCGTACGGCCAGGGCCGGTGACCCGGCCAGCCCCATCCGGCCCTGGAGCAACTGGAAGTCCGCGCGGCCCTGCCCGTCCAGGACCAGCACCTCCCCGTCGAGGATCGCGGGCGTGCTGCCCAACTCCCTTCCCAGGAGCAGCAGTTCGGGGTAGGCGGCGGTGATGTCCGCCCCGGAGCGGGCGCGCAGCAGCACACTGCCGTCGCCGGGGAGGTACGCCATCACCCGCTGGCCGTCCTGTTTGGTCTCGTAGGCCCAGCGGGTGTCCTGCGCGGCGGGCGGCAGGGTCCCGGGGGTGGCGAGCATGGGCGGGATCAGCGGCAGGGTCACGGCACACATGTCGACGCACCCCGCTGCCGTCACGCCCCTTTCCCGGCCGGTTCCCCTGAACGGCCGCCGTCCGCGCGGCGCCTCACGCGTTCCGCAGATACGCCAGCACGGCCAGCACCCGGCGGTGCCCGCTGTCGCTCGGTGGCAGCCCCAGCTTCAGGAACACGTTGCCGATGTGCTTGCTGACCGCGCGCTCCGTGACCACCAGGTGCCCGGCGATCGTCGTGTTGTCGTGGCCCTCGGCCATCAGCGTCAGCACCTCGCGCTCACGCGGGGTCAGCGAGTCGAGCGGCGAGTCCCGGCGCCGGGTCAGCAGCTCGGTCACCACCTCGGGATCGAGCGCCGTACCGCCGGCCGCCACCCGCTCCAGCGCGTCGAGGAACTCGTCCACCCGGCCGATCCGGTCCTTGAGCAGATAGCCGACCCCGCTCGCGCCGAAGCCCAGCAACTCGGCGGCGTACGACTCCTCCACGTACTGCGACAGCACCAGCACCGGCAGCCCGGGGATCCGCTCCCGCGCGTCGAGCGCGGCGCGCAGCCCCTCGTCGCGGAAACCGGGCGGCATCCGTACGTCGAGCACGGCCACGTCCGGGCGGCGGTCGAGCAGCGCGGGCAGCACCTCGGGGCCGCTGCCCACGACGGCCACCACCTCGTGCCCGGCCGAGGTCAGCAACAGGACGAGTCCCTCCCTGAGCAGGGCGTTGTCCTCGGCTATCAGCACTCTCACGAGGGCCCCACTTCGGTCACCACACGCACGGCAGCTCCACTTCGATCACGGTCGGTCCCCCCACGGGGCTGGTCACGGCCACGGTGCCGTCGAGCGCGGCGATCCGGCGCCGCATGCCGAGCAGGCCCGAGCCACCGCCCGCCCCCGCGGAGCCGGGAACGGGGGAGGGGGTCCCGGCCCCGCCCCGGCCGCGGTCGCGCACCCGGACCCGCAGTCCGTCCCGGACCCTGGCCAGATGGACGTCGGCGTGCTCGGCGCCGCTGTGCCTGGCGGCGTTGGTCAGCGATTCGGCGATCACGAAGTACGCCGCAGCCTCGACCGCCGCCGGGGCGCGCGGTCCTTCGTGCCCGCCGTGCCTGTCGTGCGTGTCGTGCTTGTCCGTGAGTCCGTCCACGGTCACGCTCACGTCCAGCGCGCATCCGGCGGCCAGCGCGCGCACCGCGCCGACCAGCCCACGGTCGGTGAGGATCGGCGGGTGGATGCCCCGCACCACGTGCCGCAGCTCCGTCAGCGCGTCCTCGGCCAGGGTCTGCGCGTCGTCGAGCATCCGGCGCGCGGCGGCCGGATCGCTGTCGTAGACCCGCTTGGCGAGGCCGACGCGCATCGACAGGGAGACCAGACGGGCCTGCGTCCCATCGTGCAAGTCCCTCTCGATCCGGCGCAGTTCGGCCCCGTGCGCGGCGATCGCGCCGGCCCGGGTCTGGGTCAGCTCCTCCACCCGGACGGCGAGCCGCGCCTTCGGCGAGGGTTTCAGCAGGGCCGTCGACCAGCGCGCGTCGAGATCCGCGAGCCGGGCGATCAGCGGCAGTACGACGGCCCGTCGCCCCAGCAGGCCGCACCACACCCCGTCCACCACCAGACCCAGCGGCCAGAGCGGCACCATCAGCAGGGGCAGCGCGCCGTAGCCGTAGCCGGCGCAGAGCCAGCGCAGGTCGGTGGCGGTACCCGGATCGCGGACCGCCGTACGGACCCGCTCGCGGACGGTGCCGGTGAGCGGGGCGTAGGCCTCGGGAATCTCCCGGCCGGTCCAGCGGCTCACCTGGCGCCGCTTGGCACCGGCGATGCGGCGGATCAGCAGCACCGTCTCGGGCAGCATGAAGGCACCCACCACCGAGGCCGTGGCGATCATGGTGATCAGCAGCACGGTGATGAAGAGGTACGCGCCGAAGGTCATCGCGACGGCCAGGGCCAGCCGCACGCTCGCCCGCCCCGCCTGCCGCAGGGTGTCCCGCAGGCCGCCCGGGCCGGTCAAGGGCTCTGCTCGTCGAAGGTCACGACGACCTTCTCCGCGGCGCCCGGCGTCATGGCCAGTTCGAAGGCGTGCCCGGCCGCCGCGAACGGCACCCGGTGACTGATCAGCCGCGCGAACCGCTCGTGGTGCTCGACGAGTTCGGGCGTGACCTCGAAGATCTCGGTGGGGTAGCCCTGCGAGGCGATCAGCGTCAACTCACTGCGCAGCATGCCGCCGAGGTCGATCGCGTCGGACTTCTTCTGTACGGCGACCATCACCAACCTGGCATGCCACTTCGCGGAGTTCACCGTCGCGGTGAAGACGGCGGGCGCGCCGGCCGCGTCGATGTAGATGTCGGTGCCGGCGCGCGGCTGCCCGAGCGCGTTGGCGGCCTCGCCGTGCAACTCGGTCAGCCGGGCGGTCACGTCCTCCTCGGCCGGGTTCAGCACCGCGTCCGCGCCGACCGCCAGCGCGGTCTCCAGCCGTGAGGGGATGACGTCCGCGACGACCACGTGCTCGACCCCGCGCAGCTTCAGCCAGATCGCCGCGCCCAGCCCGATCGGTCCGGCACCGAAGACGACCACCTTGTCACCAGGTGCCGCCCCCGAGCGGTTCACCGCGTGCCGGGCGACGGCCATCGGCTCGTTCAGGGCGGCGACGTCGAAGGGCACCGTGTCGGGAAAGACGGCGACGCTCCTGCCGGGCACGGCGTTCTCGACGAGCAGGTACTCGCTCATCCCGCCGTACCGGCCGCCGCAGCCGATGATGCCGGTCGGGGCGTCCTGGGGGTTGACGACGACCCGGTCGCCCACCTTCAGACCGGTGACCTCGGCGCCCACCTCGACGAGCTCGCCGGCCGGCTCGTGTCCCAGCGGCACGGGCACCACCTCGCCGCCCAGGTGCGCCCGGGACGGCATCCCGCCCATGTGCAGGAAGGTGACGTCGGTCCCGCAGATGCCGCAGGCGCGGATCCGCACCAGCACGTCCTTCGGACCGGCCACCGGTCGCTCGACGTCCACGGTGTCGATCGTGCCGACGGCACCGGTCTGTACGGATTTCATGGTGACCACGGTGGGCTCGCTCTCTCGGGGGCGCGAAGAAGGGAATGTCCTCGGGGCCGGCGCCGGCCGGGGGAGTGGCCGGCCGCCGGGCCCGAGGACCGCGCCCGTCCCCGTCCCCACGGGTAGGGCGCTGGGGGCGCCTTCCGCTCAAGGCGTCCCCGGTCTTGCTTGAGTTAGGCAATCATATGAGACTTACTTGAGTCAAGCAATGATTGTCGGGCGAGGTGAGGCGAGGCGAGGGGTGAGGCGAGGTGAGGCGGGTGCGGGTGCGGGTGCGGGTGCGGGTGCGGGGCGCTGGTCGCGTCGCGGATCGGCGGGTCCAGCCGGTGACCGTCGAGCCGGTGATCGCCGTGGGGGCGTTGTCGCTCTGCCGTTCCGTCGCGCGCCACTGCCTCGGCCGGAACCCCGCGCGACCGGAACTCCAGGTCGGCTGTGGCACCCTCTACCGACGTATCCCGCCCCCGCGCCTCGCCGCCCCGGCCGAGCAGAGGAACAGAGGACACAGCCATGCGCGTGCAACTGCTGGAACTGCTTCACCTGCTGGAACCGGGCGGACCGAAGCGCGTCGGCGCCGGCCGAATCGGCCAGGACGTAGGGGAGTTCGAGGCGGCTGATCCGTCCGCGGTGGCCCGGCCGGTGCGGCTGTGAAGCGGGTCGTGATCGTCGGGGCCTCCGCCGCCGGGCTGGCGGCGGCCGAGACCCTGCGCCGTGAGGGCTACGCCGGCACGATCACGCTCGTCGGCGACGAGCCGCACCCGCCCTACGACCGCCCGCCGCTTTCCAAGCAGGTCCTGGCCGCGGACTGGGAACCGGAACGGGTGACTCTGCGCGCCCCGGCCGACCTGGCCGCACGCGACCTGGACCTCCGCCTGGGCTCCGCGGCGACCGGCCTCGACCTCGCCGGGCGCACGGTACGTCTCGCCGACGGCACGGAACTCCCGTACGACGGGCTGGTGGTGGCCACCGGGGTACGGCCGCGGCGGCTGCCGGGGGAGGGCGCGCACGTGCTGCGCACGCTCGACGACGCCGTGGCGCTGCGCGACCGGCTCGGGCCGGGCCGGCGGCTGGTCGTGGTGGGCGCGGGTTTCCTCGGCGCCGAGGCCGCCGCCGTGGCGTGGCGGCTGGGCGCGCGGGTGACGCTGCTCGAACCCGCTCCCGTACCGCTGGCCCACGCGGTCGGCGTCGAGGTCGGTCGCGTACTGGCCCAGGCGCACCTGGACCGGGGCGTGGATCTGCGCACCGGGGTCACCGTCGGCGAGGTGACCGACGAGGGGGTACGGCTAGGGGACGGTGAGGAGATCGCGGCCGACGAGGTGCTCGTCGCGATCGGGTCGCTGCCCAACACCGAGTGGCTGGCGGGCAGTGGTCTGACGGTCGGCGACGGCGTGGTGTGCGACGAGTACAGCGAGGCCGCGCCCGGTGTGTACGCGGCCGGTGACGTCGCCCGCTGGCACAACCCCCTCTTCGGGGTGTCGATGCGCGTCGAGCACCGCACCAACGCGGCCGAACAGGGCATGGCCGTCGCCCGCAACCTGCTCCACCCCGACGCCCGCAAGCCGTTCGCACCGGTACCGTACTTCTGGTCCGACCAGTACGACATGAAGGTCCAGGCGTACGGCTACCTGCGCGGCCACGACGAGGTCGCCGTGGTCGACGGCGACCTGGCCGAGGGGCGCTTCGTCGTCGCGTACCGCACCGGCGAGCGGGTCAGCGGAACCCTCGCCGTCGGTATGCCGCCCAAGGCGATCCGGGCGTGGCGGCAGACCATCGTGGACGGCGTGGCCTGGCACGTCGCGGTACAGCGCGAGGCGTCTCCCACGAAGAGCGCGCAGGGCGCCCCGACCGGCTGAGCGACCGCGCGCCTCCGTCCTGCGCCTGGCCGTGGTCGCGGCGCGAGACCAAGTCGCTTGCCCCGCAGCCGCGTTCGCGCGTCAGGAGCCGGCGCGGCGGCCGCTCAGGCGCGGGTGGCCAGTGCCGCGTCGATCAGGACGGCCGCCGCGGTCCGTGCCGCGAGGGCGGCGGAGGGGTCGCGGTCCATGCGGGCCGACACCCCGCCCCCGTCGTACAGGAGGTGCAACTGCTGGGCGAGCGCCGCGGGTTCGGGGGCGCCGGCGTCCCGCGCGAGGCCGGTGAACAGGTCCCGGATCCAGGTGCGGGAGGCGTCGGACGCCTCCTCGATGGCGCCGCCCTGTCTGGCCTCGGCGCTGGCCGCCACGAAGGCGCAGCCGCGGAAGTCCGGCCGGGAGAACTGCTCGCCCTGCGCCTCGAAGACCGCCAGGAGCCTTGCGCGCGGACCGTCGGCGCGGTCGACGGCGCCCAGCAGGCGCTCGGACATCCTGGCGTGCCGTGCGTCGAGATAGGCGTGGATGAGCTGTTCCTTGCCGCCGAAGGTGTTGTAGAGCGATGCCTTGGCGACCCCGGCCCGCTCGATGATCCGGTCGATGCCGACCGTGTGCACGCCCTCGGCGTAGAACAGCTCGTCCGCGGCCGAGAGCAGTCGCTCACGGGCAGTCGGACTCTTGGCGCTCCGCGTCTTCGTCATGCCGCTCACCTTCTCGACAGGGTCCCAGATTAGTCGTCGCCCGGGCCGGTCGGCCCCGACCGGGGGCCGTTGCCGCCCGCTCCGGCCGCCGCGGTCAGGAGACGCGTTCCGACAGCTCCTCCTCGGCCGCGGCCTGGCCGGTGCCGTCCGCCGGGGTCCGGCCGGCGGCCACCAGCACCCCCGGACCGGTGGGCGATCCGCCGCGCAGCAGCAGCGCCGCGAGCGCCAGCAGGGCCAGGGCGATGACGACGGCGCCGTACTCCTCGGAGGTCGGGACCAGGCCCCCGCCGTGCACCACGAGCACGCCGGCGATGACGGAGGGGACCCCCATGCCCAGATAGGAGACGACGAAGAGGAAGGACAGCACCCCGGAGCTCTCGTGCGGCCGGGTCAGCGGCAGCACGGTGCGGATGCCGCCCTGGAAGCCGCTGCCGAAGCCGAGGCCGGCCACGGCCGTGCCGACGAAGAACAGGACCGGCGCGTCCAGTCCGACGGCGAGCAGGGTGAGCGCCACACCGGCGATGAGCGCGGCGATGCCGGTGAACATCACGGTGGAGGCGCGGACCGTGCGGAGGGCCAGCACGGAGAGGGCGGCGACGAACGCGAGGACGAAGAGTCCGAGTCCCCCGAAGACCGCGGAGGAGGAGCCGACCAGGGTGCGGACGAGGGCGGGGCCGAGGGAGCCGTAGAAGCCGGCGAGGGCCCAGACGGCGAAGATGACGGGGGCGACCGCCAGGACCGGGCCGCGGACCGTCCGGGGGAGCCTGATCTCGGGCACCAGGGCGGCCAGCGCGCCGGGCTCGCGGGTGACGGTCTCGTCGATCAGCGTGATGGCGATCGCCTGGGCCGCGAAGACGGCGAGCAGACCGAGGTAGACGCTGTGGGTGGGGGCAGGCAGGTACTGCACGACGAAGCCGCTGACCAGGCTGCCCGTCGCGGTGCCGAGACCGGGGGTGAAGGCGTTGGCGAGGGTGCCGCGCGGCCGGTCGATGTCCATCATCGCGGCGCCGACCGCGCCCAGCGCCGCGCCGGTCGACAGTCCCTGGACGATACGGGCGAGGAGGAGTTCGCCGACGCCGGAGGCGGTGGAGAAGAGCAGCATCGCCGCCGCCTGCGCGATGATCGCGGTGATCAGGACGGGACGCCGGCCGACGTGGTCGGAGAGCTTGCCGAGGACCAGCAGGCCGGACAGGACGGCGATCGCGTAGATGCCGAAGACCGTCGTGGTGGTGAGCGGCGAGAATCCCCACTCGGCCTGGTAGGTCGCGTAGAGCGGGGTGGGCGCGCTGGAGGCGGCCAGGAAGGAGACCACGACGGACGCGAGGACGTAGAACGCCGCCCTCGGCGGTATCGGCCGGCTCGATGCCGTGCTGCGTTCCTGCTGTTCGAGGCGGTTCATCACAGACCCTTCGCGGGGACGGGGGCGAGGAGAGCCGGGCTCCGGCAGGCGGCTGCCGATGACGCCGAAGACGCCGGCTACTGCGACTCCTCAGTGAGTAGACCTGTCTGTCTACTCTGCTGACGGTCAACGCGGCGGGCGGCCACGTCTATTCCCGGCCGCGTGCCCGCAATACCGCAGACAAAATTGTTGACAATCTTGTTTCGCTAGATTTAGGTTCGACAGGCACTCACTCAGGGAGGGCAACGATGCCGAAAGAAGCCCGTCCGAGCACCGGAGAGCAGGCCAAGCAGCACGCGCTCGCGCAGCTGCGGCAGGCGATCCTGCACGGCGATATGGCCCCGGCACAGCGGCTGGTGGAGAACGAGCTGGCCGAGCAGTTCGATGTGACGCGGGCCAGCATCCGGGCGGCGCTGATAGATCTGGCGGCCGAAGGGCTGGTCGAGCGGATCCGCAACCGCGGTTCGCGGGTGCGGGTGGTGACCGTGGAGGAAGCGGTCGCCATCACGGAGTGCCGCATGGTCCTCGAAGGGCTGTGCGCCGCCAAGGCGGCCGTCGCGGCCAGCGACGAGCAGCTGACCCAACTCGTGGACCTGGGCGCGGCGATGACCAAGGCCGTGGCAGACGGTGAGCCGGTGACCTACTCCGAGCTCAACCACGAACTGCACGACCGGGTACGGGAGTTCTCCGGCCAGCAGACGGCGGTGGCGCTCCTGGAGCGGCTCAACGCCCAACTGGTCCGTCACCGCTTCCAGTTGGCGTTGCGTCCGGGGCGTCCGCAGCAGTCCCTGAGTGAGCATCTGGCGATGATCGAGGCGATCACGGCCAGGGACCCGCAGGCGGCCGAGACGGCCGTCCGCGCCCATCTCGTCAGCGTGATCGAGGCGTTGCGCGACTGACACGCGCGAGGCGGGCGCCCATCCGTCCAGCAAGGAGACTCAAGCATGACGCACGGCAACGCGCCCGCCACCCCACGATCGACCCTCGTCGTCACGGCCCACGCCGGGGACTTCGTCTGGCGGGCCGGCGGAGCCATCGCCCTGGCCGCCGCCCGCGGCGAGCAGGTCACCATCGCCTGTCTGACCTTCGGCGAGCGCGGCGAGTCCGCCAAGGCCTGGCGCGAGGGCAGGCAGTTGGAGGAGATCAAGGCGATACGCCGGGACGAGGCCGAGCGCGCCGCCGCCGTCCTCGGCGCCGGCATCCGCTTCTTCGACGCGGGCGACTACCCGCTGCTCGCCACCGCGGAGTTGACCGACCGGCTCGTCGCCGTCTACCGCGAGACCCAGCCGGACGTCGTGCTCACCCACCCCACCGAGGACCCGTACAACGGCGACCACCCGGCCGCCAACCGGATGGCGCTGGAGGCCCGCGTCCTCGCGCAGGCGATCGGCTACCCCGGCGAGGGCGAGATCATCGGCGCCCCGCCGGTCTTCTACTTCGAGCCGCACCAGCCCGAGATGAGCGGCTTCCGGCCGGAGGTCCTGCTCGACATCACCGACGTCTGGGAGACCAAGCGCAAGGCGATGGAGTGCCTCGGCGCCCAGCAGCACCTCTGGGACTACTACACCGACCTGGCCGTCCGCCGCGGCGTCCAGCTCAAGCGCAACGCCGGCCCCAACCTGGGCCTGGCCCACAAGACGATGGCCGAGGCGTACATGCGCCCGTACCCGCAGATCGCGAAGGAGCTGGCATAACCATGGGCGGCGTCATCGTCACCAACCCCCCGAAGGCAGACGCGAAGGACGTGGAGGCGCTGGCCGCCTTCGGCGTGGCCACCGTCAGCGAGGCCCTGGGCCGTACCGGTCTGCTCGGCCCGGAGATCCGCCCGATCCAGCAGGGTGTACGGGTCGCGGGCACCGCGGTCACCGTGCTCAGCTGGCCCGGCGACAACCTCATGATCCACGCGGCCGTCGAGCAGTGCGGCGAGGGCGACATCCTGGTCGTCACCACCACCTCCCCGTGCACCGACGGCCTGTTCGGCGAACTCTTCGCCACCGCGCTGCGACAGCGCGGGGTGCGCGGTGTCGTCCTCAACACCGGCATCCGCGACACCCAGGAACTGCGCGACATGGGCTTCGCCGGATGGTCGCGCGCCGTCTCCTCCCAGGGCACCGTCAAGGCCACCGGAGGATCGGTGAACGTGCCGATCGCCATCGACGGCCAGGTGGTCCGCCCCGGTGACGTCATCGTCGCCGACGACGACGGCGTGGTGGTCGTACCGCGTGAGCGGGCCGGCGAGACGGCGGAGCGGTCCGAGGCCCGCGAGGCGAAGGAGGCCGCCACCCGCGCCGCCTTCCTTGAGGGTCAACTGGGCCTGGACCGCTACGGGTTGCGCGACACCCTGGAGCGTCTCGGCGTCACCTACGCGACCCACGCGGAGTACGCGGAGCAGACCGGAGCCGGGTCGTGACCGGCGCCGGGGAAGTGCGCTGCGCCCTGCTGCGCGGCGGCACCTCCAAGGGCGCCTACTTCCTGGCCCAGGACCTCCCCGCCGACCGCGCGGACCGCGACGACCTGCTGCTGCGGGTCATGGGCAGCCCCGACCCGCGCCAGATCGACGGCCTCGGCGGCGCCCACCCGCTGACCAGCAAGGTGGCCGTCGTGTCCGGCTCGGACGACCCGGAGGCGGACGTCGACTATCTCTTCCTCCAGGTGGCGGTGGACCGCCCCGAGGTCACCGACCGGCAGAACTGCGGCAACATCCTGGCCGGTGTCGGCCCCTTCGCCGTGGAACGCGGTCTGGTCGCCCCCGGCGACGAGGAGACCACCGTACGGATAAGGATGCGCAACACCGGTGAACTCGCCGTCGCCCGCTTCCCCACCCCGGGCGGCCGCGTCGACTACATGGGCACGGCGGAGATCTCGGGCGTGCCCGGCACCGCGGCGCCGGTGGTGATCGAATTCCCGCCCGGCACCGGCCCGTTGCTGCCCACCGGCCGGGTCCGCGACGTGGTCGCGGGCACCGAGGTGACCTGCGTCGACAACGGGATGCCGGTCGTCCTCATCCCCGCCGCGGCGCTGGGCGTCACCGGGTACGAGACGCCCAAGGACCTGGAGGAGGACCTCGGCCTCGCCGACCGGCTCCGGGAGATCCGGCTCGCGGCCGGGAAGCTGATGGGCCTCGGCGACGTCGAGGGCACCACGATCCCCAAGCTCAGCCTGCTCGCACCGCCCAGGGACGGCGGCGCGGTCATGACCCGCACCTTCATCCCGGTGCGCTGCCACACCTCCATCGGTGTCCTGGGCGCCGCGAGCGTCGCGGCCGGGCTCCTCGTCCCCGGCGGGGTGGGGGAGGGCATCGCCGACACCGGCGGACCGGGCGACCGGATACGCGTCGAGCACCCGACCGGCTTCCTGGACATCGAGACCCGCGTGGAGGCGGGCGCCGACGGTGCCGCTCCCGTGGTCCGCCGTACCGCCGTGGTGCGTACCGCACGAAAGATCTTCGACGGAACGGTCTTCCCCCGGCCGCCCGCCGCGATCCCCACACCCGCACCCCCTCTTGGAGGCAACGATGGCTCCGCCTCTCGGTGACATCGCCCACATCGGTCACGCCCAGCTCTTCACCCCGGACCTGGACGCCAGCGTCGCCTTCTTCACCGACTACCTCGGGCTGACCGTCAACGGCCGCCGCGGCGACACCGTCTACCTGCGGACGTTCGACGACTACGAGCACCACAGCCTGGTCCTCACCGCCCGCGAGCAGCCCGGCCTCGGCCGGCTCGCCCTGCGCACCTCCAGCGAGGAGGCACTCCAGCGGCGGGTCAGGGCGGTCGAGGAGACGGGCGCCACCGGTACCTGGGTGGAGGACGAGCCCGGCCTCGGCAAGCTCTACGTCACCACCGACCCGGACGGCCACGAGCACGCCCTGTACTGGGAGAGCGAGCACTACCGGGCCCCCGACGAGCTGCGGCCCGCGCTGAAGAACCAGCCGCAGGCGAAGCCCAACCGGGGCGTGGGCGTGCGGCGTCTGGACCACATCAACTTCCTCGCCGCGGACGTGCTCGCCAACTCCGAGTTCCAGGAACACGTCCTCGGGGCACGCCCCACGGAGCAGATCCGCCTCGACACGGGGACGGTCGCCGCCCGCTGGCTGACCTTCACCAACAAGTCCTACGACGTCGTCTACACGTCGGACTGGACGGGCTCCGCGGGCCGGCTGCACCACATCGCCTTCGCGACCGACACCCGCGAGGACATCCTGCGCGCGGCCGATCTCGCCATCGACACGGGCGTGTTCATCGAGACGGGCCCGCACAAGCACGCCATCCAGCAGACGTTCTTCCTCTACGTCTACGAGCCGGGCGGCAACCGCATCGAGCTCTGCAACCCGCTCACCCGGCTGGTGCTGGCCCCCGACTGGCCGCTCATCACCTGGACCGAGGAGGAGCGGAAGAAGGGGCAGGCCTGGGGCCTGCGGACCATCGAGTCCTTCCACACCCACGGCACTCCGCCCGTCGCCTGAGGCCCCGCCGTCCAGGGGGTGTACGCGCATCTCCGTGTGCGTGCACCCCTCTTGTGCACGAGGTGCCTGAAAAGTGTCAACAAAAGTGTTGACACTTGTGAAACGGGTCCTTAGCGTCTAGCGCACCACCCGGGTCAGCCCGCCGGAACGAGCCGCGTCGACCCGATCACTGAGCCCCTCCAGGTCACTCCTCCTGGACGAGAGGAAAACAACGATGTCCTCCTCCCCGACGCTGTCCGCCCGCGGCAGCAGACTGGCCCTCCTGGTCGTCGGCCTGTGCTGGCTCGCCGTACTCTTCGACGGCCTCGACATGTTCATCTACGGCTCGGTGCTGCCCCACATGCTGGCGTCGAAGGCCCTCGGCCTCACCGCCGGCCGGGCCGGCGACCTCGGCAGCTACGCCACCTTCGGCATGCTCGTCGGCGCCCTGGCCGCCGGCACGATCGCCGACCGGATCGGCCGCAAGAAGCTGATGATCGCCTGCGTCACGCTCTTCTCGCTCGCCTCCGGCGTCTGCGCGCTGGCGGGCAGCGTGAGCGTCTTCGGCCTCGGCCGCACCCTTGCCGGCGTCGGACTCGGCGGCCTGCTCCCGACCGCGATCAGCATGGTCTCCGACTACGCCCCGCGCGGTCGCACCGCGCTCACCATCGGCGCCCTGATGACCGCCCACCACGCGGGCGGGATCCTCTCCGCCTATGTCGCCAAGTGGGTTGTGGAGCCGCACGGTTGGGCCTCCGCCTTCTGGATCTGTGTCCTCCCGCTGCTCTTCGTCCCGGTGTTCTGGAAGTTCCTGCCCGAGTCGCTGAGCTTCCTGCTCGCCAAGGGCCGCGTCGAGGAGGCCGGCGCCCTGGCGAGCCGCTTCGACGTCGAACTGCCCGCCCACAGCGGCCGGAAGACCCCCGCCGACCGCTGGAACTCCCTCCTCGCGCTCTTCCGCGACGGCGAGTGGATACAGACCCTGCTCTACTGGTGCGCCTCCTTCGGCGGCCTGCTCCTCGTCTACGGCGTCGCCACCTGGCTGCCCACCCTGATGCGCGGCGAGGGCTACAACCTCGGCTCCGCCCTGACCTTCGTCGTCCTGTTCAACCTCGGCGGCATCGTGGGCATGCTCGTCGCCGGCCGGGCCGCCGACCGCTTCGGCGCCCCGCGCATCTCGGCCGTCTGGTTCGCGCTCACCGCCGTCGGCGTCTTCCTGCTCAGCGTCCACATGCCGCTGACCGTCACCTTCGTCGTGGTCTTCCTCACCGGCGTCTTCCTCAACAGCGCCCAGACCATGATCTACGCGACGGTGTCCATCCGTTCCACCGCCGACAACCGCGCCACCAGCGTCGGCTGGACCTCCGGCATGGGCCGCTTCGGCGCCGTGTTCGGCCCCTGGCTCGGCGGCCAGTTGCTGGCGTCGGACCACGGCGACTGGGGCTTCACCGCCTTCGCGCTCGCCGGACTCTCCTCCATGGTGTTCATCGGCGTGGCCGCCGCACGCACGGCGAGGCGACCGGCGGACAGCGGCGCGCCCCAGACGCTGCTCGGCGCCCACTGACCCGGTACGGCAGGGAGAGGCACATGGCCGGACGCCGGCCGCCGCGTCCCGCGCGGCGGCCGGTGTCCGGCCGACGGTGTCCGGCCGTGGTGCCGGGGTCAGTCCCGGCCCATCCGGTCCTCGGGCGAGAGGTGCTCCACCGTCCTGCCGGTCTCGGTGAACGTCCGCGTCACGTACCCGGAGGAGTACACCCACAGGATGCGCAGCGGACCGTCGCCGACGTTGCGGAACAGGTGCGGGACCGGCGACGGGACGTAGGTGGTGTCGAACCGCTCCAGCCGCGTCACCTCGCCGTCGACCACGACCTCCGCCTCGCCCTCCAGGACCGTGACGTGCTCGTCGCAGTTGTGCGAGTGCAGCGGCGCCCCGGACCCCACCGGATACACGCTCATCCCACTGGTGATCCGGTTCTCCCCGCCCGCCGACGAGGTGGTGACCAGAGGTGTCGTCACGACCGCGCCGCCCCGGTCGAGCAGGGGCACGGAGGCGACCTTGATGATCGTGGTCATCCGGATTTCCTTTCACTTCTCCCATTGCTGCGTCTGTCGACGTTAGGTCGCGCGCGCGTCGGCCGGCGCCCTCCAACGTGCAGTTTTACGTTGCACGCGGAGGTGGGTGAGCTTTCCCGGCCCGGCTGTACGGTCGGCTCCTATCGCACGGATCAACGATCCGTGCCGGACGCACGCCGGAAAGACAAGGCAGGTATCGGTCCCATGAGGCTCCCCGTTCTCACCGAAGAGGAATTGGACCCCCGCCAGCGGGAGCTGGCCGCCCGCATCGCCGGCCGGCGCGGCGCGGTACGCGGCCCGTTCCGGGTCTGGCTGCACAGCCCGGAGATGTGCGAACGCGCGGAGTCCCTCGGCGCCTTCGCCCGCTTCGACTGCTCCCTCCCCGAGCACCTGCGCGAACTCACCCTGCTGATGGCCGCCCGCAACTGGGACGCGCAGTACTCCTGGAACGCCCACGTGCGCCAGGCGATCGAGGCCGGCATCCCGGAGGCCGCCGTCAAGGCCGTCGCCGAGAAGCGCGAGGCGGTCTTCGACGACGAGGCCGACCAGGCGTTCTACCAGTTCTGCCGGGAGATCCTCGACGAACACTTCGTCACCGACGGGACGTTCGCCGCCGCGCTCGCGCACTTCGGACCCAAGGGCCTGGTCGACACCATCGGCGCGCTCGGCAACTTCACCATGCTCGGCATGTGCCTGAACACCTTCCAGGTGGACCTCCAGGCCGACAAGGAGCCCCCCTTCCCGGACATCCGCGGTTACGGCCGGGTCGCGCCGGACGATTCCGACGAGGACGAACTCCGCGACGGCCGTCCATAAGACCGCGGTAAAGAACGCGATCGGTCCGCTGGACGGGCAAAGGTTGACAAGATTGCGAACATTCCTCTTTTGTTGGTCACCGAGGACAACGTGAGCAAGACCCCCCAGTCCGGCCCGAAGCAACCGGGCGGGCGCCGGTCTCCGGCGCACTCCCGAGCCGCCGTCCGGCACGATGCCGGAACGTCGCCGTAGAGCCGCTACGGATGTTCCGGCCCGGCCGGACCCATCACGTACGACCGGCACCGCCGCCGGGGCCCACCCCTGGCAGACGTGGGCCACCGGAGGAATCATGGATCGTCTGCTGCTCATGCACAGCTTCGTCACGGTCGCGCAGGCCGGCAGCTTCAGCGGAGCCGCCAAGAAGCTGGGCTCGTCGGGGTCGCTGGTCTCCCGCCACGTCGCCGAGCTGGAACGGCAGGTGGGCGTCCGCCTGGTCAACCGCACCGCCCGCTCGGTGAGCCTCACCGAACCCGGCCTGCGCTACGCGGAGTTCGCCGCCCGCATCCTCGACGAGATAGAGGCCGAGGACGCCGTCATCTCCCATCTGCACGACCGCGCCGAGGGCACGCTCAGCATCATCTGTCCCAAGTGGATCGGCAGCCTCGACCTCGGCGACGCCATCGCCGCCTTCTCCGCCGCCCACCCCAAGATCCAGGTCCGGTTCGAACTCGGCGGCATGTCGGACCGCACCTACGACTTCCTGGACAGCGGATTCGACGTCGCCTTCCACACCCGTGACCTGCGCGACTCCAGCGTGCGGCTGAAGAAGATCGCCTCGCTGCCGTTCGTGCTCTGCGCCTCCGACACCTACCTGGAGCGCGGCGGCCCGCTCACCGAGCCCAACGCGCTGGCCCACCACGACTGCCTGGTCCACGTCAACGACCCGGTCTGGCGCATCGGCCACGGCCACGCCAGCACCCTGCACAAGATCCGCAACATCGCCTTCTCGTCCAACTCCTACATCGCCCTCCAGAAGGCGGCCGTCCACGGACGCGGGATCGCCCTGCTGCCCCAGCGGCCGGCCTACGAGGACCTGATGTCCGGCGCCCTCAAGGTCCTGCTGCCCGAACTGGCGGTCCCCGACCGCCCCTTGTTCGCGATCTACGGCCCCGGCCAGGCCACCCCGCGCAAGGTCAGCGTGTTCCTGGACTTCCTCGCCGAATGGTTCGCACAGAATCCCATTCCGGCCATCCGGTCGTAGCCGCAAGAAACGATTGCGAATTCAGTCGAGCCCGGACCATTGAGGCCTTCCCGACCCGAAATCTAGGCTCGCCGGGCGACCCGCGAAACGAGGCACCCATGGGAATCCAGAGAATCGAATCGGTCACCTACGGCATCGACGACGTAGACGAATGCGCCCGCTTCTTCGGCGACTTCGGGCTGTTCCCGCTGGAACGGACCGACGAACACGCGGTGTTCGAGACCCTGACCGGACAGACCCTGCGCCTGGACACCGAACCAGGCCCCCTGCTGCCGCCCCCGGTGGAGCCGGGCCCGACCCTCCGCGAGGTGGTGTGGGGCGTGGACGCCCCCGGCGAACTGGCCCGGCTGGTCGCCGCCGCGGGCCGCGACCGCGAGGTGCGCGAGAGCGCCGACGGCGTCCACCACACCGTGGACGAGAGCGGTTTCGGCGTCGGACTCACCCTGGCCCGCCCGAAGCCCGCCGACGTCACGCCCCGGCCCGTCAACGCGCACGGCAGCGTCGCCCGCTGGAACACCGCCCTCGAACCGCTCACCCGCGCCCACCCCCTGCGCATGTGCCACGTCGCCCTCAACATCCGCAGGGAAGGCCGCGAGAGCGCCGTCGCCTTCTACACGGAACGGCTCGGCTTCCGGCCCACCGACATCGTCGAACCCATGGGCGTGTTCATGCAGGCGCCGGGCGACGACGACCAGCACACCATGCTGCTCTGCCACCGTCCCGACCGCGCCGGCGTCAACCACGTCGCCTACGAGGTGCCCGGCTTCGACGACGTCGTCGAGGGCGGCAACCACATGATCGACCAGGGCTGGCGGGAGGCCCGCAGACTCGGCCGCCACACGGTCGGCTCCAACGTCTTCCGCTTCCTGCACGCTCCGTGCGGAGGCCGCGTCGAGTACGCGGCGGACATGGACCGGGTCGACGACGGCTACCAGACCCGGGTCCACGAGACCACCCCGCCCCACCACATCTGGGCCCTGCGCACCAACCGCGACCAGGACGCCTCCGCCTCCTGACCCACCCTTCAGCCAATCGGCAAGCCTGAGAGGGCACCCACTGATGACCACCGACCACGGCTACCCCGCCGTCCGCATGTACATCGCGGGCGAGTGGTGCCAGGGCGGCACCGGACGTACCGCCCCGATCGTGAACCCGGCCACCGAGAAGGTGATCGGAGAGGTACCCCTCGCCACCCCGTCCGACCTCGACCGCGCCCTCGACGCCGCCGCCGAGGGGTTCCGTGTCTGGCGCTCCACCCCGGTGGCCGAGCGCTCCGCGATCCTGCACACCGCCGCCGGCCTGATCACCGAACGCGCCCCCGAGATCGCCCGCGTCATGGCCCAGGAGCAGGGCAAACCGCTCCGGGAGGGCACCACCGAGGCCCTGCGCACCGCCGACACCCTGCGCTGGCACATCGAGGACGCCCGCCGCGCCTACGGCCGTATCATCCCCTCCGCCCCCGGCACCCTGCTCACCGTGCGCCGCGAACCGGTCGGCCCGGTCGCCGCGTTCGTCCCCTGGAACTTCCCCGTGGGCGGCCCGAACCGCAAACTCTCCTCCGCGCTGTCGGCCAGCTGCTCGATCGTCATCAAGGCCGCGGAGGAGACCCCCGGCACCGCCGCCGCGCTGGTCGCCTGCTACGCCGACGCCGGGCTGCCGGCCGGGGTGCTCAACCTCGTCTTCGGTGAACCGGCCGACATCTCCGCCCAGTTGATCTCCTCGCCGACGATCCGGCTGGTCGCCTTCACCGGTTCCGTCCCGGTCGGCAAACTGCTCGCCGCCCGGGCCGGCGAGTTCATGAAGCCCACCCTGATGGAGCTGGGCGGCCACGCCCCCGTCATCGTCTGCGGCGACGCCGATCCGGTCCGGGCCGCCCGCAAGGCCGCCCAGGCGAAGTTCTTCAACGCCGGCCAGGTGTGCACCTCGCCGAGCCGCTTCTTCGTCCACGAAAGTCTGGTCGAGCCCTTCACCGCCGAGTTCGTGAAGGCCGCGCGGGCGGTCACCGTCGGCGACGGCCTCGACGCCGGCACCACCATGGGACCGCTCGCCAACGAGCGGCGGCTGAAGACCGTGGAACGCCTGGTCGCCGACGCCGTCGCGCGCGGTGCCGAGGTGCTCGTGGGCGGTCAACGCCTGGACCGGGACGGCTGGTTCTTCGCCCCGACCGTCCTCACCGGCGTCCCCGCCGACGCGGAGATGATGCACGAGGAACCGTTCGGCCCGCTCGCGCCCATCGTGCCGTTCACCGACCTGGACGCGACCCTCGCCGTCGCCAACGCCCTCCCCTACGGCCTGGCCGCCTACGGCTTCACCGAGTCCGCCGCCACCGCCGAGAAGCTCTCCGCCGGACTGGAGGCGGGCATCCTCTCCATCAACCACTGCGGCGGCTCCGTCGGCGAGGCCCCCTCCGGCGGCGTCAAGGAGAGCGGCTACGGCAGGGAGGGCGGCCCCGAGGCCCTCGACGCCTACCTCGTCACCAAGCGCGTCTCCCACCAGCTGGCGGGCTGAGGCGGATGAGGTACACCCGGGTCTCGGCCGGCGGACGGCCGGTGTGGGGCCGCGTGCGGGAGGAGGAGATCGAGCTGCTCTCCGGCTCCCCCCTGCGAGGCGACCCCACCGTCATCGGCACGGTGCCCGTCGCCACCGCCCAGTGGCTGCCCGTCGTCGTCCCGCCCGTGTTCTACGCGGTCGGCATGAACTATCCGCGCCACATCGCGCACGCCGGGGTCGAGACCCCCGCCCGGCCCGAGGTCGGCTATCGCGCCAACAACGCGCTCACCGGCCATCTCCGGCCCATCGTCAGACCGGCCGGCGTCGAGGGCCGGTTCGAGGCCGAACCCGAACTCGTCGCCGTCATCGGCCGCACCCTCAAACACGCCTCGCCCGCTGAGGCCCGCGACGCCGTCTTCGGCTGGACGATCGGCAACGACGTCAGCGCCCGCACCTGGCAGCACCAGGACCGCTCGTTCTGGCGCAGCAAGAACAGCGACACGTTCAAGCCGATGGGCCCCTGGATCGAGACCGACGTCGACGCGCTCGCGCAGACCACCACCCTCCGGGTGAACGGCGAGGTCCGCGCCTCGTTCGCCACCGGCGACATGGTCTTCGACCCCTACGACCACATCGTCGAGCTCACCAAGTACGTCACCCTGCACCCCGGCGACGTGCTGTGGATGGGAGCCGAGTCCGCCTGCCGGCTCGAACCCGGGGACACCGTGGACATCGAGATCAGCGGCATCGGTGTCCTGTCCAACCCCGTACAGAGCGAAGGAAACCCGTCATGAGCAGCGCACCCCGCTACATCCACCACGTCAACTTCCCCACCACCGACCCCGACCGGACCGCCGAGTGGTACACGAAGGTCTTCGGGATGAAGCGCATCATGCCCAAGTCCAACACCCGCGTGGTGCTGATGACCCGGGGCAACTTCGACCTGCACTTCACCCCCGTCGAGGAGATGGAGCGCATGGCGCCCTACCACTTCGCCGTCGAGGTCGAGGACTGGGACGACTTCCTCGCCCACCTCAGGGAGCTGGGCATCCGGCACACCCGGCCGGTCGAACGGCCGGAGAACCAGTCGAAGTTCTGCTACATCCACGACCCCGACCACACCATGATCGAGCTGGTCTTCCACGCCCGCCGCCCCAACTGAGCACGCACGTACAGGAGTTCACCCCCATGCCCCTCGCCGACTCCGACGGCACCGCCATCTACTACGAGCGCCACGGCAGCGGTCCGGCGATCCTCTTCGTGCACGGCAGCGGCGGCCACCACGCCGCCTGGTGGCAGCAAGTCGCGGCCCTGCGCCAGGAGTTCACGGTCATCACCGTGGACCTGCGGGGCTTCGGCAAGTCCGCCGCCCCCGCCGCCGCGAACTCCTCCACACCCGAGTTCGACGGCCAGGACTTCCCCGGTGACGTCGTCGCCGTACTCGACCAGGAGGACCTGACCGACGCCATGCTGGTCGGCCAGTCCATCGGCTCGGTCGCCGCCCTCCGCGCCGGTCTGCTGCGACCCGAGCGGGTCGGCTCCGTCGTGCTCGGCCACTCCCTGGGCGGCATCAGCCACCCCGAACTGCGCGAACTGGCCGCCGCCGACCGGGCCGAGGCGGTCAGGCTGCCCGTCATCGACCGGCTGCTCACCAAGGAGTTCCAGCGCGAACGAGCCGACCTCACCTTCCTGTTCCAGCAGATGGGCACCTTCAACGTCGCCAGGATGCAGGACCTGCGCAACCTCGACACCGACGGCCCGACCCTGGAGGAGATCCGCACCTCCGGCGTACGGGTGGCCTTCCTGGCCGGCGAGAAGGACGCGGTGCTCAGCGTCACGACCGTGACCCGCGCCCACGAACTGCTCGCCGGCTCGCACCTGGAGATCGTCGAGGGCGCCCCGCACTCCATGTACTGGGAGACGCCCGACAAGTACAACACCGCCGTCGCCCGCCTGCGCCGCACCCTCACCGCACAGAAGGAAGCAGCATGAGCAGCCTCTCCCTCGACGCCGCCGAAGAGCTCGTCGACGCCGCCCTCGAGCGCGCCCACGCGTTGGGGAAGGCGGTGAGCGTGGCCGTGGTGGACGCCGGCGGCTTCGTCGTCAGCGTCCGCCGCTCGGACGGGGCCCGCCCGCTCACCCCCGACATCGCCCGCGCCAAGGCCTACACGGCCGCGATCATGCAACGGCCCGGCAAGATGCTGAAGAAGTGGCAGGAGAGCCAGCCGGTGTTCTTCTCCCAGCTCTCCCAACTGCCCGGCGCGGCCCAGCCGATCATGGCCACCGAGGGCAGCGTCACCATCAAACGCGACGGCGAGGTCATCGGCGGCCTCGGTATCGCCGGCGGCACCGCGGACGAGGACCAGCAGATCGCCGACGAGGTCCTCCGATCGCTGGGCTACGAGCTGGACTTCGCGGCCTGGGGCGTGTCGGGCAAGCCGGCCGGAAAGGACAGCTGAACCATGGCGGACACGTTCAACTACCGCATCGACCACCACGGCAGCCTGGTCCGGCCGCCCGAACTGGCCGCCGCGCGCGCCGCGGGTGACCCGGAGGCCCTGCGCGCCGCCGAAACGGCCGCCGTGCGGGAGGCGGTGGCCCTCCAGCGCAGAATCCGCTCCACCGTCGTCACCGACGGCGACTTCCCCCGCGCGGACTTCCGCGGCGCGGTCCTCGACACGGTCTCCGGCTTCCGCCGTACCGGCGAGACGGACCCCGACGGACTCACCCGCTGGGTCGCGGAGTCCCTGCCCAAGGCCAACGGGCCGCTGCTCGCCGACCGGGCCGGCCGGCTCACCGCGCTCACGGTGGTCGCCGTCAAGGTCTCCCTGCCGTCCCCGGCCTATCTGGCCGCCACCACCTTCGACCCCGCGCTGGCCGCGTCCGGCGGCCCCGCCTCGGCCCGCGAACTCGGCGAGGCACTCGCGGAGATCATCCACGCGGAGGTGGAGTCGCTGGTCGCCCAGGGCGTCCGCCTGATCCAGCTGAACAACCCCCTCCTCGCCGGCCACCTCGCCGTCGACCCGGCCGCCGGCGCGCTCTCCTTCGAGGACACGCTCGCCGTCGAGGCCCTGGCGGTACGCCTGGACGAGCGTCCAGAAGGCGTACGCCTCGGCGTCTCCATCGGCCCGCGGGCCCCAGCCGCCGTGGACCGGGCCGCGGCCGAGCACCTGTACGGCGAGGTCCCCGCCGACCGCTGGATCCTGCCGTACGACCAGGGCACCGACGCCGAGGCCGACCTGCTCAGGGCGCTGCCGGAGGACCGGGACGCCTGCCTGGGCGTGGTCGACGCGACGACGGCCGAGCTGGAGGAGATCGACACGGTGATGGCCCGTATCGACGCCGCCGCCGAGCTGAAGGACCTGGAGGACATGGCGCTCTCGCCGTCCCGGGGCTTCGCCGACGTGGCGGACCGGCCGCTGCTCTCCGCCGAGGACCAGCGCCGCAAGCTGGTGCTGGTGGAGACGCTCGCCCGCTACTGCTGGGGCAACGAGTTCTGACGCACCGGCCGGGAAGCGCGTCCCCGCGCTTCCCGGCGGGTCCTCACAGCACCTCGGCGAAGGTGACCCTGCGGTCGGTCAGCAGCGGCCACACCGTCCGTACGATCAGCTCGTCGAAGTGACCGGCCGCCTTGTGGGCGTCGAAACCGGCCCGGTCGGCGTACCGCTCGTACAGCACGAAACTCCCCGGGGTGTCCGCCTCGGCATGCACCTCGTACGCCAGGTTCGCGGGCTCGGCCCGGGTGAGCTCGCGCACCTTCAGCAGGGCGGCGCGCACCGTTTCCTCGTCGGCGGGCTCGCAGAAGTAATGGGCGATGACTGCGTAGGCCATGTCTGGTCCTCTCTAAGCGGATCCTCGGCTCCCGACGGCCGTTCCCGGGCCGGCCGGCCCGCCGATTCCAGCACGGAAGAACCCTCCGCCGACCCGCGCACGGCGCAACCTATGACTGCCTCCGCGGGGCTGGTGGCACCGCCCCCACATGGTGTGTTGTCGCACACGGCCCCCTGCGGCCGTCGACTGCGCAGTACCGCGGCTCCGCACCGCGGCGGACGAAGGAAGTGATCTCCATGCGAAGCCTGGAAACCCTCGTGGGCGGGGAGTGGGTGACGAGCGGCGAGTGGATCGACGTGCACGACCCCGCCGATGTCCGCACCCCCTTCGCGCGCGTCCCCGCCCTCGCCGCCAAGGACGTCACCCGGGCCTACGACCACGCCGAGCGCGGCTTCGCCGGATGGAAGCGCACCAGCCCCTTCGAGCGGGCCCGCGTCCTCACCGAGGCCGCGAGGCTGATCCGCGCGCGCGTCGAGGAGATCGCCGCCGACGTCACCGCCGAGAACGGCAAGACCGGCGCCGAGGCCCGCGGGGAGACCCTGAAGTCCGCCGACTTCCTCGACTACTACGCCGGACTGGCCCGCCAGGGCTACGGCACCCTCCTGCACGACGCCCGCCCCGGCACCCGCACGCACACCCAGCGGGAGCCGATCGGCGTGATCCTGGTGATCAGCCCGTGGAACGACCCGCTGATCACCCCGGCCCGCAAACTCGCCCCGCTGCTGGCGGCCGGCAACGCCGCCGTGTTCAAACCGGCCACCGAGACGCCGTTGTCGGGCCTGCGCCTCGCCCGGGCCCTGCACGACGCCGGCCTGCCCGCAGGTGTCCTCAACGTGGTGACGGGCCGCACCGCCGAGATCGAGGGGGCGCTCCTGGACGATCCCCGGATCGCCGGAGTCACCTTCACCGGCTCCAACGAGGTGGGCGGCCGCATCCGCCGCCGCCTCGCCGACCGCAACGTCCGCTTCCAGGGCGAACTCGGCGGCAAGAACGCCTCCGTGGTCCTCCGTGACGCCGACCTGCCGGCCGCCGCGAAGGCCGTCGTCGCCGCCTCCTTCGGGCAGGCCGGCCAGCGCTGCACCGCCACCAGCCGCGTCATCGTCGACCGGCCCGTGCACGAGGAGTTCGTACGGCTCCTCGTCACCGAGGTCGAGGCCCTCACCGTCGGCCCGGGCAGCGACCCGGCGACCACGCTGTGCCCGCTGTCCAGCCCGAAGCAGCGCGACTCCGTCCTCGCCGACCTCGCCCGCGCGGTGGAGCAGGGGGCCACCGTTCTCACCGGCGGCGCCGCGGACACCGAGGGGGAGCGCGCCCACGGCTGCTACGTACAGCCGACCGTGCTCGCCGACGTCACCCCCGAGACGGCGGTCTGGCGCGAGGAGGTCTTCGGCCCGGTCCTCGCCGTCCGCGCCGTCGACGGCTTCACCGAGGCCGTCGACGCCGTCAACGACTCCGAATTCGGCCTGGCCGCCGCCGTCTTCACCCGCGACCTCGCCTCCGCGCTGCGCTTCGCCGACGAGGCCGAGTGCGGCCAGATCGCGGTGAACACCACCACCACCGGCTGGGACGTGCACCTGCCCTTCGGCGGGTTCCGCGACTCCGGCACGGCCTACAAGGAGCAGGGCGACGAGGTCCTGCGCTTCTCCACCCGGGTCAAGACGGTCGCCATCCACATCGGCGCCTGAGCGCCACCGCACGTCGCAGAAGAGTCGCAAGCACGTCGTAAGAGAGGAGGATGCCGATGGCCGACGAGACGATCGGCATCGTCGGCGCCGGCATCGTGGGGCTGGCCACGGCCCGCGAGATCGCGCTGCGCCGGCCCGGTACCCGCGTCGTGGTCCTGGAGAAGGAGCGCCGGGTCGCGGTCCACCAGACCGGCCACAACTCCGGCGTCGTGCACGCCGGCATCTACTACCCGCCGGGCAGCCTCAAGGCCGACCTCTGCGTACGAGGCGTGTCGGTGCTGCGCGAGTACTGCCAGGACCGGGGAGTGCCGTACCAGGAGATCGGCAAGCTCGTCGTGGCGGTCCGCGAGGACGAGCTGGGCCGGATGGAGAACCTGTACGAGCGGGCCAGGAACAACCATGTGCCCGAGCTGCGCAGGATCTCCAAGGAGGAGATCCGGGAGCTGGAGCCGCACGCGGGCGGGGTCGCCGCCCTGCACTCCCCGCGCACCGCGATCACCGACTACCCGGCTGTCGCCCGGGAGTTCGCCAAGGACGTCGAGGCCGCCGGCGGCGAGGTGCGGCTGGGCTTCCCGGTCACCTCCGTCACCTCCGTGCCCGGTGGCATCGAGGTCGGCTCGGGCCCGGAGCGGGTCCGCGTCGACCGGCTGATCCTCTGCGCCGGCCTGCACTCGGACGCCGTGGCCAGGCTCGCCCAGGACAGGAAGGAGCCGCGGATCGTTCCGTTCCGGGGCGAGTACATGCTTCTGCGGCCGGACCGCACCCACCTGGTCCGCGGCCTCATCTACCCGGTACCGGACCCCCGATACCCCTTCCTCGGCGTGCACTTCACCCCCCGCGTCGACGGCTCCGTCGAGGTCGGCCCCAACGCCGTACTGGCCCTCGCCCGTGAGGGCTACACCCTCGGCCGGATCTCCCCGCGGGACCTCGCCGGACTGGCCCTCTACCCCGGCTCCTGGCGCATGGCCGCCCAGCACTGGCGCACCGGCGTCAAGGAGTACCGTGGCTCGCTCTCCAGGGCGTCCTTCATGAAGGACGCGGGACTCTACGTCCCCGGGGTCGGCGTCGGCGACGTCGTGCGCGGCGGCGCGGGCGTCCGGGCCCAGGCACTCGACCCGGACGGCACGCTCGTCGACGACTTCCGCATCCACCAGGTGGGCCGGATCACGGCCGTCCGCAACGCGCCCTCACCCGCCGCCACCGCCTCCATGGCGATCGCCGAGCACATCGTCGGCGCCGTCTTCGGCGACGCCTGAGACACCCCGGGAACGCCCCGCGAACAGCGGTGATCCGCGCAACTACTGCTTGCATCCGCAGCTCTCGGCAAGGCCCCGCGACCCGCCTAGCGTTCCTTCCACACCACGCGGCACCCACCGCGGCACCTCCGCACCCCGCTCCTCAAGCACGTCGAGAGAAAGAGTTCAGGACATGTTCGTCGTCGACACGCAGATCCACATCTGGAAGGAAGAGACCCCGGACCGCCCCTGGGTCCCAGGCGCGCGGGAGCGCATCCGCCTCAACGGACACCGCGAGGACCCCTTCTCCTACGAGGAGGCGCTGGAGCTGATGGACGAGGCCGGCGTCAACCGCGCGCTGATCCTGCCGCCGTCCTGGGAGGGCGACCGGATCGACTACGCCCTGGAGGCCTGCGAGGCGTACCCCGACCGCTTCGGCATCATGGCCCGCATTCCGCAGAACAAGCCCGAAGAGGGCACGGCGATGCTGAAGGACTTCGCGCAGAACCCTCACGTGAAGGGCACCCGGCTCACCTTCCACCGGCCGCAGGACCGCAACTGGATGATCGACGGCACCAACGACTGGTACTGGCCGATCGCCGAGCAACTCGCCGTCCCGACGATGGTCCACGCCCCGATCTGGAAGCGCGAACTCGGCGAGATCGCCACCAGGCACCCCGAGTTGAAGATCATCATCGACCACATGGGCATCATGGCCCGCTGTGTCGACGACGCGATCGGCTACTGGGTCCAGGAGACCGCCGACCTCGCCCCCCACCCCAACATCTACGTCAAGGTCTCGGCGCTCCCCGGCTACTCGACACAGCCGTTCCCCAACAACAACATCCAGAAGTACGTGCGCGAGATGGTCGACAAACTGGGCCCGCAGCGCTGCTTCTACGGCACCGACATCACCCGGCTGCTGGGCCACGGCATCACCTACACCGACACGATCGAGCAGTTCACCAAGCACTGGGACTTCACGCCCGAGGAGCTTGAATGGATCATGGGCCGCGGTATCTCCGAGGTCCTGAACTGGCCGATCGAGGGCTGAGGGAACACGAGAGATGACCGACACCACCAACTCCCCGGGCGCCGACGGCGGCGATGCTCTCGTTTCCGCCTTCAACGCCGTCGGCGCCGACTACCTCTTCTGCTCCTCGGGCTCCGAATGGGCCCCGGTGTGGGAGTCCCTCGCCCGCCGCCACCGCGACGGACTGCCCTGTCCGCGGTATCTGGACCTGACCCACGAGACGGTCGCCGTCGGCATGGCCACCGGCTACGGCCTGCTCACCCGCCGGCCGCAGGGCGTACTGCTGCACGCGGCCCCCGGTCTGCTCCAGGGCTCCATGGCCGTCCACGGGGCGCTGCTCGCGGGCGTCCCCATGGTGGTCAGCTCCTCGGAGTCGACCACGTACGGCGACGGCCCCGGCCAGGACCCCGGCGGCCAGTGGTACCGCAACCTGTCGATCGTGGGCGGCCCGCACCAGATCGCGCAGCCCTTCACCAAGTGGTCCAACGAGGCGGCCAGCGTCCACACGCTGCCCACCATGGTCACCCGCGCCGCCGAACTGGCGTGGCGGGCCCCGGCCGGACCGGCGTACCTCAACATCCCGCTGGAGATCCTGCTGGAGGAGTGGGACGGCCGTGAGGCCAAGCCCGTCGTCGCACCGGGCTCCACCCACAGCTCGCCCGAAGAGGTCGACCCCGTCGCGCAGTTGATCCGCGAGGCGGCCAACCCGGTCATCGTCACCGAGACGGCGGGCCGTGAGACGGGCGGCTTCGAGGCCCTCGTCGCCTTCGCCGAGGCGTGGCACCTCCCCGTCGTCGAGCCCGACTCGGCGGTCTGCGGCAACTTCCCGCGCGACCACCCCCTGCACGCGGGCAGCGACATCGGCCCGTGGATGGACGAGGCCGACCTCATCCTCCTCGTCAACTGCCGTGCCCCCTTCTATCCGCCCTCCCGCCGCCCCGCCAAGGCGACGGTCGTCGTCATCGACGAGGTACCGCAGCGTCCGCACGTCACCTACCAAGTCCTTTTCGCCGACGCCTACTTGGAAGGCAACGTCGCCAACACCCTGCGCCAGCTGACGAAGCGGGCGAAGGAACTGGACCCGGACACCGTCGCCGTACGCCGCGCGGCCCAGGAGCGGCGGCACGCCGACGAACAGGCCGCGATCGCCGCCGCCGAGACGAAGGCCCGCGACGCGGCGGGCATCGACCCGGTCCTGGCCGCCGCCACCCTGCGGGGCGTGCTGGCAGGGCGGGACGCGATCGTCGTCGACGAGACCATCACCCACAGCCGCGTCGTCAAGCGCCACCTCCGCACGGCCGGCCCCGACTCGTACTTCTACGTACAGGGCGGCCTCGGCCAGGGCATCGCGGTCGCCCTCGGCGTCAAACTCGCCGCCCCCGAACGGCCGGTGGTGCTCACCATCGGCGACGGCGCCTTCACGTACAACCCCGTCATCCAGTCCTACGACGCGTCCAACGCCTACGAACTCCCGCTGCTCATCGTGGTGTTCAACAACCGCGTCTACAAGTCGATGAACCTCAACCACCGCAGGTTCTACCCCGACGGCGCCGCGGCCGACACCGGCGAGTGGCTCGGCACCGATCTGCACCGGCTGCCCCGGCTCGCCGCGTTCGCCGAACCGTTCGGGATGCACACCGAGACCGTCGACACCCCCGATGCCCTCGCGCCCGCACTGGAGCGCGCGCTCAAGGCCGTGGCGGAGGGCAGCACCGCCGTCGTCGACGTCCTCGTCACCCGCTGAACCAGGAAGGCACCCGCCACCATGTCCGACACCGCAACGCCCAAGCCGGGCAAGGTACTTGTCGCCGCCGACGACCTTCGCGCCTTCTCCGCCGCCCTGCTGGAGAAGGGCGGCCTCGACGCCGAGCAGGCCCGCACCACCGCCGACGTCCTCGTGTGGGCCGCGCTGCGCGGCGTCGACTCGCACGGCATCGCCCGCGTCCCCGCCTATCTGGAGCTGCTGGCCAAGGGTGTGGCCAACGCCGGCGCCGACATCAGGGTGGAGTCCAGCACCCCCGCCGCGGCCGTCCTGGACGCCGACCGCGCCCCCGGCCCGGTCGCCCTCACCGCCGCCGCCGAGCTGGCGGTGACCCGGGCCAGGACCAACGGCGTCGCCGCCGTGGGAGTACGCCGTACCGTCCACACCGGAGCCATCGGGTACTACGTCGCGAAGATCGCCGAGCAGGGACTCGTCGGCATCGGCTACGTCGCCGGGATGCCCAACATGGGCTACACGGGCGTGAAGGGCGCCGCCGTCGCGACCAGCCCGCTCGCCGTCGCCGTACCGACCGCCGGCTCCTCGGGCCATGCGCCGGTGCTGCTCGACATGGCCACCGCCACCATCGCCCTGGGCAAGATCAAGCAGGCGAGGGCGAGCGGCACGCCGCTGCCCGAGGGAGCGGCGGCCACCGAGGACGGAACGCCGACGACCGACCCGGAGAAGGCGGTCATGCCGCTGCCGCTGGGGGGCGCCAAGGGGTCGGGGATGTCGTTCGCCTTCGAGCTGCTCACCAGTGTGCTGGTCGGCGCGCCGATCTTCGCCGCGTTCCACTCCGACGACCCGCAGGGCCGCAAGCACCGGCAGAACGCCCTGCTGATCGCCCTCGACCCGGCCGCGTTCGGTGACCCGGCCGCGTTCACCGCGGCGGTCGACGAGACCCTCGACACCCTCAAGCGGCTCCCGGCGGCGGACGGCGCGGAGGGCGTGTTCTATCCCGGTGAGCGCAGTGCGGCCGTCGCCGAGCGGCGCGGTGCGCGGGGCATCCCGGTGGCACCCAAGGTGTGGCGCGAACTGACCGAGGCGGCGGGCCGGTTCGGCCTCACCCCGCCGGAGCCCAAGCCGTCGGCCTGACGCCCGCGGCGGTCACCGGACGTCACCGGTCGCCCGGGGCGGCCGGTGAAGTGGGCGGTGCGTACGGCCGGTTCAGACGCCGGGAGCGGAGGGGCCGACTGCCTCCCGCAGGTGACGGGCGATCAGGGCGTACACCTGAAGGGCGCGTTGGTCGTCCTTGCCGTCGTAGCCGTGGTCGGCCCCGGTCACGTCGAAGTGCTCGACCAGGGCACCCGCCGCCGCCAGCCGGTCGGCGTACCGCACGCCCTCCGCCCTCAGCAGGTCGTACTCGGCCGTGATCACCAGGGCCGGAGCGATGCCCCGCAGGTCCGCGGTGTCCGACGGATGGGCGGGCGACACCAGCCGGTCGGCACGCGCCGTCACCTCCGGCACGTACGACGTGTCGAAGACCTCCGCCATCCAGGGCCGCAGCACCGGCTTGGGGATGGCGGCCCGCTTCTCCTTGGCGGAGGTCGCGAGGTCCAGCGGCGGATAGTGCAGCACCTGGAGCGCGATCGCGGGACCCCCCTCCTCCAGGGCCTGGCGCGCCACCGCCGCCGCGAGTCCGCCCCCGGCGCTCTGGCCGCCCACGGTGAGCCGGGCGCCGTCCCAGCCCTGTTCGGCGCCGTGCCCGGCGATCCAGCGGACCACGTCGTAGGCCTGCCGGGGCGGGGCCGGGAAGGGATGCTGCGGGGCGACCACGTAGTCGACGTTGACCACCGCCACCCCGGCCTCCGCCGCGAGGAAACGGCACAGGGGGTCGTCGAGTTCGGTGAGCGGCATGACGTAACCGCCGCCGTGGAAGTTCACGTGGACCGGCGGGGGAGGCCCCTCGGCGGCCGGCAGGTAGACCGTGACGCGGGCCGGCGCGATCGCGGTCCGGACCGTCAACTCCCGGATACGGCGCGGGAATTCGGGGAGGCGGGCATGGGAGGAGGCCGCCGAGCCGGGTCCGCTGGGCCGCCGGTCGGCCCACCGGGACAGGCGCTGCATGGACTTGGCGACGAAGGCGGCCACCGGGGGCCGGGCCAGGACGGACATGCGGCTCCGATCCGTGGAGTGCGCGTGACGGGGCGGACCGATCGTCGGGAACCCTGCGACGACAGGAACACAATCATCAGGATTCCTGGCGATGGTCGGGGCCGACGATAGCACGCGCCCCGGCGCGGAGGACGCCCTGCTCAGCTCGGTTCCGCGAGCTCCTCGCGCAGGTCGGCGGCGGTGCGGAGGAGCTCGGGACGCGGGCCGTGCCCAGGCATCCCGGGGGGTGCCGGAGCGGGTGTCGAAGCGGGTACGGGGGCTCGCGTCGGCATGAGCGGAGCCCGCGCGGCCGAGGCCTCGGCCCGCTCGTGGGTCGCGTGGTGCGCGGTGTCGATCATCTGCTCGCTGTCGAACGCGGCGTGCGTCAGACTTCCGCAGCAGACGAGGAGCAGCGCGGCGCCCGCGACGAACGGCAGGCGCCGGCGCGGGGGAGGGGGGCCCAGCAGCGCCCGCACCCTTCGCGGTACCGCGCCTCCGGTCATGGCCAGCACGGACCGCGACCGGTTCGCGGACGCGGCCAGCGCCGCCCGGCCCACCGCGTGGGCGACGACCACGCGGTCGCCGACGCGCGCCGCGGCCTCCTCGTCGGCCCACCGCTCCAGGGCGAAGCCGCCCGCACCGGCCAGCGGACGCAACAGCGGATTCACGGCCGCGCTCAGCCGCCACACCGTCTGGAAACGATGGTGCCGTCCGCGCAGGTGGGCCCGCTCGTGCGCCAGCAGCGCCTCCCGCTCCCGGCCGTCGAGACAGCGCAGCATGCCGCGCGACACCACGATCCGCCCGGGCGTCCCCGGCAGCGCGAAGGCGTCCGGCGACTCCTGGTCGAGAACGGCCAGTTCGGTGCCGCCGGGCAGCCGCCGGCACTCCCGGCGCGCCCAGCGCAGCTGCCGGGTCTGCCGGACGGCCGCGACGGCCAGTCCGGCGACGGAGGCCGGCAGGGTGACGGCGGCGGCCATGGCGACGGTGAGGGAGACCGGGTCGGCCGCGCGTACGGCCGCCACCGACCACTGCCCCTCGGCGGCGACCTCCGGGAGCCGCACCAGCCCGGCGAATGCCAGCAGCGCGAGGGAACCCAGCCAGCCCAGCGCGGTCACCGGCGCCGCACAGGCGAGGAACCAGGCGGCCGGGCGCGGGGCCAGCCGGGGCGCGGCCCACGGAACGGCCACCGCGAGGACGACGGTCACCATGAGCGGGACGTACACGCTGATCAGCACCGGTTCACGGGCCTTTCGCCGGCGCGGCTCCGCGGTCCGGACGTCCCGCCGGCCCTGTCGCTGTTCCGCTCCCGCACCACGCACATCCCGCCTTCCAGCACCCGGCGTCCCAGCCTACCCGCCGGCCTGTCGAGGCCCGCGGAAAGCTGTGGTCACCGGACGACCGGGCCTTCCCGCGCGATGCGTCGGAGTTACTTGAGTTACGCAACAATATGGTAATCTGGTGTCCATGCCCTCGCCATCGCTGCCCACCTCCCCCGCGTCCCCGGAAGTGATCGAGATCGAGCGGGCCCTGACCCGCATCACTTATCTGAGCACGCGCGCCCGCCAGCACGACCGGCTCATGGCCCTGGCCGGTGTGCCGCTGGACCGCGCGGCGGTGGCGCTGCTGCGGCAGGTCGCCGACTCCGAGCCGCTGCGGCCGGGGGAACTGGCGAACCGGCTCGGCGTCGAGGCCTCGCACGTGACGCGTACGGTGCAGCAGCTCCAGAAGGCCGGTTACGTCACCCGGGTCGCCGACCCCGACGACCGCCGAGCCCAGCGCATCGAACTCACCGCGGCCGGGCGGAAGGCCGTCGACCAGGTCCGGGACGCCGGTGCCCGGGGGATGCAACTTGCGCTCGCCGACTGGTCGGCGGACGAACTGCGGCAGCTGGCCGGGCTCTTCCACCGCATGGTCGACGACTTCCTGACCCACTCGATCGAGGAAGAGGCCGAGCCGGGCGTCATCGCCGCACCGGGCGAGGCCTGAGCCGGAAATACCGCCATCCCGGCCGGGCCCAGACTCCATGCCCGGCACAGTGCGCCCGGGAAGTGCTGAGGCGCGGGGGTGAGCGTCCCTCGCGGAGGGAGCCGGCCAAGCCCCGAACCAGGGGCGGTGCGCCTTGCCGGCCGTCCTCTACCGTCGAGTAATATCGCGCCGCAGACCTTCAGAGGAGGAACCGTGCCACGGTCCGAACGCTCGTCCCTGCTGCTCGCCGGTCTGCTGGCGACCGCCGGAGTCGCCCACCTCACCTCGCCCCGCTCCTTCGACGCGACGGTGCCCCGCGCACTGCCGGGGACGCCCCGGGCCTGGACCTACGCGAGCGGTGCCGTCGAGCTGGCGCTCGCGGCGGGCGTGGCGCTGCCCCGCACCCGGCGTACGGCCGCGCTCGCCACGGCCGCGTTCTTCGTCGGCGTCTTCCCCGCGAACGTGAAGATGGCCCTGGACTGGCGGGACAAGCCGGCTCCGCTGAAGGCGGCGGCCGTCGGGCGGCTGCCGCTGCAGATCCCCCTCGTATGGTGGGCCAGGAATGTCGCGAGGAACGCGGAGGGGCAGGCATGAGCAGCAGTCCGAACATCGGTGACCAGGTGGAGGACTTCACGCTCCCGGACGAGACCGGAGCGGAACGCCGCCTCACGGAACTGCTCGGTGAGGGGCCGGTGGTGCTCTTCTTCTACCCCGCCGCCCTGACCGCCGGCTGCACCGCCGAGGCCTGCCACTTCCGCGACCTGGCGGCCGAGTTCGCCGCCGTCGGGGCGCGGCCGGTCGGGATCAGCGGCGACGCCGTCGACAAGCAGCGGGAGTTCGCCGGGAAGCACAGCCTCGGCATGCCGCTGCTCTCCGACGCGGACGGTGCGATCCGGCAGCGGTTCGGCGTGAAGCGGGGCTTCTCGCTGGCGCCCACCAAGCGGGTCACGTTCGTCATCGCCGAGGACCGCACGATCCTGGAGGTCGTCTCCAGCGAGCTGCGCATGAACACCCACGCCGACCGGGCGCTCGCCGCGCTCCGCGCCCACCGGGCCTGACACCGCGGACACGGCTACGACGAGGGGCGGCGCGCACCGCCGCTCGTCGTAGCCGGGCGCCGGGGCAGCCGGCGGACGCGTGGACGAGGACCTCTCGGCACCTCTCGGCTGGGGGCGCGGGCATCCGCCGCCAACTCGCTCGCAGAGCACGGCGGTTGGGGCGGAAGGCCGGGTCCGGTCAGAACTCCTCGTGGGTTTCCGGGTCCCCGCCGAGGCGCTCGGGAGTATGGTCGGAGAGGGCGGCCAGCTGCGCGGGGCCGAGGGAGAAACCGAAGATGTCGAGGTTGGCGCGCTGCCGTCCGGGGTCGGCGGACTTGGGGATCGGGACGGCGTCGATCTGGGTGTGCCAGCGCAGCACCACCTGGGCGGGGGTGACACCGTGCGCCTCCGCGATGGTGACGACGGCGGGGTCGTCGAGGATGGCGCTGCCGCGGCCGAGCGGGCTCCAGCTCTCGGTGCGGATGCCCTTCTCGGCGTGGAAGGCGCGCAGTTCGTTCTGCTGGAACAGCGGATGCAGCTCGATCTGGTTGACGGAGGGCAGTACGCCGGTCTCCTTCTCCAGCCGTTCGATGTGGCCGGGCGTGAAGTTGGAGACGCCGATCGAGCGGACGAGACCGTCCTCGCGCAGTTTGATCATCGCCTTCCACGAGTCGACGTACTTGTCGACCCGCGGCAGCGGCCAGTGGATCAGGTACAGGTCGACGTACTCCACGCCGAGGCGCCGGCGGGACTCCTCGAAGGAGGCGAGGGTGTCCTCGTAGCCGTGGTGGCGGCCGGGGAGCTTGGTCGTCACGAGGATCTCCTCGCGGGGGACACCGCCGTGCGCGATGCCGCGGCCGACACCGGTCTCGTTGCGGTAGTTCGTCGCCGTGTCGAGCAGGCGGTACCCCGCGCCGAGGGCGTCGGCGACGGCGCGCTCGGCCTCGGCGTCGTCCATCGGCCAGGTGCCGAGCCCGATGGCGGGCAGGCGCGTACCGTCGTTGAGCGTGTGCGCCGGGATGCTGATCAAGATCGGACCTTCCCTTGACTGTGCGGTACACCCAGTATGGGCGGGGCGGGTGTGACCTGTCGCCACGTGCGGCGATCGCTGCCACGATCTTCACCCGAGCCGGTTCGGACGACCAACGGAGCGCACATGACGACGGACAGGACCCCCGCGGACGAGGCGGTACGGGCGGCCGGGCTGGACCTGCGGCCGGCCGCCGGACACATCGGGGCCGAGATCACCGGCGTGGATCTGGCCGGCCCGCTCGACGACACCGTGGTAGCCGCGGTACGGGCCGCGGTGCTGCGCTGGAAGGTCGTGTTCTTCCGCGACCAGCGCCTCGACCACGCCGGACAGGTGGCGTTCGCGCGCCGGTTCGGCGAGCCGGTCGTGCTCGGCCGGCGCGGCGGCGCGTCGCCCGCGGACTTCCCCGAGGTCGAAACCACCGCCGACCGGCTGGAGTTGGGCGGGCGGTTCGGCATGGAGCAGGACGAGTGGCTCCAGCGCCGCCGGCACACCCTGCTGCGCGGCTGGCACTGCGACCACGGCGCACGTGTCGACCCGCCGGCCGCGACGATCCTGCGCGCGGAGACCGTACCGCCGTACGGCGGCGACACCACGTGGTCGAACCTGGCGGCCGCCTACGCCGGACTCTCGCGGCCGGTGCGGGAGTTCGTCGACGGGCTGCGCGCCGAGCACCGGCTCGGCGTCGGCTACCAGCCCCGTCTCGGCGACGACGCGTACGTACGGCATCTGATGGACCATCAGGTCGCCTCGGTGCACCCGCTGGTACGCGTGCACCCCGAGACGGGGGAGCGGGTGCTCTCCGTCAACGGCTACTACCTGGAGCAGATCGCCGGCCTCTCCCGCGCGGAGAGTGCCGCGATCCTCCAGATGCTCCTGGAGCAGGCGACCCGGCCCGAGTACACGGTGCGGTTCCGCTGGGAGCCGGGCTCCGTCGCCTTCTGGGACAACCGGGCCACCATCCACCTGGCGCCCGCCGACAGCGCGCACCTCGGCTTCCCCCGCGTCATGCACCGCGTGATGCTCGCCGGCGACATCCCCCGCGGCGTCGACGGCAAGCCGTCGGAACCCCTCGTCGGCACCGCGCCGGGCCGCTGGTGACCGAGGGAGGCACGCCCGGGCTGCTCCGCGCGGCCCGAGCGCCCCGTCTCAGCCCGCGGGCCGCCACCCGAGCGCCGGTCCGAGCTTCGTCGCCATGTCCGTGAGAATCTGAACGTAGTCCTCGTGCTCGAAGGTGAACGGCAGCGCGAACGCCACCTCGTCGATCTCCCTGAACGCGGCGTGCGCGTGCAGGAGTTCGGCGAGCTCCTCCGAGGTGCCCACCAGGTCCGGCGCGAACATCAGCCGGGCCGGGCCCTGCGGTGCCGTCGTACGAGGGGTGCGCTTGCGGGCGAACTCCGCGTACTTGGCGCGCTGTTCGGGCGAGGCGGAGTCGGTCGGGATGACGACCAGGCCCTGTGAGACGCGGGCGGCGTCGCCGTCGGGGTGGTGGGCCCGGAAGGTACGGATGTGGGAGAGCTGGATCTCGGCGAAGTCCCGTGCCTCGTCCGGCTGTTCGGCCTTGACGACACTGCTCGTCAGGAAGTTCATCCCGTGCTCGCCCGCCCATCGGGCCGACCCCGCGCTGCCGCCGCCGTACCAGAGGCGGCGTCCCAGACCGGGAGAGTGCGGCTGGACCCGGTCGGAGAACACCTCGAAGCCCTCGACCCCGCTGAAGTCGGTGGCCGGCTCGCCCCGCACGAAGCCCAGCAGTCGGCGCACCCGTTCGTAACCGAAGTCCTCGGTGTCGGCCGTGTCGGGGTACAGCGCCTCCTTGACCCGGTCGTACCGCATGGGCGGGCCGACGCTGACGCCCGGGTTGACGCGCCCCCCGGAGAGGATGTCGACGGTCGCCAGGTCCTCGGCGAGCCGGAGCGGGTTCTCCCAGCCGAGCGGGATCACCGCCGTGCCGAGTTCGATACGGCTGGTGCGCTGCGAGGCCGCGGCCATGAGGGCGACGGGGGAGGAGATGCCGTACTGAAGGTGGCGATGGCGCAGCCACGCGCTGTCGAAACCGAGGCGCTCACCCAGTTCGATGATCTCCAGCGTCGACTCGTGACCCCGGCGGGGATCGGCCTCGTCGAACAGGCCGATCGTCAGGAAGCCCAGCTTCCGCAACGGGCGTGAGGTGGGCGGCACGGGCTCCTCCGGCGGTCGTACGTCAGCTCTGTCCCGATTGTGTCAGGCGGACATTGCGGGTGTGTGATCACTTCAGCGGGATGGTCACCTCGTCCTCGACCGGCGGGTCCAGCTCCTGCGCCCGGTTGCCGGTGGCGGCGAAGCAGCGCAGGCGGACCGCGTCCGGGGTGACGTCCAGCCGCAGGAAGCACTTGAAGAACGGCGGGCTGTACGTCGCCGAGCCGGGCGAGAAGAGCTGGGTGTAGAGCTTGCGCACCGGAAGGCGCACGCGCGAGGTGCGGTCGGGGCTGCCGCCGGCGCCGAGCAGGCTCGCGATCAGCCGCACCCGCCGGCCGACCCGGACGGGCGTACCCGGATCACGGGTCGGCGGGATGCCGAGGCGCTCGGCGACCACGGCCGTGGCCTCCGCCTCGGTGAGGGTGAAGAGGCGGCGCAGCCGCAGCCGGCGGCCGTAGAGCCTGCTGTAGAAGGCGAGGGAGTCGCCGCGCAGCGGATAGCAGCGGAAGTCCCGCTCGGTGACGCCCGCGACGGAGACGCGCGGGATGGTGTGCGTGGCGTGCATGAAGGCGCCGCCACCGCCGGCCACCACGTACTGCAGGGTGCGGCCGTCCGCCAGACCGACCGGGTAGCGCTGGTAGTTGTGGATGTCGCCGCCTATCGACGCCACGTAGTGGTGGTCCGGATCGCGGACGATGGCGTCGACCGTGCCGCCGCCCTCGATGGCGCAGGGGTGGTGCTCGCCGTCCACGTAGAGCGGCGACCCGGTGACGAGGATCTTCGGCCGGGGACCCCGGGACACCTCGCGCAGCCAGGCGCCCTGTTCGGCGTCGATCGTGCCGAGCAGACCGGTGTCGATGCCCACGATCCGCACGGGTCCGGCGTCGATCGCCCAGTACGGGCCCGGCTGGACCGCCTGTTGCTCCATCGAGAAGCGCAACTTCCGTGCCTCGTCGAGGTGGTGGCCGTCGGACGGGCGCGGCCGGTGCCACAGCAGGGCACGCCACCAGGCGCGGGACGCCGGACGCGGGGCGGGCGGCGGCGTGAGCGGGGGAGCGTCGTCGCAGAAGACGCGCATGAACCCGCCGAGGCCCTCGTACCAGTCGTGGTTGCCGGGTATCGCGTAGATCGGTGCCCGGTACTCCTGGTACGGCCGGAAGAACTTCGTGTCGTAGTCGTCCGCGCTGCCCACGGGGTAGATCACGTCGCTCGCGACGAGGGCGAAGCTGGTGTCCTGACTGACCTTCAGAAAGCCTGGTACGACGGCGTATTGGGGATCGTCGCCCTCGCCGGTGTCGCCGATCACCATGAAGGAGAACCGGTCCGGGTCGGCCCGCCGGATCACCTTGTCGGCGGGGGCTCCGGCGGCCTCCCGCTGGGCCACCCAGCGACCGCGGGTGCTGCCGGTGGGGTCCCCGAACCAGGACGCCAGCACGCCGTTGCGCGCGGCCCACAGTGTTCTCGGGTCGAGCCAGGAGACCTTCTGGACCTTGGCGGGCATCAGCCGGGTGTACGCGCCGTGTTCCGCGGCGCCCCAGCCGGCGCCTTCGGCGGTATCGCGTGATGAGTCGGACACCGGTGCACGGTAACAACGCCGCGCGGGCGCTCAGCGGGCGGGGCCCCGGCCCGGAACGGCGGCGCGGACGACCGCCGACCGGCGTGTACCGCGACCCCGTTGGCGGCGCCGGCGGCCACACTGGGACCCCTCACCTGGCGCACCGGCAGCAGGGGCGGCGCGTTCGCCGCCTGCGAGCGGCACAGCGCGGCATCCCAACTCGCCGTAACCGCACGGGAGTTGACTCACTCCGCGCGGGACCCGGCCGGGCCGCCCGTCAGATCGCCAGCACGGCGCGGACCCGCTTGCCGCCCCCGGCCAGCGGGGTGACGTCGAGACGCCGGGCCAGACAGCGCACCATGGCCAGACCCCGCCCGCTCTCGCCCTCGGCCGTCAACGGGCGCACCTTGGGCCGCGTCGGGCTGTCGTCGTAGACCTCGACCGTGAGCCGCTCGTCACAGACCTGGAGTCGCAGCCGGCAGCCGCTGCGGCCGTGCCGGGTGGCGTTGGCGACCAGTTCGGAGACGACGAGGGTGGCGTCGTCGATCTGTTCCTCCTCCACCGGGGCGATCCGCCGACGGGACCGGTTGAGGAACTCGGAGGTCAGCCGGCGCGCCTGGCCGGCGGAGGACGCCTCGTGGGGCAGCACATACTCAACTCGTACGGAACGCCGGTGGGTACGCCGTTGCGCGCGCATGGCGCATCACTCCCCTCCTGGGCCTGTCCGGCATCGGTGCGGCCGTACCGCGCCGCTCCCCCTTCTCCTGATGCCCCGCACCCGTGATCGGCAATCCGCGGCGGCGGCGACCGGTCCGGTGGCTCGCTCGGCCATAGAGGGATAACCCTCGATTGCCCAGTACCTGGATGACATGGCCGGGTCAAGAGTGTCATTCTCCCCCCAGCTACCCCCCACGACCTCTCCACGTTTCAGTCAAGATTCCGGCCCCGCACAGCTCAGCTCTCCCCGGGCGGCACACCCGTCCTGCCCGGTCTGTTCCCGGCCGCGAACACCGCGGCTGTCGCAGGAGGAGTACGAGTGAGACGCATCCCCCGCAAGCGGACCGCGGCAGGAGCCCTGCTCTCCACGGCCGCGATGCTCGTCGTCGGCATCCAGACGGTCCCGGCGACCGCGCAGCCCGCTTCCCCCCACCCCAGCCCGCTGCGCACCGGCGGACTGGAGGCGAAACTCACCCCGGCCCAGCACTCCGCCTTGATCGACAGCGCCCAACGCAGGACCACGGCGACGGCCCGCACCCTCGGCCTCGGCGCCAAGGAGAAACTGGTCGTCAAGGACGTCGTCAAGGACAACGACGGCACCGTCCACACCCGTTACGAGCGCACTTACGACGGGCTCCCCGTCCTCGGCGGCGACCTCGTCGTGCACACCCCGCCCGCCTCCGTGGCGGCCGGCACGGTGAGCGCCACCTTCAACAACAAGCACACCCTCACCGTTCCTTCCACCACCGCGTCCTTCACCAAGTCCGCGGCCGAGACGGAGGCGTTGAAGACGGCCAAGGCTCTGGACGCCAAGGCGTCCGGCGCCGACAGCGCCCGGAAGGTCATCTGGGCCGGCGACGGTGCCTCCAAGCTCGCCTGGGAGACCGTGATCGGCGGTTTCCAGGACGACGGCACCCCGAGCCGGCTGCACGTCATCACCGACGCCACCAGCGGCAAGGAACTCTCCCGCTTCCAGGGCATCGAGACCGGCACCGGCAACACCCAGTACAGCGGCAGCGTTTCGCTGAGCACCACGCTCTCCGGCTCGACGTACCAGCTGACCGACGGTACGCGCGGCGGCCACAAGACGTACAGCCTGAACAACGCCACCTCCGGCACCGGCACGCTGATGACGGACGCGGACGACGTCTGGGGAACGGGCTCCGGCTCCAACACCCAGACCGCGGGCGCGGACGCCGCCTACGGCGCGCAGGAGACGTGGGACTTCTACAAGAACACGTTCGGCCGCAGCGGCATCAAGAACAACGGCGTCGCCGCCTACTCGCGCGTCCACTACAGCACGGCGTACGTCAACGCCTTCTGGGACGACACCTGCTTCTGCATGACGTACGGCGACGGCACGAGCTCCACCCACGCGCTGACCTCGCTGGACGTGGCCGGCCACGAGATGAGCCACGGCGTCACCTCCAACACGGCCGGGCTCGACTACACCGGTGAGTCGGGCGGGTTGAACGAGGCGACCTCCGACATCTTCGGCACCGGCGTGGAGTTCTACGCCAACAACTCCTCCGACGTCGGCGACTACCTCATCGGCGAGAAGATCGACATCAACGGCGACGGCACGCCGCTGCGTTACATGGACAAGCCGAGCAAGGACGGCGGCTCCGCGGACAGTTGGTACTCCGGCGTCGGCAACCTCGACGTGCACTACTCGTCGGGCCCGGCGAACCACATGTTCTACCTGCTCTCCGAGGGCAGCGGCACCAAGGTCATCAACGGCACCACCTACACCAGCAGCACCTCCGACGGTGTCGCCGTCGCGGGCATCGGCCGGGCCGCCGCCCTGCAGATCTGGTACAAGGCGCTGACGACGTACATGACGTCCAGCACCAACTACGCCTCGGCCCGCACCGCCGCGCTCAGCGCGGCAGCCGCGCTGTACGGCACGAGTTCCGCGCAGTACGCGGGAGTCGGCAACGCCTTCGCGGGCATCAATGTCGGCAGCCACATCACCGTGCCGACCAGCGGCGTCACGGTCACCAACCCGGGCAGCCAGTCCTCCACCGTCGGCACCGCGGTGAGCCTTCAGGTCTCGGCGAGCAGCACCAACAGCGGCTCCCTGACCTACGCCGCGACCGGACTGCCCACCGGCCTGTCGATCAGCAGCTCCACCGGCGCCATCACCGGCACCCCGACGACCGCGGGCACCTACAGCTCCACCGTGACCGTCACCGACAGCACGGGAGCCACCGGCACCGCCTCCTTCACCTGGACGGTCAGCACCTCCGGCGGCGGCGGCACCTGCACCTCGACCCAGCTCCTGGGCAACGCGGGCTTCGAGTCGGGCAGCACCACCTGGACCGCGAGCAGCGGGGTCATCACCAACGAGAGCGGCCAGACCGCCCACGGCGGCTCCTACTACGCCTGGCTCGACGGCTACGGCTCCACCCACACCGACACGCTGTCCCAGTCGGTGGCCGTGCCGAGCGGCTGCAAGGCGACACTCACCTTCTACCTGCACATCGACACCGCGGAGACCACCACCAGCTCGGCGTACGACAAGCTGACGGTGACCGCGGGTTCGACGACCCTGGCGACCTACTCGAACCTGAACAAGGCCACCGGGTACACCCAGAAGTCCTTCGACCTGTCCTCCTTCGCCGGCTCCACCGTGGCGCTGAAGTTCAGCGGCGTCGAGGACTCCTCGCTCCAGACCAGCTTCGTCCTCGACGACACGGCACTGACGGCCAGCTGATCCGTCCCTCCCTCCGTACACCCCGCACGCGCCTGAGGCGTGCGGGGTGTACGGCTTTCCCGGTCTCCTCAGCTGAGCGGGTCGAGGGTCAGATACGCCTGCTGCGGACTGCCGTCGTTGACGAGTGACTCCTGGTTGCCGACGTCGTCGAAGGCGAACGCGTACGCCTTGCCGTCGGCCATCTGGGCGTGCAGCCTGCGCGCGTACTGGTTGGTCACCGTGTCCTGGTAGAAGGCGGCCGACGTGGTGTCCGGCTGGTTGGCGTTGACCAGGAGCGTGGAGCGGTTGAAGCCGGCGCACAGCGTGCGCGAAATCGGCCCGCGCACCTGGTCGTTGGGGGCGTCGAGGTACTTGTGGCAACCGAAGATGCTGTCCGCGTCGGGCTTCTGGAAGCTGGTGACGACCGCCCCGGCACTGTTGGTGAAGTTCATGACGTTGCCCGACACCCGGCCGTAGTACTTCGCGGGGGTATCGGCGAACGGGGTGACCGTCAGGGTCGTCGTCGCGTACTTCTGCCAGACGCGGTTGACGTAGTCGTCCATCACCGTGCTGGGCAGGGCGCCGGTCTCCAGTCCGTGCCCGGGGGAGAGCGCTCGCAGGACCGTGCCGTCGGACCGCGTCTGGACCAGGTTGGCCCAGCCGCCCGCCTGTCCGCGCAGGGCGTTGAAGAACCCGGTGTAGCCACCGGACTTGAGGTGCCCGGTGGTGACCGTGGACCCGTCGGACCGCTGGACGCCGACCGCGTAGGGCGCGGAGACCATGTCCACCTGGGTGCTGTTGAGCCACAGCCCGGAGTCGTTGAGCGTGTACTCGGACCAGTTGAAGAGGATGTCGCGGTTAGGGTCGCTGGGGTTCTGCACGGCCGGTTGCACCAGGCCGCCCGTGGTCACCTTGAAGACGAGCTTCTGACCGTAGGAGAAGTAGATCCGGCCGGAGAACTTGGGCATCCGGATCGTGGTGGACTGTCCGGCCGCCGGGCCGGGTATGGAGGCGTCCGGTGCGGGGGTGGGCGGGTTGCCGCCCGCGGGCCAGGCGTGGAAGGTGCCGGTCGCGTCGGCCCAGCCCTGCCGGCCGGTGGAGAGCTGGGTGCCGAGGTCGTAGACGTAGACCGGGTCGGTGCGCCCGGAGTTGTTGGTGATCCTGAGGGGGATCGTGGCGGGCACCGCGGCCTCGGCCGTGAGCGGTGTGGCCAGGGCGAACAGGGTGGCCACCGCGGTCGCGGCACCGAGTCGGCGGACGAGTCGGAGCAGCACTCTTCACCTCCGTGTGGGGGGGCGTACGGAAATTGGTCCGTACCACTCTGAGAGCGCTCTCAGAGTCGCGCCGGGATGAGTGCATGTCAATGCGTAGGGACGAAGGTGCCCGCGGCGACCGGCGCCGCGGGCAGCGGGGCGGGATCAGAAGGTGCGGGCCAGCAGGTCGAGCAGCGCGGCCCAGTGACGCTCGTCGGCCTCGGCGCCGTAGGAAGCGGTGTCGGCCTGGGTGTAGCCGTGCCGCGCGCCCGGGTAGACCTCGCAGCGGTGCCGTACGCCCGCCGCGGTCAGCGCGTCCTCCAAGCGCTCGATCTGGTCCTCGGGCAGCGACGGGTCCTGGTCCGCGTGGCCGAAGTACAGCTCGGCGGTGATGTGCCGGGCCGCCAGGTGCGGGCTGTCCGGGTCGTCGGTGGCCAGCCGCCCGCCGTGGAAGCCGGCCGCCGCGGCGACCCGCTCCGGGTAGGCGCCGGCCGTGTGGAGCGCGAGCCGCGCGCCCATGCAGTAGCCGGTGATCGCGACCGGGCCGTCCGCGACCAGCGGGGACTCCGCCAGCCACCGCAGGTAGGCCCCGGCGTCCCGCCTCGCGAGCTCGGGCGTCAGCCCCTGGATCAGTGGGAGGAACTGCTCGAAGACGTCCGGACGCGCGTGCGGGTCGATGAAGTCGGGCAGCTCCACCACCGGAGCCCGCCCCGCGCGGTAGAACACGTTGGGTACCAGGACCGCGTACCCGGCCGCCGCGAGCCGGTCGGCCATCGCCTTGAGATGCGGACGCAGACCGAAGGCGTCCTGGTAGAGCAGGACGGCCGGCCGGGGACGCTCGTCGGCGGGACGCGAGAGATACGCGTCGGCGGTGCCGTCCTCGGTGGGGACGTCCACGATGGTGGCCTCTACGGCGGTCATGTCGGGGGTGCCTTCCTGGTGGCATCGGCGTCGAGCCACGGGCCGGCCCGACACGGCGTGTGCCGTCATCGTGGCACGCGGACCCGGCCCCTCCGCGCCCGGCCTCCCGGCACCCCCGCGCGGGTCACTCGAAGCGTGTCGCGTCCCCCGCGCCGTACCGGACGATCTCCGCCTCGCCGCTGGAGAAGTCGATGACCGTCGTCGGTTCCGTGCCGCAGTCCCCGGAGTCGACCACCGCGTCCACCACGTGGTCGAGGCGGTCCTTGATCTCCCAGCCCTGGGTCATCGCCTCCTCCTCGTCGGGCAGCAACAGCGTGCTGGAGAGCAGCGGTTCGCCCAGCTCCGCCAGGAGGGCCTGGGTGACGACGTGATCGGGGATGCGCACGCCCACCGTCTTCTTCTTTGCGTGCAGCAGCTTGCGCGGGACCTCCTTCGTCGCGGGCAGGATGAAGGTGTAACTGCCCGGCGTCGAGGCCTTCACGGCGCGGAACACGTCGTTGTCGATCCGCACGAACTGGCCGAGCTGGGCGAAGTTCTGGCACACCAGGGTGAAGTGGTGCCGGTCGTCCAGCCGCCGGATGGAACGGATCCGGTCGATGCCGTCCCGGCTGCCGAGCTGTGAGCCCAGCGCGTAGCAGGAGTCCGTCGGGTACGCGATGAGCGCACCCGACCGCACACTGTCGGCGATCTGGGCGATGGTGCGCGGTTGCGGGTTGTCGGGGTGCACGTCGAAGTACTTGGCCACGGGCCGAGCTTATGCCGTGGCCCCGGGCGCCGCCGCGCGGCGGTACCCTCCGCGGCCCCGGCGCCGTCCCGGGTGTCGGGTAACGTCCCCTCCGTATGCCGAGGTCAACGCGATGGACGAGGTGAAGGGCGAGGTGGCTGACGGAGCGGACCGGGACGACGGGCCGGACACCTGGGCGGAGCAGTTGCTCGACCAGCTGCGGCCCGGCACCCGTGACCTCCGCAGAGTCGTCGACTGGCTGGCCGCCGCCGTGCGCGGCACGGTCTGCCTGCGGGACGACGCCGGCACCCTCCTCGCCGGCTCCCCGATGCCACTGGACGACGGCCTGGTCGCGGAGCTCGTCGCCGGCCGCGTCTCCTCCGCCGCGCTGGAGGACGGAGGCCGCCATCTGCGCCTGGTCGGAGTCCGCCAGCCGCACCCCTCCTCCAGCGTGCTCGCCGTCTCCCGCGAGGCACCCTTCGACCGGCGTACCTCCGACATCGTGACCCACACCGCGGGCGTCGTCGAACTGCTCCTGCGCGAAAGGGAGATGACCACGGCCCGTGGCCGGCTGGAGCGGGCGACCGCCGATCTGCGGCTGGCGATCCTGCAGTTGCTGATGGTGGAGGACACCGTGTCGGCGCGCCGGGTCGCCGCGGGGCTCTGGCCCGGTCTGCTCGACACCGACTCGGCCTGCGTCTACGTCGTCGAGGGCGGACCGGAGGGACGCGACCGGCTGGCCGAGGAGTGCCAGGACGCGACCGACGGACACGCGCTCGTCGTGCGCTGCCCGGCCCGCGACCAGCACCTCATCGTCGTCGTCCCGGCCCGCGCCACGGAGGACGCACTGCGCGCGCTGATCGGCCGGCGCCCGCACACCTACCTCGGCGGCAGCGTCCGGCAGAGCCTCGCGCAGACCGCCACGGCTTACGGACAGGCCATCAGCGCGCTGGCCGTCGCCCACTTCCGGCCGGACAGGGCGGCCGTCTACGCCGTACGCACCCGTCCCGAGCGGCTGATCGAGCCCGCCGCGCTGCACGGCTGGACCGGCCAGGTGCTGCGCCCGCTCGACTCGCTGCCGCACCACACCCGCGCCGAACTCCTCGCCACCACACGGCTCGGCCTGGAGTTCACCGCCGTCGACACGGCGAAGATCCTGGGGGTGAGCCGCAACACCGTACGCGCCCGGATGGAACGCGTGGAGCGCCTGCTGGGCACGGACTTCGACGACCTCACCGCGCGCGCCGCCGTCCACCTCGCGCTCAACACGGAGGCGGGACTCACCGAGATTCCGCGCGGCCCGGCGGGGCACCGGCCCGCGCACGTGCGCCCGGCCCGGCTCGCCGACCTGCTCGCCGGACCCGCCGTCCGTACCTGGGCCCGGGAGTTGCTAGGCCGCGTCAGCCGTGACGGACGGAACCTGCGCGGGACCCTGCGGGCCTGGATCGCCGCGGGCGGCAACGCGGAGCGGGCCGCGCAGGGCCTCGGCATCCACCCGCAGACCGTGCGCGAGCACGTGCGCGCTGCCGAGCCCGTACTCGAACGTCAACTCCTCGCCGGCGGCAGCGATCTCTACGAGGTCGTCCTCGCCCATCTCGCCCTCGGTGACCTGTCCGAGCCCGCCCTGAACCGAACGAACCAGGGCCATTCGGGCCGACCTGTGCACGAGTGAGCCCTCCGTCCGAAACGGAGGGCACCGCCGCGATACCCAAGAGGCCCGGCGCGCACGTAAGTTCAACAGTCCGTGCGGGCCGACCGGAACGGGGGACCGGTCGGCCCCGCGACGTCTCCACGGCCGGGCCCGGCCGCGCGGCCGTACCCGCACCCGGCCCATACCGATGAACGAGGGCGGGCGCGGTCAGCGCCTTCGTCCGGCCCTGCGGCGGTACGCTCCGATGCCGGACGCCGGACGGCCGTCGGCGACCAGCCCACCGGTGTCCTTCCCAGGCTCAACTGTGGCTGTGTGGGCGCGTGTTCAGCCGTTCGGCAGGATCACCGCGCGACCGGTGATCTCGCCGGCGTGCAGCCGTTCGTAGGCGAGCGGGGCCTCGTCCAGGGAGAACGTCTGGGTGTGCACCGACACCGCACCGGACCGGGCCAGCGCGAGGACCTCCACGAGTTCGCCGCGGCTGCCCCAGTAGGGCGCGTGCACCGACACCTCGAACGGCAGCCGTCCGAAGCCGACGGGCAGGGCGCCGCCGCCGATCCCGACGATCGCCACCTCGCCCTCGACGGCCGCCACCGCCCCCGCCGTCCTGACCGTGGGCTCGGCGCCGACGAAGTCGAAGACGGCCTCGGCGCCGACCCCGCCGGTGATGGCGCGCACCGCCGCGGCGGCGTCCGCGTCGGACAGCACCGTCTCGTGCGCGCCGACCGCCCGCGCCAGCTTCAGCTTCTCCTCGCTCACGTCCAGCGCGATCACCCGGGCCGGTGTCATCGCCCGCAGCAGCTGGATGGCCACGTGCCCCAGCCCGCCCGTGCCGATCACGACCGCACTCGACCCAGGAACCAGCTTGGGCAGCGCCCGCTTGATGGCGTGGTACGGCGTCAGCCCCGCGTCCGTCAGCGGTACGGCGGCGACCGGATCGAGCCCGTCGAGCGGGACCAGGTGCCGGGGGTCGTCGACGAGCAGGTACTCGGCCATCGCCCCCGGAGTGCCCAGGCCGGGCGGATTGATGCCCAGTTCGGCGGCGCGCAGACAGTAATTCTCCTTGCCCTCCGCGCACTTGGCGCAGGTGCCGCAGCCCCAGGGCCCGTAGACCGCGACCGCGTCGCCCTCCCGGACGCCGGTGACTCCCGCGCCCAGCGCGGCGACCGTGCCGACGCCCTCGTGGCCGAGGGTGAGCGGAAGGTCGTAGGGGAAGTCCGTGGCGGGCCAGCTCATCACCGCGATGTCGGAGTGGCAGACGCCGGCGGCGGTGACCTTCAACAGGACCTGGCCGGGGCCGGGTTCGGGGTCGGGGACGGTGACCACCTCGGGGGCGGCGCCGATGGTGCGGTACTGCAGTGCCTTCATGACGGAACTCCTTCTCGTGCTCAGACGGCGGTGTAGGCGCCGTCGACCAGGTGGTAGCCGCCGGCCATGAACGAGGCGCGCTCGGAGAGCAGGAAGGCGATCAGCTCGGCGACCTCCTCCGAGCGGCCGAGGCGGCCGGCCGGGTGCAGGGCGACCAGTCCGTCGTGCGCGGCCTTGTCCATGGTCTGGAGCAGCGGTGTCTCGATGAAGCCGGGGCCGACCGCGTTGACGCGGATGCCCTTGGAGGCGTACTCGGCGCCGGCGGTCTTCGTCAGGCCGAGCACCCCGTGCTTGGCGGCGACGTACGCGATCGAGCCGGGGAAGGCGACCGAGCCGAGGATCGAGGCGACGTTGACGATGGCACCGCCCCGGCCCGCGGCCTCCATGACGGGGAGTTCGTAGCGCATCGAGTAGAAGACGCCGTCGAGGTTGGTGCGCACGACCCGGTCGTAGGCCTCGATGTCGTAGGCGCCGGTCGGTGCGCTCGGGCCGCCGATGCCGGCGTTGTTCACGGCGAGGTCGAGGCCGCCGAAGGTGGCGACGGTGAACCGTACGGCCGCCTCCACGGACTCCGGACGGGTCACGTCGAGGGTCACGGCGGCGGCCTCGATGCCCTGCGCGGTCAGCTCGGCGGCCGCCTTCTCGGCGCCTTCGGCGTTGTGGTCGGCGATGACGACCCGGGCGCCGCCGGCGCCGAGACGGCGGGCGGTGGCGAGGCCGATACCGGAGGCGGCGCCGGTGACGAGGGCGGTCTTTCCGGCGAACTCGGTCGCGTGGTCGGTGACGGGGGTGGTGTCGCTCATGGTGCTCTCACTCTTCGGTAGTGCCGGGTGCGGCCGCTTGTACGGCGGCAGCTATGAGGGCGTCGTAGGCCCGCTCCACCAGGGCGCCGAGCTCTGCGGCCGCCGAGCCGTGCTCGTCCGTGCCGCGCGCCCAGACGCGCAGGGCGGCGGTGAGGACTCCGGCGGCGGCGTCGACGATCACGGCGGGGCGTACGTCCTGGACGTCGTCGGTGCCGAGCCGTTCGGCGAGGATGCGGATCGACTCCTCCTGGGCGTCGACCCGGATGCGTTCGTAGGCGGCGAACAGGGCCGGCTCGCGGTCGACCAGGGCCAGCAGCCGCCGCATCCGCGGGCGGACGTGTCCGGCCGGGGTGTCCTCGTCGGCCAGCCAGTCGGCGACCGCCCTGCGATAGGCGAGGAGCGGTGGTTCACCGGCCGGGCGGGCGCGCAGCAGGGCGTTGATGCGGTCGCCGTCGCCGCGCACGAAGTCGAGGGCCGCGTCCTCCTTGCCGGTGAAGTGCCGGCTGAACGTGCGGCGGGTGACGTCGGCGCGCTCCGCGATCGCCTCGACCGTGGTGGCCGCCGAACCGTGCTCCAGCATCAGCTCCATGGCGGCGGTGGCCAGTGCGTCGCGGGTGCGACGGGCCTTGCGCTGCCGCCGGTCCACGGAGGCGGTGCCGACGGGGTCGGCGGGGGGCTCCATTGCCTTCATGGCTCCGACCGTACACCCATGATGTCCCGTTGGGACATGTGACTCGGTGGGACTTCTGTCCTAAGGGGACAGAAAGCCTCTTCCTCCGGGCGCACCAGAACGAAGCAGGTTCCGGGGACGAGGAGTTGGGGGACCCCTGCCTCTCCCTGGGGGACGTGGGCGGGCCCCGGCCCGAGATGCCGTAGTGATCCACCCGGGGTTCAATGAGGACGTCCGAGTGTCGCCCGGCGAAAAGAGCCAGGCCATGTCGCCCTCCGGTGTCAGTACGCGAAGCAGCGGGACGGCCCCCAGAAAGGGGGCGTTGCGGCGGCTGGGAGAGTGGTGCGCCCGGCACTCCGTGGTCGTCATCGTCGCCTGGCTGGTGGTCCTGGCCGCCCTCCAGATCGTCAACAGGTCCTTCGGCGGCGCCTATTCGGACAACTTCGCGCTGCACGGCGTCCAGTCCCAGGAGGGCCTGGACGTCCTGAAGCAGCACGACCCGGCGGCCGGCGGCTACAGCAGCCAGATCGTCCTGCACGACCGGGACAAACCGCTGACCTCGCTCGACTCGCAGATGTCCCAGACCGTCGGCGACCTCCAGAAGCTGCCGCACGTTTTGTCGGTGCAGAACCCGCTGCCCCCGCCCGGCACGTCGTCGTCCCAGCAGCCCTCGTCCTCCGGACAGTCGCAGCAGAACGTCGGACCGCTGTCGTCGGACGGCAAGACCGGCTACATCACCATCCGCTTCGACGTCCAGCCCTCCACCCTCGGCGACGGCTACCTCCCCGGAGTCGACCACTCCGTCCAGCCGCTGCGTTCGGCCGGCGCCCAGGTCGAGTACGGCGGACCGCTCGGCGAACTCGCCCGGCCCACCGCCGACGACCGGGTGAGCGAACTCATCGGCTTCGCCGTGGCCGTCGTCGTCCTGCTGATCGGCTTCGGCAGCGTGATCGCGGCCGGCCTGCCCCTGCTCACCGCGCTGCTCAGCGTGGTGGGCGGACTGGCCTGCCTGGGACTGCTCGCCGCCGCGTTCACCTTCGCGACCGTGTCACCGACCCTGGCCACCATGATCGGCCTCGGAGTCGGCATCGACTACGCGTTGTTCCTCATCACCCGGCACCGGCAGAACCTCATGGACGGCGCGGACCCCGTACGGTCCGCCGGACAGGCCACGGCCACCAGCGGCCGTGCCGTGCTCGTCTCCGGCTGCACGGTGATCATCGCCCTCGCCGGTCTCTCCGTGTCCGGAGTCAGCTTCATCGCCAAACTCGGGGTGGCCGCCGCTGTGACGGTCGTGTCGGCGGTGGCGGGCGCGCTCACCCTCGTCCCCGCCCTGCTCGGGCTCATCGGCAGACGCCTCGACCGCTACCGGGTCCGCCGGCCGGTCGCCGAGACCGACGCCGAACCCGGCGCCGTACCCCACGGCACCTGGCACCGCTACGCGCGGCGCGTGGAACACCGGCCGTGGACCTTCCTCGCCGCGGGCGTCGCCGTCGTGGTCGTCCTCGCCATCCCGCTGTTCTCGATCCAGCTCGGCCACATCGGCGACGGCGCCGACCCCACCTCGTTCACGGACCGCCGCGCCTTCGACCTGATGACCGATGCCTTCGGACCCGGCTCCAACGGACCGCTCACCGTCGTCATCGACCAGAGCGGCGTCCCCTCCGGCCAGCGCTCGAACCTCGCCTCCCAGGCCCAGCAGACCCTCGACAAGGTGCCCGGTGCCGCCACGGTCACCCCGCTCACCACCACCAAGGACGGCGACGTCCTGATCGGCACGGTCTACTCCACGCAGTCCCCGCAGAGCGCCGGCACCACCGACCTCACCAACCGGCTCGTCCACGACACCCTCCCCGACGCCGTCTCCGGCACCTCGGCCAAGGGCTACGTCACCGGCACCACGGCCGCCCAGGTCGACTTCCGGGACATCGTCGCGGCCCGGCTGCCCCTGATCATCGGCGTCGTGGTCGCCCTCGCCTTCCTCATCATCCTCGCCGTCTTCCGCGGCCTGCTCGTCGCGGTCAAGGCCGCCGTCCTCAACGTGCTGTCCATCGCGGCCTCCTACGGCGTCGTCGTCGCCGTCTTCCAGTGGGGCTGGGGCGGGCCCGCGCTGGGCGTCTCGGGGAAGGTGCCCATCGAGAGCTATGTCCCGATGATGATGTTCGCGATCATCTTCGGACTGAGCATGGACTACGAGATCTTCCTCCTCTCCCGAGTCCACGAGAACTGGCTGCGCACCGGCGACGCCGAGGCCTCCGTCGCCCACGCCCTGGAGATCACCGCCCGCGTGATCACCTGCGCCGCCCTGATCATGGTGAGCGTCTTCGCGGCCTTCGTCCTCAGCGACAACATCGTGGTCAAGATGCTGGGCCTGGGCCTCGCCGTGAGCGTCCTCATCGACGCGACCGTCGTACGGCTGCTGATGGTGCCGGCGGTGATGACACTGCTCGGCAGCCACGCCTGGTGGACGCCCCGCTTCCTGGACCGGATGCTGCCGCACATCGACGCCGAGGGTGGACACGAGGGGACCTGAGCCTCAACTCCCGTCCGTGGCGCGGGGCGTGAGCACGAGCATCGTCACATCGTCCTGGACCTCCGGGCAGTGCACCAGCAGATCGCGCCACACCCGCTCCGCCAGCACGGCCGGGTCCTCGTGGTCGAGCGCGGCCAGCCGCGCGGCGAAGGGATAGAAGGCACCGCTCGCGTTCCGCGCCTCCCAGACCCCGTCGGAGGCGAGGAACAGCCGGTCCCCGGGGCGCAGCCGCACCGTGCGACCGCACAGCGGGCCGGCGTCCGACAGCCCGAGGCCGAGCGGGGTCCACGGCGCGATGTCGGTCTCAGTGACCCGGCCGTCCCGCAGCAGCACCGGCGACGGCTGCCCGCACGCCACGATCCGTACCGCGCCCGCGTCCTCGCTGAACTCCAGCAGCACCGCCGTGGCGAACAGCTCCGCGTGCCGGGAACGGGCCGAGTCCACCACCAGCCGCCGGTCCAGCCGCGCCGCGACCGACTCCAGGTCCGGCCGGTCGAGCACCGCCTCCCGGAACGCCCCCAGCAGGGACGCGACCGTCGCCACCGCCGACAGACCGTGCCCCTGCACATCGCCCATCACCGCCCGCACCCCGTACGGCCCGTCCCGCACGTCGAAGAAGTCCCCGCCGACCAGCGTGCCGCGCTGCGCCGCCCGGTACAGCCCCGCGCACCCCACCGGCCCGACCCGGCTCGGCAGCGGCGGGACCAGGGCGCGCTGCGCGGCCTCGGCGACCGTGCGCTCCAGGTCGAGCTGGGCGTCGCGGTGACTGCGGACGAAGGAGACGAAGACGCTGAGGAGCGCGACGAACACGATGGTCAGCAGGTCGGTGTCGCCGGGATCGTTGAGAGAGAAGGCCGGCACGGTCAGCAGGGCGACCGTGGCGCCGCCCAGCAGCGCCGTCGCCAGGGGTCCGTACGACAGTCCGGCCAGCGGCGGGATGGCGCCCAGCAGGAAGCCGATGTCCAGCGGTCGCGGGCTCAGCAGCGTCGCCACGCAGACGGCCACGACGAGCGCGCCCGGCAGCACCCGCACCCACAGCGGCGGCGGCGCGCCCCGCAGCCACCCCCGCCGGGCCGGCTCCCGGCTCCGGCGCAGCGCCGGGACACGCACCTTTCCCACACCCCCACGCTCCTCCGCGGGACCCGGCCCCGCACGCCGAGCGCGGGTCCGCCGCCCTAGAACGGGGTGAGCGTGAGCCGGATGCCGGTGGGAGCGGTGTCTTGCACGTACGAGGCGAAGTCCGACACGTCGTCGAAGGCGAAGCCGTACGCCTTGCCGTCCTGGGTCGCGGCGTGCACCGCGGCGGCGTAGTGGTTGGTGAGCTCGGTCCGGTAGAAGTCGGACGCGTCGGTGGACGGCTGGGTCGTGTCCGACAGGAGCGTCGAGCGGTTGAAGCCGGCGCCGAGCACGGCGGCCACCGGGCCCGTGGTGCCGTCGTTGGGGGCGGCCAGGTTCCCGTCGCAGAACAGCACGTCCCGCGTCGAGGGTTTGGCGAAGGACACCGAGGCCGGTCCGGTGAAGGTGAACCGGTCCGCGCGCACCCGTCCGGTGAAGGCGCCCGCGTTCGTGGTGACCGTGAGGTCCTTGCCGGTGTACGTGCTCCACACCTCGTCGATGTACGGCGCGAAGTAGTCCGCCGCGAACAGGCCCGCGTCCAGCCCGTGCCCGGGTGCGACGACCCGGGTGTCGTCCACCACAAGCGGCGCGAACTCCTCGACCTTGCGCACCGCGTCGAAGACCGCCGCGCGTCCGCCGTCGCGCAGTGTGCCCGTCGTCTGGTCCTGCGCGCCGGTCAGCCGGATGCTCATCGGCACGCTGAACATGTCGACCATCGTCGTGTTGCAGAACATCCCGGAGGCGTTGTGCGTGAACTCGGCGCAGTCGTGCAGCACACCGTAGTTGGGGTCCGACTTCACCCAGCCGGCCGGGTACTGCAGGGCAGCGTTGCCGTTGCCGTCGGTCACGGCCTTGAACTTCAGCTTCGCGCCCAGCGACACGTAGATGCGGCCCGAGAGATACGGCAGGGACAGCGTGGTCTCACCGCTGCCGCTGAGCGGGATCGCGTAGTCCGTGAAGCCGTCGGCGCCGTTGTCGGAGAGGGCGATCGGCGCGATGGCCCCGTCGGGGGTGACCCGTACCTGCTTGCCGTCCTGGTTGCCCACGATGTAGACGAAGACCGAGGAGTTGGCGAAGGAACCGCTGCTGTTGACGAGCGTCAGGGGAAGCGCGCCGGCCGCCGAGGTGGCCGGCCCGGCGAGGGCGTAGGGAGCTATCGCGGCGACGGCCGGGGCGGCCACCACCGCGCCACCGAGGGCGAAGAGGACCTTGCGGCGGCCGAGCGCGCGCTGGTGACGAGGGGTCATGTGGGGGAACCTCCGGACTGCTGGACCTACGGGGACGACCCGGGCGGTTGCCGACTACCTGTGAGAGCGCTCTCATTCCGAGAGGGGGCACCACCGCGGGGCCCTGATGCTACGCACGACGGCGACCCCGACCAACTGTCCCGTCCCCCCCTCAAACCGCCCTGACCTGGGGCTACTTGAGACGGCTCACAGGAATCGGAAGCGCTTAATCCGAACTTAAGGCCCACTTAAGCGCCACGGGCCGCGAAATCCGGTGCGCCTCTCCTCCGACGGTGTGAGCCGGCCCGGACGCGCTCGGCTCACACCCCCGTCCCCGGTGCCTCCAGCACCGCTTCCGCCGACGCGAGGATCTCCGTCACCCGCAGCCCGAACGCGGCGTCGCACGGATGCGGCCGGCCCGTACCGGCCGCGTCGAGAAGGGCGTCGGCCGCCCGCGCCAGGGCCGTCACCGCGCCGTCCGTGCCGTCGGGCAGGTGGGTCACTCCGGCCTCGCCCCGCAGTTCGACGCCGGCCCCGGCCGCCGCGGGCGGCGCGCTGAGGGTCAGGGTCAGGGTGCTGGTCGCGCCCCCGGTGTGTTCGAGGACCAGATGCACCGTGTCCTTCAGGCCGCGCGCGGCGGCCGCCACCCGGCGAACGTCACCGAGGACCGGCAGCAGCACGGACAGGGCATGCGGACCGACATCCCACAGGGCGCCCTTCTGCTGCCGCCACGGCGAGGCCGCGAACGGGCTGTCGCTGGTGAAGACCGACCCCAGCCACTGCGCCCGCCCGGTGAACCACCCACCCACAGACGCCTGTTGGTCGATCCAGGCGGCCGGCGCCGACTGGAAGCGGGTGGTGAAGAAGACGACCGAGGCGACCCCGGCCTCCTGGACGGCGTCGGCCACGGCCCGCCCCTGCTCCACCGTCGTGGCGAGGGGCTTGTCGAGCAGCAGGTGCCGGCCCGCCAGTGCGGCCCGTACCGCCAGCTCCGCCTGGACGGCCGGCGGCAGCGCGATCGCCACGGCGTCCACATCGGCGAGCAGGGCGTCGACCTCGTCGTAGGCGCGGGTGCCGTGGCGCTCGGCCAACTCCTTGGCCGCGTCCGGGCGCCGGCCCCACAGCCCCACGAAGTCCAGTCCGTCGTGTCCGCTCAGGGCGGGGGCGTGGGCCCCCTGCGCCCAGGGGCCGGTGCCGAGCAGTCCGATGCGCATGCGCTGCCTCTCCACGGGGTCGTATCCACCGGGTCGTACCTGGTGGCGGCCGGAATCGGCCCGGCCGGTCGCCGGTGAGCGTGCCACACGGAAGGGGCGGACGCGCAAACCGAACCGGCGTTGCCTGCCCGGTTCCCGCGATTGAGCGCCCCGGCTGCTGGATGCGTTCGGTTTCTTCTATTGGACCTGCGGACCCGCGCCCGACAGGCTGGTCGTACGTCACGTCCGTTGCCGCCCGTCGCGCCGGCACCGGACGGCAGGGTTCGGCGCGGCGATCGGAAGAGAAGGGGAGACCCATGCAGACTCGCCGCATCGGTGACGTCGAGGTCGGCGCGATCGGTCTGGGCGGTATGCCCATGTCGATCGAGGGACGACCGGACGAGAGCCGTTCGATCGCCACCGTCCACGCCGCGCTCGACGCGGGCGTGACGTTGATCGACACCGCCGACGCCTACCACCTGCACGCCGACGAGGTCGGACACAACGAGACCCTGATCGCCAAGGCCCTCGCCTCCCATGAGCGGGGCGCCGACGTCCTGGTCGCCACCAAGGGCGGTCATCTGCGCCCCGGGGACGGCAGTTGGACCCAGGACGGCAGCCCCCGCCACCTCAAGGAGGCGTGCGAGGCGTCACTGCGCCGGCTGGGTGTGGAGGCCATCGGGCTCTACCAGTTCCACCGCCCCGACCCGCGCATCCCCTACGCGGAGTCCGTCGGCGCGGTCCGCGAACTGCTCGACGAGGGCAAGATCCGCATGGCGGGCGTCTCCAACGCCGACCCGGACCAGATCCGGCAGGCGAACGAGATACTCGGCGGACGGCTCGTCTCCGTACAGAACCAGTTCTCCCCGGCCTTCCGCTCCAGCGAGGCCGAGCTCCGCCTCTGCGACGAACTCGGCATCGCGTTCCTGCCCTGGAGCCCGCTCGGCGGTATCACCCGAGCCGGTGAACTCGGCTCTGCCTACGCGCCGTTCGCCCGTATCGGCGAGACGCACGGGGTCAGCCCGCAGCAGGTCTGCCTGGCCTGGATGCTCGCCAAGTCCCCGGTCGTCGCGCCGATTCCGGGCGCCAGCCGGCCCGAGACGATCCGCGACTCGGCAGCCGCCGGTGAACTCACCCTCACGGACGAGGAGTTCGCACAGCTCGACGCCGCCTGACCCGCACCACCCAGCCCCACCTCTCACCTCTCACTCGCACCCCCCGTTCCGCGTATCGGTGAACTGCTCGTACCGGAACGGGGGTTCGCCGGAGAGGCAAGGGCATGAGCGACGCCGGTCCGGCCGTGGAACGCGGCTCGGTACGCCTGCGGGCTGGTGCCGACCACCCGCCGGAAACGCTCCCGGAACGCGGTCGGCGAGCCGAACCCCGCCTGCCTGGCGACGCGTTCGACCGGGTGGTCACTGTGCTCCAGCAGATACTGGGCGCGCCGGACCCGGGCCCGCAGCAGCCACTGGAGCGGTGTGCTGCCGGTCTGTTCGCGGAAACGGCGGCTGAACGTCCGCTCGCTCAGCCCCGACCGGGCCGCCATCCCGCCGAGGGTCACCTCGTGGGCCAGGTTGTCCTCGATCCACCGCAGCAGGGGTTCGAGCGTCGAGCCCTGCGGGATCGGCGGCTGCTGTTGGACGATGAACTGGGCCTGGCCGCCCTCGCGTTCGAGCGGCATGACCGACATCCGGGCCGCGTCCGCCGCGACGGCCGACCCCAGATCCCGGCGGACCATGTGCAGACAGAGGTCGAGTCCCGCGGCGGCACCGGCCGAGGTGAGGATCTGCCCGTTGTCGACGTAGAGCACGTCCGGCTCGACCTCGACGCGCGGATGCCGCCGCGCCAGCGCGTCGGCGGCCGTCCAGTGGGTGGTGGCGCGCAGCCCGTCCAGCAGTCCGGCCTCGGCCAGCACGAACGCCCCCACGCAGACGGAGGCGATCCGGGTGCCGGCCTCCGCCGCCGCCCGCAGCGCGGCCAGCACCCGCTCGGAGACCGGGGCCGCCCGCTCCGAACAGCCGGGCACGACGATCGTGTCGGCGTCCTCCAGCGCTTCCAGCCCCCACTCCAGCCGTAGCGCGAACCCGTCCGTCGCCACCTCCGCGGCCTCGCCGCACACCCGGACCCGGTAGGCGGGACGGCCGTCGGGCAGCCGGGTACGCCGGAACACCTCCATCGGCGCCGCCATGTCGAACGGGACGACGTGATCCAGGACAAGTACCGCCACGGTGTGCATGAACGCCACGATAGGCACCTTCCCGCCACCCCCACGACACCGGGTTCCGGTGCGGCGAGCGGCGAGAACACCGGTCCGGGACGCCTGGCGGGAATCCGTCGGACCCTGTCGTTTCTGCCCCTGTGCGAGCGAGGCGTCCTTCCCTAGCGTGGGCCGGGTGACCAAGATCCTTCTTATCCTCCACGTCCTGGCCGCGATCGTCGCGGTCGGCCCCGTGACCGTCGCCGCCAGCATGTTCCCGCCGGCCGCCCGCCGCGCCCACCAGGACGCCGGAGCCGGCACCACGGGCGCGGAGGTGAGCACCGTACGGCTGCTGCACCGCGTCTGCCGCGTCTACGGCGCGGTCGGCCTCGCGGTACCCGTCCTCGGCTTCGCCACCGCCTCCGCGATGGGCGTCCTGGGCAGCGGATGGCTGATCACCTCCATCGCGTTGACCGCCGCGGCGGCCGGCCTCCTGATCGCCTTCGTCCTGCCCCGGCAGGACGAACTCGTCGAGCAGGTCGCGGCGGGCCGCCCCGTCGAGCGTGCTGCCACCGTTCAACTGGCTATGTTCACCGGCCTGTTCAACCTGCTGTGGGCGACCGTCACCGTCCTCATGGTCATCCGGCCCGGTTCCAGCACGGGCGCCTGAACGGTCGTCAGCCGGTGGCGCGGACCAGGAGAAGCGCCACGTCGTCGTCGGGTTCGGGGCGCAGCGCGTTGAGCAGCATGTCGCTCGTGCCCTCCAGGGTGTGGCGGGAACTCTGCAGCAGCCGGGTCAGCGTTCCGAGGCCGACGTCGATCGACTCGCCCCGGTTCTCCACCAGCCCGTCGGTGTACAGGGCGAGCAACGAGCCCGCACCGAAAGGGACTTCGGCGGTGTCGAACTCCACCCCGCCGACCCCGAGCGGCACCCCGCCGGGAATGTCGAGGAGCCGGGCACTGCCGTCGGGCCCGATCAGCACCGGCGGCAGATGTCCCGCGCTGGACAGCGCGCAACTGCCCCGGCCGAGGTCCACCACCCCGTACGCGCAGGTGGCGATCGCGTCGCCGAGCGAACCGGCGATGTCGTCGAGATGGCGCAGCAGTTCGGCCGGAGGCAGGTCCAGCCGGGCCAGCGCCCGCGTCGCGGTGCTCAACTGGCCCATGATGGCGGCGGCTTGGACTCCCTTGCCCATCACGTCCCCGACGACGAGACCGGTCCGCCCCGGCCCCAGCGGCAGGACGTCGTACCAGTCGCCGCCGACCTCGCTCAGCGCCGGCAGATAGCGGGCGGCGATGTCGAGCCCCTCCTGCCGGGCCGGGGCCGCCGGCAGCAGGCTCCGCTGGAGGGTGAGCGCCGTGGTGCGCTCACGGCCGTAGAGGCGGGCGTTGTCGATGCAGATCGCGGCGCGGGCGGCGAGTTCGGAGGCGAGGAGCTGGTCCTGCTCGTCGAAGGGGCGGGTGTTGACAGTGCGGTAGAGGCTCAGCGTGCCGAGTACCTCGCCGCGCGCCATCAGGGGGACGGCCAGGTAGGAGTGGACGCCCGCCGCGCGCAGCGTCTGCGCGGCGCGCCCGTCCCTGGCGATGCGGCGGGCCATCGACCGGTCCACCTCGGGGACGAGGACGGCCCGGCCCTCGCGGACGCACTGGGTGATGAGGCGGTTCGGGCCGTAGGTCGCCAGCTCACCCACCGGGTCGGCCGCGTGGATGGCGTCGGTGAGATATCCGGCGGCGACGGCCAGCGCCCGGAACTCGACCTGGGCGTCCGCCGCGACCGGCGTGATCGCGCCGTCGGCGACGACCGACTCCAGCACGTCCACGGCCGCCAGGTCCGCGACCTGCGGCACCGCCACGTCGGCCAACTCCCTTGCCGTCTGCGGGAGGTCGAGCGTCGTTCCGATCCGCACCCCGGCCGCCGCCACCACCGACAGGTGCTGACGTGCCTGCGCGACCTCGGCGGCGGCCTGCTGCCGCTCGGTCACGTCCAGGACGGCCATCGCCAGCCCCAGCACCCGGCCCTGCGCGTCCTCGATCCGGTGGTACGACTCCGAGTACGCGCGGTCCTCGGTGTCGGCGGCCGTACGCCCCACGGTCTGCTGGTCGAGCAGGGGCTTGCCGCCGGCCAGCACGTGCCGCATCCGGGCGTCGATCGCCGCCACGTCCAGACCGGGCAGCACATCACCCAGGCGGCGCCCGATCAGCTCCGCCTCCGGCACCCCGTTCATGCGCTCCAGGGCCGGGTTGACCCCGATCCAGCGCAGATCGGTGTCGAACACCGCGATGCCCACCGGTGTCTGGTGGACGAGGCTGTGCGACAGCGCCAGGTCCCGTTCCACCTGTCGTACGGTCCGGGCGTCCGCGGCCAGGCCCAGCAGGTGTGGGCGGCCCTCCGGGTCGCGCAGCCGCATGGTGCGGAACTCCACCGGACGCTCGGTGCCGTCCCGGTGCCGCAGCGGGAAGACCCCCGCCCAGCGGACGCCCGCGCCGACCTGGGCGAAGAGCTTGCGGGCCCGCGCCCGGTCGTCCGGCGCCACCAGCAGCCGGTCCGCCCGCTCCCGCAGCGCCTCCTCGGCCCGGTAGCCGAGCAGCATCTCCGCCTCGGGGCTCCACAGCCCGATGAATCCGTCGGCGTCCAGCACCACCGCCGCGACCTGCAGAAGATCCAGCAGACCACCGGGGGCCGCCGTGATCCCGTCGTCGTCATCGGCCTCGTACGTGTGCATTCCAGCCGCTCCCTCCGGCGCGGCACCGGCACCGCCAAGATCCAGAACCACGGGTCATCCGATTACGGCACAGGGCGGCCGGGACGGCAACAGCACGGCGGCCCGGAGCCGGACGGCGCGGTGGGGGCCGTATGGAGCAGACACCCGCGCGGAGGGCGGGGCACCCCGTGAAGCTGAACCTGCCCTGTCCGCGCTCCCCCTTGGATGTTCCATGCGACGTGCCCTCCGTCTCCGTCTCGTCCCCGCCCTGGCCGCGCTCTGCGTCAGCGGTCTCCTCGCCACCCCGGCCAGAGCCGCCGACGACCCGTCGTTGCGGCAGCTCCTCGACCGGCTGGTCGCGGCCCCCGGCGGCCCGCCCGGCGTGATCGTCGTCCTGCGGGACGGCGACCGGCAGCGCGTCGTCCGCGCCGGGGTCGCCGACCTCGCGACCGGCCGCCCGATCGACCCCGACGACCACACGCGGACCGCCAGCACCAGCAAGGCGTTCAGCGGAGCGGTGGCCCTGCGGCTGGTGCGGGATCACCGCCTCGGGCTCGACGACACGATCGGCCGACGGCTGCCCCGACTGCCGCACGCCTGGCGGTCGGTGACGTTGCGCCAACTGCTCCAACACACCAGCGGGCTACCGGACTTCAGTGCGAGTCCACGGTTCGTCAGCATCGTCAAGGCCGATCCGCACCACCGGTTCGACTCCCGCCGGCTGCTGGACTTCGTGGCCGGCGAACCACTGGGCTTCCGGCCGGGCACGCGGTACCACTACTCCAACTCCGACAACATCGCCGTGGCCCTGATGGCCGAGGCGGCGACCGGACAACGCTACGAGGAACTCCTGCGGCGGTACGTGTACCGGCCGCTGGGCCTGCGCGACACCAGCCTGCCGCAGGGCTACAAGATGCCGCGGCCGTACATGCACGGCTACGACGTGAGCGGCTCCGGCCGCCCCCAGGACGTCAGCGAGGCCCTCGGCGTCTCCGGCGTGTGGGCCTCCGGCGGCATCATCTCCACCCCCCGGGACCTGACCCGCTTCATCGCCGGCTACGCCTCCGGCGCCCTCACCTCGCCCGCCGCGCTGCGCGCCCAACGGCACTGGATCGACGGCGCCTCCGAGCCGGCCGGACCGGGCCGCAACAGCGCCGGACTCGCCATCTTCCGCTACGAGACCCGGTGCGGTGTCGTCCTCGGCCACACCGGGAACTTCCCCGGCTACACCCAGTTCATCGCCGCCACCCCCGACGGCCGGCGCGCCCTCACCTTCTCCGTCGGCACCCAGGTGAACGCGGCGAGCACCCCGGCCCTACTCCGCCGCCTGCGCGCGGCGGAGGAGCAGGCCGTCTGCACCCTGCTCACCCGACAGCCCGTCAGGCCGCCTTCGAGCCACGGCCGTTGATCATGTCGTGCCGCCCGGCGGGACGGCCCAGCCACTCCGCGATGGTCCGCGCGATCGGCTGACCCGTGTCCACCTCCACGAACCCGAACTGGCCGGACTGGTTGCACTCCAGGAACCACCAGGTACCGTCCCGGTCCTCGGCGAAGTCGAAGGCCCCGTACGCCAGTTCGGCCTCCCGCAGATAGACGAGGACCGCCTCGGCGACGCGGGGCGGGACCTCGGCGGGCGACCACGGCCGGACGGAGGCGGCGAACCGGACGTCGACCTCGTCGGGAGCCGCGTCCGGCGCGATCTCCTTCCGGGCGGCGAGCAGTTGGTCGCCCACCACGGTCAGCCGGATGTCGGCGCGCTTGACGATCCGCCGTTGCAGCAGCGTGGGACCGAACGCCACGGCGCTGAAGTCCGCGTTCGGCTCGACCCGGCTGGTCGGCACCGCCCGCGGCGGATCCTGCGGGTGGGCCCCGGAGACGGGCTTGACCACCAGATCCGGGAAGCGCTCCGCGAACTCCCGCGCCGCCTGCGGAAATGTGGTGATGAGGGTGGCCGGCACGGGCAGTCCGCTGCGCTGCGCCAGACGGAGCTGCCAGGGCTTGTGCCGGGCGCGACCAGCCGCGTCCGGGTGGTTCATCCAGCGCACCTCCACACCGCGCAGCATGCCGTAGAGCGCCTGTGAGGACTCCTCCGTCAGCCAGGCGGAGGGCTGCGGACCCCGGGTGGCCGGGGTGCCGGGTCTGCGCATCCAGATCGAGCGCAGCCCGCTGAGGCTCACCAGCCGTCCCGCCGTGGAGAGATGGCCCCGGAAGGCGCCGTGCACGTACTCCCCGGAGAGGGCGACCCCGCCGGTGAGGTCGGCGGGATCCAGGCGGACCACCGGAACGCCGGACGCGTTCAGATGCATCACCACCATGTCCGCCGTGACGTCCACTTCGGAGGTAAGGACCAGAACGGTCATGTTCGTCGTTCCGTGTTCAGTCGTCGAAGTGGGTCTTCGATCCCGCGGTCGAGGTCGTCGTCCCCAGCTCTCTCAGCAGAGCGAGATCGCGGGCCGCGAGCCGCCCGTCGACGAGCACGTTCAACTGCAGCCCGGAGTCATACACGTACGGAGCCGTGACCTCCAACTCCGCCGCCGGGCGGGCGTAGTTGAGCGCGAACGGTTGCATCGTCTCTCCCTCGTCGGTACTGCCTCATGCAGGCGGTGGCCACCGTGCGAGTTCGCTTGGCCCGCCGACTTCCGTCTGTTTCCAGAGACTTATACGAATCGAACGGGTGAATGGTTTCCTTACTGTGCGTAGTCACAGAAAGGAACCGCGCTCAACGCCGTTGTCAGGAGGGATCCTTCGGCAGGCCCGGAGCCTGCTCGGGCAGCGCCGCGCGCATGCTGCGGAGGGCGAGGAGAAGAACGCCGATGTCATCCAGATAGATCGGATCGGGGAGCAGATCCGTCGGCAGTACGAGGTAGAGCACGGCCCCCCAGAACACCCAGCGCGGACCGGTGGGCAGACCGGCCCGCCGCAGGCCACGGCGGGTGCGGACCAGTCGCACCAGCAGTGTCACGGCAACGCCGAGCACCACCGCCGCGAGCACCGCGACGACGACGATCACCGCTGTGGTCGCATCCACGGGCGCCCCTCCTTCGATCCGGTTTCGTTGGGCCGTACTTCGACTACGTTTCCGGGTTCCCGGTAACGGCGTCCGTACCGCGGAGGTTGGGAACATCACACTCGACCGCCCGGCAGACGGCACGCGTACGGCGGCCGGGGTCGTCCGTGGCCGCCGTACGTTCTCACGCTGAGTGGCCATCCCGGCACAGGACATCACCCGCGGATCGGCCGCCTGGCGTGCGCGGGGGTGCGCCACCGCTGCCGCTGCCGGGAACGCTCCGATCACGTCCGGGCGCCTGTGGAACTCCCGCGTGGTGCCGGCGGTAGCGAACTGGGCGCAAACGAGAGGCGGTTCGCGACCGATGACGTGCGCCGGTACCCGGCCCGTCGGACCACCGGGGGCCGTGCCGTTCGCTTCCGGACGCCAACTCCCCGCCCACGTGCGCGGGTTGCCGCGGCAGGGACCGGGTCGCTACCGCTCAGCCGGCGGTGAGGGCGGAGTGCCGGGTTCGCCGGTCTCGGGCGCGGGAGCCGGCCGCAGGGCCTTGGCCGACTCCTTGAGACGGCCGAAGGTCCGGGCCAGGGAGGAACCCGTGGACGGCGCGGGGGCCGGCGGAGCGGACGGGGGCCGGGGCCCGGCGCCGTCCACGCCGGACTCCCGGTAGGCGACCAGGGCCTCGTGCGCGCGGTCGGCGGCGGCCCGGTACAGGTCGCGGGACTGGGTCATCGCCTCCAGCGCCTCGGCGTACATGGCCACGAGCCTGCGCTCATGGGCCAGTTCCTCCTCCAGGGTCAGCAGCCGCCACTCCTCGCGCAGCGCCGTGATGGCCTCGACGGCCCCTTCGGGCAGCGGCCTCGCCAGATCGGTGTAGCGGACCAGCGCCTTGACGACCTCGGTGGGCTCCGAACCGTCCAGGAAGACACTGCGCACCGAGAAGTCGCGCACGTCGTAGTCGGGAGCGGCCGGACGGCCGGGCAGCACCACCGCGCCGCCGCGCGGCACCTCCACGTCGAACTCGCGCAGGGCGTAGTTGACCGACCGCAGCTGGTCCGGGGCGGCCCGGTGCTCGATCACCCGGTGCCGCAGGCTCGGCGGCAGCAGCCGGGTCAGCGGCCCTCGGCCGCGCTCGTCGGGGGTCATCGCCTCGTGCACGACGACGTGGATGCCCCAGCCGTCGCGCGCGCCGTTCTTGAGGAGGCGGCGCAGCACCTTCTCGTCGGCGGGCACGGCGTTGACGTCCCGGTAGCGCAGACCGGTCCCGGCCTCGTGGTCCCACGGGTCGTCCTCGTCCTCCGGCCAGAACACGGTCGCGGGGGAGAGCCAGCCGGGTTCCCAGGCGTGCTCGGCCTCCGCCACCAGGATCCACTCCTGGCCGTCCCCGTCCTCGGGCCGCGGCGAGACGGCCAGCCGGGCCCGTACGGTCACGCCGTCGGCGACCCGCCAGCGCGCCTCGAAGACCGTGTCCGGTCCGCCGTCGGCGCCGCCCTCCCCCGGTTCCTGATGGTCGTCGACGACGCCGCTCTCCGTGAGCTGCCGAAGGCGTCGTCGTACGACCTCTTCGGCGTCGGAGCCGGGGCGGCGGCCACGAGCCGGCCACACCGTGTGGGGGATCGTGGTGAGAAGGGCGGAGGAGTTCAGCATGAGCCAGTCTGCGGGCGGGGACGGCGGGCGTTCCCAGTATCGTCACCTGGGATCATGCCGAGTCAAGCGGGGGTCGCGCGGCTCGGGCGGCGCGTGAGGCGACCGGGTCCCGTGCGAAGGCCGTGCGCGCCCGCGCGCGGGGCGCGCGGCCCTCGTCCAGGGCGACAGGCGCGCACCCGTGCCCGTGATCGGAGCCGAGCGCGCGCAACGGAGGCCGTAGCCGGACCCGTCCGCCGTCCGTCTCGGAGCCCGTCCCGCCCGCCCTCGGCTCGTGGCGGGTCCCACCCACCTTTCGCTCGCGGCGGGGTCCGGCCGTCATCCGCTCAGAGCCCGTCCCGCCCACCTTTCGCTCGGGGCGGGGTCCGGCCGCCCGTGGTCCGGGTCTCAGCCCCGGCGCGGCCCTCTGCGCCGGAACGGCTGGGCAGGCGGCGGGCCTGCGTCGGCCATGGGAGCGCTGAAGCCCTCGGGCACGAACCGCGTGGACGCGGCGGCCGGAGCCGCCACCGGCTCGGGCCGCTGCTCGACGACCGCCCGCGAACGCGGCAGCGGCCGTCCGACGACGCGGGTGTGGGTCATCAGCGCGGCGCAGGCTGCGCAGACCTCGGCGAGCGTCCACACCTGGCCGATCGCGGGATCGTGACGCAGGACGAGCACGACCGAGCCCGCGCAGTCGACGCGGGTCCCCTCGTGCGCGCCGCACTGCTGCCGACGGCATCCGCAGGCCGCGTCGGGCCGTACGGTGGCCGCTCTGGCGTGCGCGGCGGCATGAGCTTCGGCGAACCGCCGCAGGGCCGCGATCTCCCGCGACCGGGCGGGCATGCCGCACCCGGAGGAGCAGCTGACGGAGGCGGTACGGTCACGGTGGCCTGTCATCCGGATGGTCCAGGTACGACCGGGCCGACGGGCTGACGGAACGTCAGGATACGCGAGAGCCAAGACCACAATTCCTTCGGTGGAGGTGTTCACGCGGTGAAAGGCGTTTCAGTAGAACTACCCGTCGTGACCCGGTTCACAGCACTTCGACATGCTGACTTCCTCTCGTCACTTCCGCTCACTCCGCCGAGCGGCCCGGTCCGGCGCTGCGGGCGGGGCGCGCTACGGCAAGCCCCTGTCCGACGCGCGGTCGACCGCCTCTGCCTTCCTCGGCGGCCGGAGCGGAACCGCGACGAGGGGCCCGGCGGCGGACCGCCGGACCCCTCGTCGTCGCCGTGTTCCGGCCGCGGGTGTGGTGCGTGCTACGCCCCGCTCGCCCTCAGCATGTCCTCGCGCTCGACGAGCTTGACCCGCTCGCGGCCCTGCGGCTCGCCCAGCGCCTTCTCGGCCGCGTCGAGGCGGTACCAGCCGTCCCACGTGGTGAAGCGGACGTTCCGCTCGGCGAGGAACGCGTCCACGGCCGCCGGCTCGGGCGAAACAGGTGTGTGCAAACGCCCGTTGGCGTGGTCGTCCAGCAGATTGGCGACCGTCTCGTTGGCATCACCCTTGGTGTGACCGATCAGGCCCACGGGACCACGCCGGATCCAGCCGGTCACGTACGTCGACCGGAGGTGTTCGCCGGACTCCTCGATGACCCGGCCGCCCTCGTCGGGGACGGTGCCCGAGTCGATGTCCCAGGGCAGCTTGGGAAGCCGGTCGGAGAGGTAGCCCACCGCACGGTAGACGGCGGTGACGTCCCACTCCTTGAAGGTGCCGGTGCCCTTGACGTTGCCGGTGCCGTCGAGGGCGGTGCGCTCGGTGCGCAGCCCGACGACCCTGCCGTCCTCGCCGAGGATCTCGGACGGCGACTCGAAGAAGTGCAGGAACAGCTTGTGGGGGCGGTCGCCGACGTCCCGGATCGCCCAGTTCTCCAGGGTCTTGGCGACCATGTCGGACTGCTTGTTGCCGCGCCGGGTGGCGATCGAGCCTTCGTCGTAGTCGATGTCCTCGGGGTCGACGATGACCTCGATGCTGGGGGAGTGGTCCAGCTCGCGCAGCTCCATCGGGCTGAACTTCGCCTGAGCCGGGCCGCGACGCCCGAAGACGTGGACCTCCAAGGCCTTGTTGGCCTTCAGGCCCTCGTGCACGTTGGGCGGGATCTCGGTCGGGAGCAGTTCCTCGGCCGTCTTGGCGAGGATGCGGGCGACGTCGAGCGCCACGTTGCCGACACCGAGGACGGCGACCTTCTCCGCCTCCAGCGGCCAGCTGCGGGGCACGTCCGGGTGGCCGTCGTACCAGGAGACGAAGTCGGCGGCACCGTAGGAGCCGTCGAGTTCGATGCCGGGTATCGACATCTCCCGGTCGGCGGTCGCGCCGGTGGAGAAGACCACCGCGTCGTAGAAGGTGCGCAGGTCGTCCAGGCTGATGTCGGTCGGGTAGTCGACATTGCCGAAGAGACGGATCTGGGGCTTGTCGAGGACCTGGTGCAGGGCCGTGATGATGCCCTTGATGCGCGGGTGGTCGGGGGCCACGCCGTAACGGATCAGGCCGAAGGGGGCGGGCATCCGCTCGAAGAGGTCGATGGACACACCGGGCGCGGCGGCCACCTCGGACTTGAGCAGGGCATCGGCGGCGTAGATCCCGGCGGGGCCGGCTCCGACGATGGCTACCCGCAGGGGGCGCGGCATGATCAGGTTCCCTTCGAGTGAGGACAGGCGTCTCGACGGAAATCCTAAGTTGAGGCAAGCCTTACCCGGTATGCGGGTCCACTCTATGACCTCATAAGGCCAGCTTATGGGGCCCCAAGGCCGTCGTGCGGCCGCGACAGCCCGTGCGGCGAGCGTGCTGTGCGGCGCTACGGCCGCGGCCAGGGACGGCCGCCGAGCCGTTCGATGTCGGTGTTGAAGCGCCGCAGGAACGAGGCGAACGCCGCGACGTCGTCATGGGACCAGTCCGCCATGATCCGGTCCAGCGCGTGCACGAGACCCTCGCGCTCCTCGTCGAGCATCCGTGCGCCCTTGGCGGTGATCCGGAACTTGCGGGCCATCCCGCCCTCGGGGTCGGGGATGCGCTCCACGAGTCCGGAGCGCATCGCCGCGGCGGTCTGCCGGTTGAGGGTGGAGGCGTCGAGACCGAAGGCGTCGCTGAGTTCGCCGATCGACATCGGCCCCTGCACCCGGATCCGGCTCAGCAGGATGTAGGCGCTGCGCTCCAGGACGCCGTCCTTGCGGGGGCCGCCCTTGAGCTGCAGGAGTCCGTGGCGGCTGAGGAGCATCTGCTCGTACTCCACCTCGTGCGTGGGGCCGTCCATCCGCCTGCTGCCTCCTGCTGTCCACCGAGGCCGCCGGTACGTCCCGTTCGGCGGGCGGCCCGGTTCCATCCTCGCACGCGAGTATGTGCCGCCCACAAAACAGGGACGATACATATGATGTGTACGATGCACATCAGTCCGAACGACATATAAGCCGAGGAGTCCCGTCATGGACGCCCCCCAGCCCTCATCAGCCCGCGCGGGCGGTGTGATCGCCACGCTGGCCTTCGCCGGCATCACAGCGGCGATCATGCAGACGCTGGTCACCCCACTCATCGCCGAACTGCCCCAGCTGCTGCACACCTCGTCCTCGAACGCCGCCTGGGTGATCACGGCCACCCTGCTGGTGGCGGCGGTCTGTGTGCCGGTCGTCGGTCGCCTCGGCGACCTGGTCGGCAAGCGCCGGATGCTGCTCGTCTGCTCCGTCCCGTTGATCGCCGGCTCGGTGGTGTGCGCGCTCTCCTCCTCCGTCGTCCCCATGATCGTCGGGCGGGGCCTTCAGGGCATGGGCATGGGCATGGTGCCGCTCGGCATCGCCCTGCTCCGTGACGTGGTCCCGGCGGAGCGGCTCAGCTCCTCCATCGCCCTGGTCAGCGCCTCCATGGGGATCGGCGGCGGCCTCGGTCTGCCGATCGCCGCGGCGATCGCCCAGTACGCCAACTGGCGTGCGCTGTTCTGGGGTTCGGCCGGTCTGGCGGTCGTCGTCGCCCTGCTGGTCTGGTTCCTGATCCCGGACGTACCGGCCGGCGCCAAGGGCCAGCGCTTCGACGCGCCCGGCGCGCTCGGCCTCGCCGTCGGCCTGGTCTGCCTGCTGCTCGGTGTCTCCAAGGGCGCCGACTGGGGCTGGGGCTCGCCGACGATCCTCGGCCTGTTCGCCGCCGCCGTGATCGTCCTCCTGGCCTGGGGCTTCTGGGAGCTGCGCACCCGGGACCCCCTGATCGACCTGCGCACCACGGCCCGCCCCCGGGTCCTGATCACCAACCTCGCCTCGATCTTCGTCGGCGTCGGCATGTACGCGAGCCTGCTGGTCGTCCCGCAGCTGCTCCAGTTCCCCTCAGCCACGGGTTACGGACTCGGCCAGTCGATGCTGGCGGCCGGTCTCTGGATGGCGCCCGGCGGCATCATGATGATGATCGTCTCGCCGCTCGGCGGAAAGCTCACCAACGCACGCGGCCCGAAGTTCACCCTGATCAGCGGCGTCCTGGTGATCGCCGCCGGCTACGGCCTGTCGATCGGCCTCATGGGCACCGCCTGGGGGCTCATGCTCGTCTGCATCGTCATCAACAGCGGCGTCGGCCTCGCCTACGGCTCCATGCCCGCGCTGATCATGAGCTCGGTGCCGCTCTCCGAGACCGCCGCCGCCAACGGTTTCAACACGCTGATGCGCTCGCTCGGCACCTCGATCGGCGCGGCGGTGATCGGTGTGGTCCTGGCCCAGATGACCAACACCGCGGGCGGCTACACGTTCACGTCCGAGGGCGGGTTCCGCACCGGCCTGATGATCGGCGGCGGTGTCGCGCTGCTGGCCGCCCTGGTCGCGGCCGCCATCCCGGCGGTACGCCGACCCCCGGCCGGCGAGGAGGAGGCCCTTCCGGCCACCGCGCTGGAGGGCGCCTCGGTCGAGTCCTGACCACCACCCGGGGGCGCGCGAGCGGTCCATCCGCTCCCGGCCAGGTCGGGCGTGTCTGTCGACGGCCGTCGGCCGGAGGTGCCGCGAGCACCCCGGCCGACGGCCGTTCCGCGCTGTCCCTCCGGTCCGGACAGCAACGCCCAGGGCTCAACACCCGACGTCCTACGGCAGGACGCGACCCGTCACGCGGGCCGTACGGCGCTCTGGATCGCGGACGGGCCCGCGAAGAAGATCGACTCCTCGCGTACGGGCATGCCCGGACCCGGCGCGTGGATCATCTGGCTGTTGCCCGTGTAGAGGCCGACGTGCCCGGCGTCGCCGTGGAAGAAGACGAGGTCTCCCGGGCGGACGTCGGTGAGCGGGACGGGTGTGCCGACCAACGCCTGTTCCGGCGCCGTACGCGGCAGCAGGACCCCGGCGGCCCGCCAGGCGGCCTGGACGAGGGCGGCGCAGTCGTAGGTGTCCGGACCGGACGCGCCCCACAGGCACGGCTTGCCGATCTGGGCGCGGGCGAACCCGAGGGCGGTGGCGTTCTTGCTGGCCGCGCTGACAGCGGGCGCGCCGGTAACGGGGGCGGTGTCGACGGGTGCGGTGGCGATCGCCGGCGCCGTCGGGGTCGCGGTCGCCGTGGCGACCGCGGGGATCGAGGGGCTGGTCAGCGGGTCCGCCAGGAAGGCCAACTCCACTTCGGCGTCGGTGAGTTGCTGATACTGGGGCACCTGCGGCGCGGGCTGCCAGAGGACTTCGGGGGCCGGCTGCCAGTCGAGTTGCTGCGCCGACTGCCAGGCCGCTTCAGGGGCGACCTGGGTCGCGAAGCCGGGCATGGACTGCGTACCGAAGTCGGGAGCCGCCTGCATACCGACCCCCGGCATCGACTGCGTGCCGAAGTCCGGGGTGACCGACGCGTATCCGAGGTTCGGTGTGCCGGATGTGCCGAAGTCGGGGGCGGGTTGCGTGCCGCCGAGGACGGGCATGGAGTGCGTGCCGAAGTCCGGGGTGACCGACGCGTATCCGAGGTTCGGTGTGCCGGATGTGCCGAAGTCGGGGGCGGGTTGCGTGCCGCCGAGGACCGGCATCGACTGCGTGCCGAAGTCCGGGGCCTGCTGGGTCCCGTAGGCGGGCATGAAAGGTGAATTGGGGTCCGGGGTGGGCTGGCTGCCGAAGCCGGGGTCGGGCTGGAGGCCGACGACGGGCATCGACTGACTCGCGAGCGTGGGCGTCGACTGGGTGCCGAAGTCCGGGGCGGGCTGCCAGGGCTGCTCCGGAACCGCTCCCCAAGTGGTAGCGGCCGGTGCGGAGTTGAGCTCCGGGGCGGCGGCCCACGGCTGTGCGGCGTACTGGGAGAGCAGTTCGCGGTCCGGGGCGTACTCGGTCCAGGCCTGCTGCGGCCCGGCGGCCGCGGGCAGCGCCTGACGGCCGGACTCCTGGGCCAGTTCCGGGAGTTGTGGCGGCTGCGGGACCTGAAGGGCCTGCGGCAGTTGCGTGGTCGCTGTCGGCAGCGCCTGTTCGGCGGTCCGTGGTGCCGGTGACGCGGGCGGCAGCGCGGCGATCGCCGGTCCGGCCGTCAGCTCCGGTACGTCGCCGGAGGCAGCCGCGCCGACCGGCCCCGCCGTTAGCTCGGCCACGGGCCGGGAGCCCGCCGCGCGGTCACGGCCGCCGTCGTCGCCGCTCCGGCGCGGAGCGGGAATGCCCGCCCGGGAAGCGGCCGTTCGGGCGGGATTCCGGGCGGCCGGGAGCACGGCCGGGACGCTCGGGCCCAACTGCGCGCGGGCCGCGTCGAACCACTGCCGGGCGACGGCGTCGAGAGGCGGATTCGACGGCCGGCCGGCGGCCGCGGGACGCTGACGTCCGCGTCCTCCGGCCGCCATGGCGCGCGTGGCGTTGTAGTTCCCGGTGGCGGTCTCGGCCGCGTCGTAGAGGGAGTTGATCCGCCGCGCGACCTCCTCCCGACTGGGTCGGTCGTCCGTGCTGAGGCCGCTGACCCCGGACCGATCGCTGGATTCCGCCGCCATGGCAGACGTGCTCCCTCCGTGCTGCGCCTACCGGGTTAGCTGTCGGGTTCGGGCGGGTGGATACGGAAGGTGTGCCCTACGGCCCTTGTCCCTGGGGACAGTTGGGCCGATTCACCCCAAGTCGATTGGGTCCCCGGCTCCGGCCGCCACGGGGGGCGGTACCGGACTCAACGCCGGCCGCGCGGCCCGGCGCCGTTCGCCGGAGGAAGTCGTGCGGCCTGGCGCCAACCTAGCCAACGTGTGTGCCTCGTGTGAAGGTTGAAGCGCGATATGTCCGATACGTAAATGTGACCTTTACCTCTACCGTACGTCGAGCGTCGGTCCAGCCGCCGACGACGGCCCTGGTCACCGCTGGTCGAGGGGTGCCGCGCCAACTCCCGGCAGGAGGTTCGGAGCAGCGTGAGGATGCCGTTTCATAAGAGGTCGCTGTGAATTCGTGGCTCGCTTGAACGCGCCACGCACCCGCTCCGTATGAGTCGGGGGGATTTCCATGCCGAGCCGACCGATAGGCGTAGGAGCACTTCTCTTGAGACGCAACACGCGCAGACGCCCCACGGGCGCACGACGAGCGACTCTGGCAGCAGTCGCGCTGATGCTGGGTGGCGGCGGCCTCGTGGCGGCCAACGTGTACGCCTCCGCGGCCGAGGGCGGCCGGGGCGGCGACTCCTCCCAGCACACGGACTCGGCTGCGCCGGGCGGGAGTTCGGGAGCCGGCACGATCGACTGCCCGGACGTCGGAAGCCGGTTGACCACGGTTCCCGAGGGCGCGAAGTCGGACGTCGACACCGAACTCGCCCTGCTCGACCAGCAGACGGCCGAGGCGTACCAGAAGCTCCAGAACTCGGCGCAGGCCATCGGCCAGGACGCCGGCTTCGCCGACAGCGCGATCATGAGTCCGCTGAAGGAGAAGCGCGCGGCGACGCTCGAACGCATCGCCGTCGCCATCGACCGCGTGGGGGAGCGCCCCCAGGGCCTCGACGACCTCGCGGCCTGCACCCTGCGCCCGTCCGACAACCAGAACGGCGCGGGCCAGGGCCAGCAGCAGGGTGACAGCCCGGGCCAGAGCGGCCAACCGACCGCGGGCCAGACCAGCAACGGCGGCCAGACCGGCAACGGCGGACAGGCCGGCAACGGCCCGGTCGCCGCGGACTACGCGGACATCACCACGGTCCAGCCGAACGTGCGGAGTCCGCAGCAGCAGGCGGACGCCTCCCGGGGCACCTTCACCACCAGGTGCGGGGTGAACGCCAACGGCCTGTTCAACTCGGACAACGTCATCGTCGCGCCGGGTGTCACCAACGGAGCCCACCACTTCCACGACTACGTGGGCAACCAGTCCAACAACGCCTTCGCCAGTGACCAGGACCTGGCCACCGCCGACACCAGCTGTGCCGACAAGGGCGACAGGTCCACGTACTACTGGCCCGTCCTGCGGTTGCAGAACGGGACCCAGGAGCGGGACGCCAACTCGCCCGGCGGCGGCACCGAGGGCAACGCGGGCCGGATCGTCACGGCCAAGCAGGTCACGCTGACGTTCCAGGGCAACCCGCGCGGCAAGGTCACCGAGATGCCGCGCCTCCTGCGCATCATCACCGGCGACGCCAAGGCGTTCGTCAACGGGCCGGCCAACGCCAACGCCTCCTGGAGCTGCACCGGGTTCGAGGACCGGCAGCTCAAGGACAAGTACCCGCTGTGCCCCAAGGGCAGTGACGTGGTGCGCACGTTCAGGTTCCAGAGCTGCTGGGACGGCAGGAACATCGACAGCGCCAACCACCGTACCCACGTGGCGTTCGCCACCGCCGACGGCGCCTGCCCCGAGGGCTTCGAGCCCATCCCGCAACTGGTCCAGCGCATCGTCTACGGCGTGGGGGCGCCGAGCCTCGCCGACGGCGGGCGCACGGTCCCGTTCTTCGCGGTCGACTCCTTCCCGGAGCAGCTGCACAAGCCGGTCACGGACCACGGTGACTTCATCAACGTCTTCGACGAGAGCCTGATGCGGGAGATGGTCGGCTGCATCAACGACGGGCGGCGCTGCGGTGCCGGGTCCGGTTCGGGTTCCGGCGGCGGAGACCAGGGCGGGACCACGCCCCCGGCCGAGCCCACCGCGGGCAACGGCGCCGGAGGCGGCAACGGCTCCGGCGACGTCGGTGGCGGTGACAACGGGGGTGCGACCGATCCCGGCACCGGAGGCGGCGAGCCGTCCGCCGAGCCGACTGCCGAGCCGTCCGACACCGTCACGGCCACGCCGAGCGCGACCGACCGGCCCGGCGCCCCGGCGACCGAGCCCGCGGAGGGTGTGACGCCCACCCTGGCGGAGCCCAAGGCCGACACCAAGACCTCGGGTGTCCATGACGCCGCCACCGCGGCCCCCTCCCGGGGCGGCTCGGGCGACGCTTCCGGCGGCGAGGTGGGGACCGCCGTGCGGACACCGGACCCGACGATCACGGCGGGCGGCGGGGAGACCTCGGTGGCCGCCCCGCAGACCGAGCCGCAGGCGGTCCAGGGCGGCGGCCTCGCCGAAACCGGCGCGCACCTCTGGCCGGCCGCCCTCGGGGCGCTGCTGCTGATCGGCGGGTTCGTCCTGCTCCGCAGGGGCGGACGCGCCGCACGCTGACGTAGTTCCCCGTCGCGGAGGCGGGGACGAGCCGGTCCGCGGAGGCCCGATCACGGCGTCCGCGGGCCGGCTCTCGCGCTGTCCGGCCCCCGGCGATCCCCTCAGCGGCGAGGGGGAATACGGAGGCACCCTCCGCGGTTGGATGGCATGTAACCGACAGCGGGGATCGAGACCGAAGACCCCCGGTTGCCGGACGGAAGGAGAACGAATCCCCATGGCAGCCAACAACGTGCGGCCCGTGGTGACCCTGCGGTCGACGGCCGGAACCGGCGCGACCTACGTCACCCGCAAGAACCGCCGGACCCACCCCGACCGGCTGGTCCTGCGCAAGTACGACTCGGTGGCCGGCACGCACGTCCTGTTCCGCGAGGAACGCTGACCCACGGGCCGTCCGTCAGCGGCGGACGGCCCCACCCGACAGGGCGCCCCGCAGACCGCGCCCCGAGCGCCGCAGGAGAGGACAGAGCATGCAGCCGCGCATCCACCCCGAGTCCCGTCAGGTCGTCTTCCGCGACCACGCCGCGGACACCGCCTTCCTCACCCGGTCGACCGCAGTGGCGAACCGCACGATCGACTGGGCGGACGGCCACACCTACCCGCTGATCGACGTCGAGATCTCGTCCGCGAGCCACCCCTTCTACACCGGAAGGGCGCGCGTCCTCGACACCGCGGGACGGCTCGAACGCTTCGAGCGCCGTTACGGCCGCGAGGCCGCGGCCCGAGTCTGACCCGTGACCGCCGTCGCACCACCCCGCGACGGCGGTGGCACAGAACGGAGAACACCGCCATGAAGGTACGCAACTCACTGCGCTCACTGAAGTCGAAGCCCGGCTCCCAGGTGGTCCGCCGCAAGGGCGTCACCTACGTGATCAACAAGCGGGACCCGCGCTGGAAGGCCCGCCAGGGCTGACCCGGACGGCACAGGCCGGGGACCGGGCGGGATGGGCCGCACCCCGCGATGGCACGCACTGGAAGACTGACCTCGACGACCACCGTCGACACCTGGGTCCCCGACCCGGGTGTCCGGTCCCGACAGGAGCCTCTCGTGACGTACGACATCGCCGCCATCCGGGCCCGGTTCCCCGCGCTGGCCGCCGGCACCGCCCACTTCGACGGTCCCGGCGGCACCCAGACACCGGCACCGGTCATCGAGGCCATCGCGGACGCGCTGGCGGCACCCCTGTCGAACAGGGGCCACGAGACCGCGGGGGAGCGCAACGCCGACGGCATCGTGGTGGCGGCCCGGCAGGCCATGGCCGACCTGCTGGCCGCCGACCCGTCGGGCATCGTCTTCGGCCGCAGCGCCACCCAGCTCACCTACGACTTCTCCCGCACCCTGTCCAGGACTTGGGCGCCGGGCGACGAGGTGGTGGTCACCCGCCTCGACCACGACGCCAACATCCGGCCCTGGATCCAGGCCGCCGAACGGGCTCAGGTCACCGTCCGCTGGGTCGACTTCGATCCCGCCACCGGCGAACTGAGCCTGGACGAGGTGCGTTCCGTCCTCTCCGCGCGGACCCGTCTGGTCGCCGTCACGGCGGCGTCCAACCTGATCGGCACCCGGCCCGCGATCACGGAGATCTGCCGGCTGGCCCACGAACGCGGCGCCCTGGCCTACGTCGACGGCGTGCACCACACCGCCCACACCCTCGTCGACGTCGAGCGACTCGGCGCCGACTTCTTCGTCTGCTCGCCCTACAAGTTCCTCGGCCCGCACCACGGAGTCCTCGCCGCCAGGCCCGAGTTGCTGGAGACCCTGCGACCGGACAAGCTGCTGCCCTCCTCCGACCGGGTCCCGGAGCGGTTCGAACTCGGCACCCTGCCCTACGAGTTGCTGGCCGGTACCACCGCGGCCGTCGAGTTCCTCGCGGACCTCGACCCGGCCGCGACGGGCAGTCGGCGACAGCGCCTGGCCACCGCGTTCGCGGCCCTCGAAGCCCGCGAGGAGACGCTCCGCACCCGGATGGAGAAGGGGCTGTCCGAACTCGGAGGGATCACCGTCCACTCCCGGGCCGCCGACCGGACCCCCACCCTGCTGCTCACCTTCGACGACGAGGCGCACAGCACGGTGGACGCCTGCCGTTTCCTGGCACGGCGCGGTGTGTGCGCCCCGTCCGGCTCGTTCTACGCCCTCGAAGCCTCGCGTCGGCTCGGCCTCGGCGACACCGGCGGCCTGCGCCTCGGCCTCGCGCCGTACAGCAGCGCGGAGGACGTCGACCGGCTGCTGTCGGGTCTGGCCGACTTCCTGACGGGCTGAGGCGTCAGCAGGTTCCCTCGTCCTGCCAGACACCCCAGTCGGAGGCGGTGGGCACCCCGTTCTGGGTCCACCACTTGGCCTTCCAGTTGTGACCGCCGTACGAGACCTCGTTGCCCTGGGTGTAGACCGCCGTCGAGCTCCAGGCGGCCTTGCACCCGACGGGCGTCGGGGTCGGGGTCGGCGTGGGGGTGGGGGTGGTGGTGGGCGGGGTGACCCCGGCGAACTTCACGGAGTACTTCGCGAAGTCCCACGCGTTCTGCGCCACGCTGGAGCAAGTGCCGGACGTCCGGCCGCCGTTGTCGGCCGGGGTGCACTGGCGGTCGCGGTTGAGCGACCAGAAGGTGAACCGGTCCATGTTGTGGCTGGTGGCGAAGTCCAGCACGGTCTGGAAGTCGGCCTGCGAGAAGTACTCGCCGCTGTCGCTGCGCCCGTTCATCCCCGAGAAGCCCTCGTGCGCGTAGGCCGTCGCCTGGCTCCAGCCGAAGGTGGACTGGAGGACGGAGTTGAAGTTGGTGAGCGCCGCGGTCTGCGCGGCCGCGCCGCTGAAGCCGCCGTCGAACGGCATGATGGAGAAGTTGTTGGGGGTGAACCCCTGCGCCTTCGCCTCCAGCAGCATCTGCTTGCCGAACCAACCGGTGCCGTCCGCCGTGCCGGCCGTGGTGACGGAGACGTACAGACCCGGGTTGTTCTGCTGGAGGATCTTCGCGGCGCCGATCTCGTTCTTGATGGCCGCGGTGTTCTCGTACTCCGGCTCCTCCAGGTCGAAGTCGATGGCGTGCAGGCCGTACTTGGAGATGACCTGCTGGTACGCCGCCGCCGTCGAGGCCGCGTCCGCGCACACCTGGCCGAGCTTCGTGCCGCCGTAGCCGCCGATCGAGACGGAGACGTCACCGCCCTTGGCGCGGATGGTGTTGATCGTGGACTGGACGGCGGTGTCCGACGAGACGGGCGCCGTGCCGCCCCAAGTGGCTGAGCAGCCACCGCCGTTGGGGGCGAGGACGAAGGCGAGCTGGAACGCCTTGAGGCCGGTCGCGTCCATGATGGCGGCCGCGTCCGGCGGGTCGTTGTCCAGCGGCATCAGATAAGGGGCCGCCGCGTACCAGCGGTTGCTGAGCGCGGTCGTCGCGCCCGAGGCGTTGCCCGCGACCAGCGCGGTCGCCCCGGCTGCGGCGAGCCCGACCGCGGCCGCCGCGCCCAGACATGGGCGAAGACGTCTCATGGTGTGCCTCCGGTGGGGGAGTGGAGTGGGGGATCACCCCAGCTTCCTGGCCTGTCGGCCCCCCGTCAACGAGTTGGACTAGACCAAGCGGCACTTTGGACTAGACCATGCACATTCTTTACCCGCGCTCAGCCCGACTCCGCTGCCAGGCGCGGCCGTTCACCGTCGTGTCGGTCCACGGGGCCGGACGCCTCCCGAGCCGTCCGGCGCCCCGCGGTCACCCCGCTCAGGGCGAGTACGGCCAGTCCGCACCCGGTGACGATCCACCAGGCCGACGCCCGCGACCCGTCGGCGACCGCCGCCCCGATCACCGCGACACCGAGCGCCGAACCGACCTGCCGGCTGGTCGCGGCGAGAGCGGCGGCCACCCCGGCCTGGGCGCGCGGCAGACCACTCACGGCCGTATCCGTGACCGGCGCGTTGACGAAGCCGAAGCCCACGCCGAACAGCGCGTAGGTGATGGCCAGTTGGAGGTACGACGGGTGTGCCGACGCGGTCGTGAACACGGCCAGCGCGCCACTCGCCGACATGCCCGCCCCGGCGAGCAGCAGCGGAACGCGCGGGCCCCGGCTGCCCACCATCCGCCCGGACAGCGGCGGACACAGCAGCGCCGGCACCGCCATCGGCAGCAGCCGCACCCCGGCCGCCAGCGGACTGAGACCCAACACACCTTGCAGATAGAGGGCGTTGGCGAACAGGAAGCCGCCGAGGGCGGCGAACGCGAAGACCGCCGTCAGGGTGGCGCCGCTGAACGACGGAGCGCGGAACAGGCGGGGATCGACCAGTGGTTCGGGCCGCCGTGTCTCGTAGGGCACGAGTGCGGCCAGCGCGCCCGCCGCGGCGATCAGGCACCCCACGACCAGCGGCGAGGTCCAACCGGCCTCGGGCGCCTCGATGATGGCGTAGACGAGGGCGCCGAGCACCACGACGACCAGTGACTGCCCGACCGGGTCGGCCCGGCGCGGGTGGGCCGCGCGGGACTCCGGGACGAAGAGCGCGGTCAGGACCAGTGCGACGATGCCGATCGGCACGTTGAGCCAGAACACCGAACGCCATCCCACCCACTGCACCAGTACGCCGCCCAGGACCGGCCCGGCCGCCATGCTGACGCCGACCACGCCTCCCCACACACCGATCGCCCGCGCCCGTTCCGCGGGCTGGGGAAAGGTGTTGGCGAGGATGGCCATGGCGACCGGGGTGAGCATCGAGCCGCCCACCGCCTGGAGCATGCGGAAGGACACCAGCCACCCGGTGCCCGGCGCGACGCTGCACAGCGCCGACGCCGTGGTGAACAGGACAAGGCCGAGCTGGAAGACCCGCCGGCGGCCGACCCGGTCGGCCGTGGCACCGGCCGCCGTCAGCAGCGAGGCCAGCACGATGGTGTACGCGTCCAGCGTCCACTGCAGGCCGGAGACGGAGGAGCCGAGGTCGCGGCCGACGGAGGGCAGGGCGACGTTGAGGACGGTGCTGTCGAGGCTGACGAGGAGGACGCTCAGACAGCAGACGGCCAGCACCACCGACCGTCCGCCCCTGCCGGACCGGTACATACGGCGCCTCCCGTCAGAGCCGGTCGGCGGTGGTCGTGGCCGCGAAGTCCCGGACGAGGGACAGCAGTTGGTCCGGGGTCTCCAGTTGCGGCATGTGGCCGCTCGCCGCGATCAGCTCGAACCGGGCCCCCGGGACGGCCGCCGCGTACGCGCGCCCGTACTCGGCGTCGACGACCTGGTCGCTCGCGCCCCAGGCGACGAGGGCCGGGCAGGTCACCTTGGCCAGCCGCTCGGCCAGTGACGGGTCCTCCATGACGTACGGGCCGGAGTAGACCTCCAGGGCGGCGCGGCCCGCGGCCATCGCCGCGCGGACGGGCTCCGGCAGGGAAGCCGGGTCCACGGCGAACTTCGCGGGGTCGTGGAAGGCGAGCCGGGAGAGTTGGGCGGGGGTGAGGGAGAACGTGTCGGCGATGGGGTGGCCCGGGACGAGGAGGCCGGCCGCGTTGACCAGGACGACGCCGCTGACGCGGTCGCTGCCGGTCAGGGCGAGTTCGGCGGCGATCCAGCCGCCTATCGAGTTGCCGACGACGACGACGTCCGTCAGGTCGAGGTCTTCGAGCAGTTGCGCGTAGAGCCGGGCCAGGGTGGCCACGTCGGTCAGCCACTCCGGGCGGACGGTGCCGCCGAATCCGGGGTGCACCGGCGTGACGACCCGGGTGTCGCCCGGTGCGGCGAGCAGACCGGCGAACGCCGCGACGGTCTGCGGCCCGCCTCCGCCGTGCAGCAGCAGGAAGGGGCGGCCCTCGCCCTGGTCGTCGACGGTGACGTCGACGTCGGCGGCGGGGAGGTGGACGGTACGGACAGTGCTGGGCATGTGGTTGTCCTCGGAGTCGCAGGGGGCGGTCGGTGGAACAGGGGAAGCCGGTGGATCAGGCGAAGTCGGTGGCGGGGACCGTGGCGTAGGGGCGCATCGCCTCGACGGTCGACTCGGGGGTCAGCGGCCGGCCGCCGGCGATCATGTCGCGCAAGTCCCGGAAGTACCGCACGTACAGGTCCGGAGTGAAGGTGTTGATCATGACCGCCGGCTCGTCGCCCAGGTTGGCGAAGGTGTGCGGGGCGCCGGGCGGGATCATCGCGAGGGTGCCGGCCGGGGCGACGTGCGTGGTCTCGCCGATCGTGAAGTGCACGGTGCCGGAGACGACGTAGAACCCCTCGTCGTGCTGGGCGTGCCGGTGCTGGGGCGGGCCCTGGGTGTGCGGGGCGAGGGTGATCTCGCCGATCCCGAGCCGGTGTCCCGTGGTGCTGCCGTCTTCGAGGATGCGCATCGTGGCCGGGCCGAGGCGGATCGTCTCGCCGTCGTCGGGGCCGACCACCGAAACCTTGCTCATCGCCGTCTCCTTCAGGTCCTTCGTAAGAGCTTGCTCTCAGGACAGTAAGGGAACAGGTCTCGTTATGCAAGTCCACTCTCATCCAGAGAGTCGGCAATGACAGAGCGGTGACGGACGCAGGGGGACGGGGCCCGGCGCGCCGGAGTGAGACGGGCCGCCGCGTCAGGCGGTACGGGCGCGGAGGCGGCGCAGCATGCGGGCGTCCTCGAAGCCCACCGAGCGGGCGGCGGCGTCCACGGTCGCGCCGTGGCTGAGCAGGTGCTGGGCGCGTTCGAGGCGCAGAGTCTGCTGGTAGCGCAGCGGGGTGAGGCCGGTGGCGCGGGTGAAGAGGCGGGTCAGGGTGCGTTCGCTGACGCCGGCGGCGGAGGCCAGGGCGGACAGCGGCAGCGGTTCGTCGAACCGGCCGTCGATGAGGTCCTGGGCGCGGTGCACGGTGTCGTCGAGGTGGGACCGGTGCCGGAGCATCGCGCTGGCCTGCGGTTCGTGGCCGTTGCGGCGGGCGTAGACGACCATGCTCCGGGCGATCCGGGCCGCGACGGCGGGCCCGTGCCGGGTCGCGACGAGGTGCAGGGCGAGATCGATGCCGCTGGCGATGCCGGCCGAGGTGACCACCCGGTCGTCGGCCGTGAACAGCACGTCCCGCACCACCAGGGCGCGCGGATGGCGCAGGGCCAGTTCGTCCTGGACGTCGTGGTGCGTGGTGCAGCGGCGGCCGTCGAGCAGCCCCGCCCGGCCGAGCGCCTCCGCCGCGGCGCAGACGCTGGCCACCGTGCCGCCCCGGGCGTGGTGGTCCCGCAGGGCCCGCAGCGGCGCGGCGCCGATGGCGGGCGAGTCGGCCAGGGTGACGGAACGCCAGCCGGGCACCACGATCAGGTCCTCCGGCCCGAGCCGCGGCCAGTCGATCTCCGCGACCAGCGGCAGCCCCTGGGCGCTGATCACCCTCGGCCGCTCGGCGACGTAGGACAGCGTGTAGGGATGCCCGAGGCCCGCGGCCGTGGAGAAGACCTGCGCGGGGCCGGCCAGGTCCAGCAGATGGACTCCGGGCACCAGGAAGAAGACGACGTTGCTCACGATCCGGTCATCATGCCCCAGGTCCGGCGACGGCCTCCAGCTCGTCGACCGTGGCGATGGTGGCGAAGCGTCCGGCGAGGGCGTACTCGGTGCGGCGGATGACCTCTTCGGCGGAGAGCGTCCGGGGGTCGGCCAGCAGGTCGGCGACGCTCCGGCCGGCGGGGGCGTCCCGGTGCGGGATGGGATTGGTCGCGGTGGCGTCGACGACGAAGGTGACCTGGTAGCCGAAGTCACTGGCCACGCGGGTGGTGGTCTCCACGCACTGCTCGGTACGGATGCCGCAGACGGTGAGTTCGCGGACACCTCGCTCGGTGAGGAGCTGCTGGAGGTTGGTGGTGGTGAAGGCGTTGTGCGAGGTCTTGTGGATCAGCGGTTCCCCTTCGGCCCGCTCCAGCTCCTCCATCAGCCGGACGTGGCCGAGGGCGGGGTCGAAGACGTCGCCGCTGCCGGGCTCGGAGTGCAGCACCCAGACGACCAGGTCGCCGCCGCGTCGGGCGAGCGCGACCAGGCGGTTCACCCTGTCGGCGATCTTCAGGTCGGAGGTGGTCTCCCACAGCGGACGGGCCCGGAAGGACTCCTGGACATCGATGACGATCAGTGCTCGGGTCATACCCCCAGCGTGGACCCCGCGGCCGGGACGGCGACAGGCCGCATCGGGTCCGGCGGCGGACCGATCCGGTCACGGTCCCCCGGCCGGGGAAAGCGCGCGCCCTGGCGCGCCCGGCCGGACCGGGCACCCAGGGCGTCGTACACGATCAGCGGTCCTCAGCGGCAGCGGTCCTCAGAAGTCGTCCGCAGCCGTCAGCGGTCTCAACAACGGCCAGGGGGTTACGGCTTGATGCCCACCCCGGTCCACAGGCTGACCTCGGCGTCGGTCGGCGGCTGCGCCGTGGACGCGTCGCCCGCCGGGGCGCCGGGGCGCCAGCGGTGGCCCACCGAGACCCCCGGGTCGAGGAGTTGGAGACCGTCGAAGAAGCGGGCCACGTCCTTCTTGGAGCGGAACTGCACCGGGGTCCCGGCGTTGGTGTAGATCGCGGTGACCTTCTCCCAGGTCCGGGGGTCGAAGTCGGGAGTGCAGTGGCTCAGGGCCAGGGCGCTGCCCGACGGGAGCACGGCCAGCAGGCGGCTCACCAGACCGTAGGGGTCCTGGGCGTCGGTGATGAAGTGCAGGAGCGCGTTCAGGGACAGGGCCACGGGACGGCCCAGGTCGAGGACCTCGGCCAGCTCGGGCGCGTTCAGCAGCGAGTCGGGGTCGTTGGCGTCGGCCTCGATGTAGGCGGTACGGCCCTGGGGCGTACTGCGCATCAGGCGCTCGGCGTACTTGAGGACGAGCGGGTCGTTGTCCGCGTAGACGACCCGCGCCTCCGGGACCACGGACTGCGCCACCTGGTGCAGGTTGGGCTCCGTGGGGATGCCGGTGCCGATGTCGAGCCACTGCCGGATGCCGTGTTCCTGCGCGAGGACGCGGGTGGCCCGGTGCATGAAGGCGCGGTTCTCGCGGGCGCAGACGAAGATGCCGGGGTAGGCCTTCGCGACGCTCTCGGCGGCCAGCGTGTCCACCTCGAAGTGGTCCTTGCCGCCGAGGTAGTAGTCGTACATGCGGGCGGAGTGCGGCCTGCTCGTGTCGATGTCCCGCGCGGTGTGGGCGTTGGTCATGCTGTCCCTCTCAGTGGTGTGCATCGGCGTGTCGGGCAGGCCGGGGCCGGAAGCCGGGCCAGGGTGCTCGCCGCCCGTGGACCGGTTCAGCCGGCCAGCAGGTGATCGGCGAGCCCCCGCTTGACCCCCGCGACGAACGCGGCGATCTCCTGGGGTGTGTAGATGAGCGCGGGACCGCCGGGATCGGTCGACTGCCGCACCGCGACGCGGCCGTCGGCGAGTCGCTTGGTCTCCACGCACTGACCGCCGTTGGGACCGCTCCAGGGGCACTCCCAGCCCTGCTCGCCGAGGCTGGTCGCGGGCATACCGTTGTAGACCGTGTCGTCGGTGATCGTCATGAGTACTCCTTGCGCATGCGGTTCAAGAGCGCCTTGCTCTCCGCCGACGAGGTCAGCAGCGACATCCTGTTGTGCGCCTCCAGGTGGGCCGAGACGTCGGAGCGCTGGTCCAAGTACATGGAGGCGGACAGGATTTCGCTGTAGACGACGTCGGGAAGCTCCGGTTCCTCGAACCGGAAATAGGTGAAGGGCGCGCACGCACCGACATGGGCACCCGCCCTGAACGGGATGACGTCGACGCTGACGTGGTCCAGTTCGAAGACCTCCAGGAGCCGGTCGATCTGCGCCCGCATCACCGCGGGACCACCCACCACCCGGTGGAGCACGGCCTCCTCCAGCACCACCCAGAGTGTGGGCGCGTCCGGCTTCTCCACCAGGCTCTGTCGGCGCAGCCGCAGCTCGACGCGCCGCTGGAGGTCCTCGTCGCCGTCGTTGGGGAAGCCCCCACTCAGGACGGCGCGGGCGTAGTCATGGGTCTGCAACAGCCCGGTGACGTAGTGCGGTTCATAGGTGCGCAGGGTCTTGGCACCGGTCTCCAGACTGACGTAGGCCGTGAACCAGTTGGGCAGGACATCGCGGTAGGCGTGCCACCAGCCGGGTTCGTTGGCCCGCTCGGCGAGGGCGACGAACTCCTCGATCTCCTGCCGCTGGGCCCCGTACGTCTCCAGCAACTTCTCCACGTACAGGGGCTTGAGGCCGACGTCCGCCTTCTCCAGCCTGCGGATGGTCAGGGACGTCACCCGCAGCGCCTTGGCCGCGTCCTCCAGCGAGACGCCCGCGCTCTGCCGCCACTCCTGCAACCGCCGGCCCAGGATCATGCGGAGAACCGTGGGCGCACTGGCGCCCGCGCCGGAACGAGCTTCGCTCACGCCCAACCTCCTGATGGAATGTCACCAACACGATTCTGACAGCGACTTGCTGATGCGGCCAGAGCGAAACCGACTTCCTGAAATTATCAGGGAGTCGGTTGCAGCCCGAACTCAGCTGTGAGCATAGTTACTTACGTGAGCGCACTCCGCGAACGTCAGCGCAGGACGTCAACACCGCTTACTCATAGCGGAGTTGACGTACAGCGCCGTGCGGTTCGCAGCTCCTCGCCAGGCGCACCCCTGTCCGGCGAGCCGCCCCGCACCGTCCCCGTCCGCCGTATGTGCCCGCCCCTCGATGGAAGGCGAACCACCGTGTCCCCCCACACGACTTCCTCTCCCAAGCTCTTAGACGTCGCGAGTCCGGAACGAGCGCACTGGCTGGAACTCCTGGCGCACCGTTCCAGCGTCAGAGTCGCCCGCCGCGCGGTGCGCGGACAGCTGGCCAAGTGGCGGCTGCCCGGCGAACTGTGCGCGGACGCGGTGCTGCTCGTCTCCGAACTGGCCACCAACGTCGTACGGCACACGCCGAGCACCCGGTTCCTGTGCGGGGTCGGGCTGGTCACCGACACCTGTCTGCGCATAGAGGTGCACGACCACGACTACGGGGGCAGCGATCTCGCCCGGCGCGAGCCGGCCCCCGAGGACGAGAGCGGCCGGGGACTGCTGCTCGTCCAGGAGATCGCGGGGACCTGGGGGGTCGACCGCTCGACGCTCACCGGCGGGAACGCCGTCTGGGCGACGCTGTTGACCGGCCACTGACCACGGGGGACGGGGGACGGGGGAGGGGGGAGGTCGGGTTGGCGCCGGCGAATGGGGGGAGATCAATCCTTCGCCGGCGTCAACTCGGCCAGTACCAGGGTGCAGTCGTCGGCACCGGGGGGTCCGGACGAGGTGTGCAGCAGCCGTTGGCAGAGTGCGGGGAGTGTCTCCTCGTCGGCCGCCGACGGAGGCTCGGTCACGGTGGTGTCGACGGCCCGGGCCAGCCGGGCTATCTCGTGGTCTATGTCGGCGTGCCGGGACTCGACCAGCCCGTCGCTGTAGAGCACGAGCAACGCCGGTTCGGGGATGCTGAGTTCGGTCGCCTCATAGATTCCGGCACCGAGCCCCAGGGGGAGTCCGGCGCCGACCAGCGTGACCGGCGCGGTGTGTCCGTCGAGGCCGCGCAGCAGCGGGGGCGGGTGGCCCGCGCCGACGAACGTGCAGGAGCGCGACCTCGCGTCCCACTCGACGTACATGCAGGTGGCGAACGACGCGTCCGGAGTGTCACAGGCCAACTCGTCGAGCCGCCGCATCAGTTCGGCGGGCGTGATGTCGAACCGGGCCAGGGTACGGACCGCGGTGCGCAGCTGGATCATGGCGACGGCGGACTCCGGGCCGTGCCCCATCGCGTCGCCGACGACCAGGCCGACCCGTCCGCCCGGCCGCGGCAGCACGTCGAACCAGTCACCGCCGATGATGTTGCCGTGCCCGGCCGGAAGATAGCCGTGGGCGATACGGCAGCCGTCGAACCTCTGGGCCGGATCCGGCAGCAGACTGCCGCGGATGGCGAGCGCGGTACGCCGCTCACGTTCGTAGCGGCGCGCGTTGTCCAGGGCCACGGAGGCCCGGGCGGCCAGCGACTCCACGGCCACGGCCTCGCCGTGCAGGAACGGCGGCCGGCCCGGGGCGCGGGTGCAGGCGACGAAACCGACGGCGGCACCGCGCAGCCGCAGCGGGACGACGAGGAACGACGCGGCGTGCAACAGGTCGTCTATCCGCAGATTGCCGTCGGCGGAGGCCGTCAGCCGCTCGGAGGTGTGCGTGTCCACGGTGTCGAGCAACTGGGTGTGCCCGGTGGCCAGCGCGCGCACATACGGCGTGTCGCGCGGGAAGACGACCACCTCGCCGACCGGCAGCACCCGGTTCCAGGTCTCGGCCGTCTCCGCGCCCACGCGGAGGGCGAGCCTGCGGGCCTCGATCTGCGGCGGATCGGAGGCGGCGTACGCGTTCTCGTCGACGAGCCACCGCTCCAGCAGGTACACCGACGCCGCGTCACAGAACCCGGGAGTGAGCGCGTGCACCACATGACTGCCGGTCACCCGCAGGTCGAGCTCCGAGCCGATCAGGTCGACGGCGGGGGAGAACGCAGCGTCACGGCGTCGGGGCGGCGCGGCCGGTGAGTCGTAGGGATGGCTGCGCGGTTCGTTCCGCAGGGTCGTGCCTTTCCGGGTGGGGGGTCGGCCGTGTGGGGGTGGGGGCAACCGGCCGGTCGTTCGTGCGTAACTATAGGATGGCGCGTCAAGGACCCTTGGCGGACGGGGAGTTGTGGTGCCGGGCAGCGAAGGTATCCCGCAGGGGATAGATCCCGACAAGGCGAGTGTGGCTCGGATGTACGACGCCATGCTCGGGGGACAGCACAACTACGCGATAGACCGTGAGGCGTTGGCGGCCTTCACCGCCATCGACCCCCAGGTCCGCACGCTGGCCCGGGCCAACCGTGACTTCCTCGGGCGGGCCGTACGCTTCCTGGTCGGGGCGGGGGTACGGCAGTTCATCGACCTCGGCTCGGGCATCCCCACCCAGGGCAACGTCCACGAGGTCGCCCAGGCGGCCAGTCCGGGCGCCCGGGTGGTCTATGTCGACAGCGACCCGGTGGCCGTGGCGCACAGCGCGTCCCTGCTCGCCGACAACCCCGACGCGGACATCGTCGACGCCGACATCCGCCGCCCCGCCGACGTGCTGTCCTCGCCCCAGCTGCGCAAGCTGATCGACTTCGAGCAGCCCGTCGCCGTACTGATGATCACGATCCTGCACTTCATCGGCGCCGACGAGGACCCGGCGCGACTCGTGGGTGCCTTCCGCGACGCGCTGCCCGGCAACGGCTGGCTGGCGCTGTCCCACGCCACCAACCAGGACCGCCCCGACACGGCCGCCGCCGTCGGACAGCTCTACCGCTCGCGGGCCACCTCACCGGTCACGGCCCGCTCCCACGACGAGATCCTCGGGCTCTTCGACGGCTTCGAGCTCGTCGACCCCGGCCTGACCTACGTACCCCTGTGGCGCCCCGACGCCGACGACGCCGTTCCGGAGAACCCGTCGGAGTACTGGGTGTACGCGGGCGTCGGCCGCAAAATCCCCTGACGGACACCCCGATGGGCTCCGCGCCGAAGCGCGGAGCCCACAAGTGGCGTGCGGCGGAGGCCCGTTACTTCTGGACGGGGCGGCCCCGGCCCCAGGCCCAGGCGAGCCGGTCGGCGCCGGACTGGTTGGTGGTGGCCAGCGAGGGACGGGCCGCGCTGCCGGTGAGGGTCTGGATCGAGTAGGTGTCGTCCGTACGCAGCCCGGGCCAGTAGACCGACCCCATCTTCAGCTCGCGGAACGTGTCGGTGACGGCCTGGACGTAGTTCACGAAGTTGTCGGACGCGTCCGGCTTGTCGTAGTCGAGGCCGGTGGTCATCGGGGCGCCGAACTCGTCGGCGACGGTGCGGCCCGCGCAGTCACCGATGCGCGCCTTGAGGTCGGCCACCCACTGGTCGTAGGTCGCGTAGTCCTTCCAGAAGCCGTAGTGGTGCAGCGACAGATAGGTGCCCTTCAGGCGCGGGTCAGCGCAGACCGAGGTGACGTGGTCGTTGTAGCCGGCGCCGCTGACGAACACCCGGTCGCGGGGGACCGACGGGTAGGTCGCCAGCCACTTCGCGGCGATGTCGGCCCACTCGGTCTCGGTATAGCCGTGCGGCTCGTTCATCGGCTCGAAGTAGACCCGGCGGTCGTGCTGGTAGGCCTTGACCACGGTGTCCCACATGGGCCAGAAGGTGGCGGGGTCGTCGATGAACCCGTCCTTCTTCGCCCCGGTGCCCTCCCAGTAGGAGACGATCACCTTGAAGCCCTGCGCGGAGGCGGCGTCGATGACCGCCCGATAGGACTTCCAGTAACTCCCGTTCACCGTGTACGGGTTGATCGGCAGCCGCACGGTGTTGGCGCCCAGGTTCTTACGGAACCCGGAGATGACGCGGGTCGCCTTGGCGTAGGTCTGCGCGTAGGTGTCGGTGGTCGACAGACCGGACAGGACCACGGCGTCGTCGGCGTAGTTGTCGCGCGGATCAGCCCAGTTCACGCCCTTGAACTGGGTCGTCCCCCGGTTCGGTGCCGGGTGGGCGGGGCTGGCGGCGATGGTCGTGCCGCTGGTCCCGGCGATCAGGAGTGCCACGAAGGCGGCACGCATCGTGGGACTGAGGCGGCTTCCGCCGGGGGTCTTGCGCATCGACTTGCCCTTTCAGGAGATGACCGCTCCGCGCGGGGAGACCCGTGCGGGGGTGAGCGGCCGTCGGGAGGTGTTCCGGGCCGGACGGGGGGAGTTCGGCCCGCCGTCGTGGGGGCCCGGCGCTGACCGGTGGAGCGGGGACCCTTCTCCCCGGCGATGGCCGACGGCGGCTCCCGGCCGTGCGGCGGAGCCGCCCGCCGGGACAACCACCGTGTGGGCAGAGCGGGTTGGCGGCGACACCGGGCGCCGGACTCCGCGCACCCGCGTCCTCAACTCCGGGACCATCGTTCCGCTCCTCCCTCCTCCGCCGACCACGGCACCGTGTTTACGTAAACACGCATGACCGGGAAAGGGGCCGGGCCTCGTGACCGAGGCGCGGCCCTGGGTGATGTTTACGTAAACATGACAGCGCCGGAATCGTGACATCCGACGCCACGCCCGTCAAGGTTTCCGACACGTAACATCCGTTGGCGGCCCGAGCGGAGAGGTTCCGCGCCCTCGCGTGCGGACGCGTGCGGAAGGGTGCTGAGGCGGGTGCGAGGCCGGCCCGGCGCTGCTCGAAGACGAACCCCACCCCGCACCGGGCGGGACGGGGTTCGCGCCTCATAAGCCGGACGGCCGCGGTCCTTCAGTGCCTCTGTGCCTCAGTGCCGCAGGAACGCGGTACCTCAGGACCTCAGGACTTCGGCTGGGTGAAGCGGATGTTGTTGCCGAAGGGATCGCGCAGACCGCAGTCGATCCCGTACGGCCGCTCGGTCGGCTCCTCCGTGAACTCGACCCCCAGGCCGCGCAGCGTCTCGTACGTCTTGCGGCAGTCGTCCGTGCTGAAGATGAGCCAGCCGCCCGTGGCCCCCTTCGTCACCAACTCGCGGACCTGCTCGGCCGTCTCCTCGGACATCGACGGCGCGCCCGGCCGCTCCAGCAGGATCTGGCGGTCGGGGTGACCGGGGACGTTGACCGACAGCCAGCGCATGAAGCCCAGGTCGACATCGGAGTGCACCTCCAGGCCGAGCTTGCCGACGTAGAAGTCGAGGGCCTGGTCCTGGTCGAGAACGAAGATCTGTGAGTGTGTGATCGCGTTGAACATGGATCCCACGCTACTGACCGGGCCGGACGAAGACTTATCCGAAACTGCTCGACTCAGTGGTGCGGCCGGGTCCACGCCTTCGTGAAACACGTCGGTACGTTCAGGGCCGCCGCCTCTTTCCGGTACGCCCTCGGCGACCGGCCGACGATCGCGCTGAACGTCCGGCTGAAGGTGCCCGGACTGCCGAACCCCACCCGGAAGCAGATGTCGGTCACGCCGAGGCCGGTCTCGCGCAGCAGGGACATCGCCCGCTCCACCCGGCGCCGCTGGAGGTAGCGGTGCGGGGTCTCACCGAACGTGGCCCGGAAGACGCGGATGAAGTGGGCCGGGGAGACATGGGCGATCCGGGCCAGCGCCGGGACGTCCAGCGGCTGCGCGTAGGCGCGGTCCATGGCGTCCCGGGCCCTGAGCATCCGGCGGTTGGTCTCTTCGGTGGCGCGGCTCACCGTGCCATCACATCATGGGGCGCCGACGACGTCGTGGGGCGGGACGCGGGCGGCGCCCCGCCCGCCGCCCCGGTGGTCCGGCGACCGGTGGCCGGGCGGGGACAATGAACCCGTGACGGATGGCATGAGCGACCCCGAGCGGCGGCTGGACCGGATCGAACGGCTGCTGCGGAGCGGCGAGCGGGACGTGGCGCCCGCGTGGCGACGGGTGACGCGGGGCGAGTCGCGCTGGGCGGTGACCGCCGTGATCGCGGTCGCGGTCGCGGTCCAGCTGACGCTGCCGCACCGGCTCGTCCTCCACCCGTTCTGGCTGCTGCCCGTGCTGGAGACCGTCCTGCTGGTCGGGCTCGGCGCCGCCAACCCACGGCAAGTGGAGCCCAGGAGCCGCTACTTCCGCTGGGCCGGCCTGGTCCTGCTCGGTCTGATCAGTCTGGCGAACGGCTGGGCCGCGGCCCAGCTGGTCGTGGATCTGGTGCGCGGCACCGCGGGGAGCGGTGCCGCGGCACTGCTGCTGGCCGGCGGCGGTGTCTGGGTGACGAACGTGATCGTGTTCGGCCTCTGGTACTGGGAGTGGGACCGCGGCGGGCCCCTGGCCCGGGCGCACGGACAGCACCAGTACGCCGACTTCCTCTTCGTGCAGATGCAGAGCCCGGAGACCGCGCCGCCGGACTGGGAGCCGACCTTCGTCGACTACCTGTACCTGTCCTTCACCAACTCCACCGCCTTCAGCCCCACCGACGTGATGCCGCTGTCGCGCTGGGCCAAGCTGCTGATGATGCTCCAGTCCTCGGTCTCCCTGGTGACCGTCGTCCTGGTGGTGGCCCGGGCCGTCAACACCCTCACCTGACCCCCGCGGCAGGGCCGGGCCGCCGGTCCCGCCGGAGAGTGCGGGGGCGTCGGCGGCCCGGCCCGGATCAGACCGCGGGTGCCGGATAGGTGGGGTACTCGACCCCCGAGACGTGCTGGACGGTGCGGACGACCTGGCAGGAGTAGCCGAACTCGTTGTCGTACCAGAGGTAGAGGATCGCGTTGTCGCCGTGGACCTTGGTCGCGCCCGCGTCGATGATCGAGGCGTGGCGGGAGCCGATGAAGTCGCTGGAGACGGCGTCGGGGGCGGTGGTGAAGTCGATCTGGCGGCGGAGCGGCGAGGTGAGCGACACCGTGCGCAGATGGTCGAGCACCTCCTCGCGGGTGGTCTCGCGGGCCAGGTGCAGGTTGAGGATCGCGATGGACACGTCCGGCACGGGCACCCGGATCGAACTGCCGGTGATCGGCGCCTTGAGGTCCGGCAGCGCCTTCGCCACGGCGGAGGCGGCGCCCGTCTCCGTGATCACCATGTTGAGCGCCGCGGAACGGCCCCGGCGGTCGGAGGAGTGGTAATTGTCCAGCAGGTTCTGGTCGTTGGTGAACGAATGGACCGTCTCCACGTGTCCGCGCAGGACCCCGTACTCGTCCGCCATCGCCTTCAGCGGCGGCACGATGGCGTTCGTCGTGCACGACGCGCAGGAGAGGATCCGCTCGTCGGGCTTGACGGTGTCGTGGTTGACGCCGTGCACGATGTTCGGGACGTCGCCCTTGCCCGGAGCGGTCAGGACGACCTTGTCGATACCGGGCCGCAGATGCTGCGACAGCCCCGCACGGTCGCGCCACCTGCCGGTGTTGTCGATGAGAACGGCGTTCTCGATGCCGTACGCCGTGTAGTCGACGGACGCCGGGTCGCTCGCGTATATGACCTTGATCTCATGGCCGTTGGCGATGATCAGGCCACGGGACTCGTCGACGGTGATGGTCCCCTGGAAGGGGCCGTGGATGGAGTCGCGGCGCAGCAGCGAGGCGCGCTTGACGAGGTCCTGGGACTCCAGGCCCGAGCCGGGACGCACGACGATCGCGCGCAGCCGCAGACCGTTGCCCGAGCCCGCCTTCTCGATCAGCAGCCGAGCCACCAGCCGCCCGATCCGGCCGAAGCCGTACAGGACGACATCGCGGCCCGAGCGGCTCTCGGCCTTGTTGACGCCGGTCGCGCCCGCCACGGCCCGGGCGGTGAACTCCGCCACGGACAGCCCCCGGCCGTCGCTCTGGTAGGTCGCGGCCAGCATGCCGATGTCGATCTGCGACGGGCCGAGGTCGAGGGCGGTGAGCGCCTGGAGGAAGGGCAGCGTGCGGGTGACGGAGAGCTCGGCGCCCGCGATCTGCCGGGCGAACCGGTGTGTCTTGAGGATGCTGATCACCGACTTGTTCACCAGGGAACGGCTGTGGAGGAGGACGGTGACGTCCCGCTCCCGGTGCAGCCTTCCGATGATCGGGATCATCGACTCCGCGATCTCCTCGCGGGTCTTCCAGTGGGTGAACGAGTCCTCGTTGGCAGACACAGATTTCTCTTTCGAGCTAGACGGCGCTCATATGCTAACCCGCTGGTCTCCCGGTCTTTCAGGGGGTGCGGACGGAGCCGCGGCGGCTCCGTATCCCCCTGTCCTGACGGCGAACCCGACCGTACACTGACAAGTCGCGGTAACGGGGGCGCGGTTGAGCGGGGGGAGAGGCATGTCCGGGGATCAGTACGGTGCGGGTTTCGGTCCAGGTCCAGGTCCAGGTCCAGGTCCAGGTCCAGGTCCAGGTTCAGGTCCGGGTTCGGGGTTCGTCGTGCCGCCCATGCCGTCGGCACCACCACCGGCCCCGCCGGACGGGGTGCGCGCCGCGGCGGTGGGCCTGCTGAACCTCGGCGGTCTCGGCCTCGGCTACGCACTGCTGCGCCGCTGGGTACTCGTGGCCGCGTGCTGGGCGGCGACCGCCGTACTGCTGCTGGTGGCGCTGCCCGCCGACCCGGACGGTGTCCCGGGGGCGGCCCTCGTCCTCTACGTCGTGTTCCTTGTCGGCGTCGCCGTCCACGGCGCGCTGGCCGCCCTGCGCACGCGGCTCGCCTGGCCGCCGCGCGCACCGCTGGCCCTCCTGCTCGGCCTGGTGCTGCTGGCCGTCCCGGCCGCCGGCGTGGTGCTCTACGGCAACGCGCGTGACGAGGCGACCGAGCAGATGCTGCTGGACCGGCTGGAGAAGGCCGACACGCTCGTCCGCGCCAGTGCCGACGAGCCCTTCAATACGGCCCAGCCGCACTACGGCGAGGCCCTGGACGTCTACGACAACCTGCGTTCCGCCCACGCCGGTTCGCGTGCCGCCGCGCGGGTGCCGGACCGGATGAAGACCTTCTACGCGACCGTCGCGACGGCCTACGCGCAGAAGAAGTACTGCGACGCGATACCCCAGTTGAAGTATCTGCGCACGGTCCCGCGCACGATCGACAAGAAGACCCTGGGCTCGCTCGCCGACTGGCCGGACGACCGGCTCGCCACGTCGCTGTACGCCTGCGGCCTCGACGGTCTGGCCGCCAGGGACACCAGTTGGCCCACGCACTTCGGGGAGTTGCTCGACTTGTTCCCGAGCTCCGAGCAGGCGGCCCGGGTCGAACCGGCCGTCAAGTCGGCGGTGGGCACGGCCGCGAAGGGGGTACGCGGCAGCCAACCCTGCACCGCCGTCCAGCAGTTGCGCGGGCTCTCCACCCAGATATCCGGCCTCGGTGGCGAACAAACGGGCGCGGCAGCCGCCCTCGCCGAGGACGTGAAGACGGCCGACTCCCGTGCGGACGCGGGCACGTACGACTGCGGGCTCGCCGAGTACCGGAGCGGCGACTTCGACACGGCGCTCACCACGATGAACGACTTCGTCAAGAACAGCCCGCAGGATCCGAACCGGGCCCGCGCCAAGAAGGTCGCCATCGCCGCGGAGGTCGCCCAGACGGTCCCCGCCGCGGGCAAGCGCCTGCCCACCACCGCGTCCGGCGGCAGCATCTCCGTCACGGTCAAGAACGACAGTCCCGACGACATCACCGTCCTCTACACCGGGCCGGTGACCGGCAGCTTCACCCTCAAGGGCTGCGGCAGCTGCACGTCGTACTCCCTCAGCAGCACCCTGTTCACCGGGTTCAAGCCCTGCAACGACAGCGGCAAGCACTATCCGCAGCACACCATCAGCCTGCCCGCCGGCACCACGTACTTCGTGCACCGGCCCGACAGCAGCACCGACACCCCGGCTTCGGACACGGCCAAGCTCAGACCCGGCTACATCTACACCGAGTGCGCCTACACGACCAGCGCACTCGGCACCGGCTACTGAGAACACCGCCGGGCGCCGGCCGGCCCCACCAGGCCGCCGGCCGCCCGTGCGATCACGACCCCCGTCGCTGGTCGGCCTGTTCACCCGGCCGGAGACGGCTCCGGCGCGGTCGGTCTCCCGGACCGCGCGGAGGAACAGCGCACAGGCGGCGAAGACAGCAGAGCATGCCGCAACTCCCCCGTGCCGCGCCTGCGTTGCCGGCCCGCCGGCCGGCCGGGGGAGTGGTACCGCTGTTCCTACCCAGATGACTGGCGACCTCCGGGGGGTCGCGGGGATCATCGACTCGTCGATGGGTTCCCCGGCCGAACGGACACCGCCATGACCATGGCCTATCTGGCCCAGCCAGAACAGCAGCAGAAACTCGAATGGCTGGACGGCGGCCGGTTCGCCGTGCTCCTGGACAGCGCGGCCACCGGCGGACAGCTGACCGTCGGACGGTTCACCGTCAGCAAGGGCGAGGCACCCCCGTACCACAAGCACACGCGTGAGGACGAGATCTTCATGCTGATCAAGGGCAGTGCCCTGCTGTGGTGCGACGACGAGGAGAGGGAACTGTCGGAGGGCGGGATCGTGTTCCTCCCGCGCGACGTCCCGCACGGCTACCGGATCACCTCCGACAACGCCGACCTGCTGATGATCGCCACGCCGGGAGGTATCGAGGGCATGTTCCGGCACGCCGGACGCGACCTGTCGACACCCCGCCCCGAAGGCTTCGAGATCTCGAAGGACCTCATGGCCGAGGCCGCCGACCTCTACGGCCAGGTCGTCGTCGGACCGCCGCGCTGACCGCTGTCCCACCGCCGGCCCCGTCCCACCCCGCCGCACCACCTCGGACCACGAAAGAGGCACAGCCATGTCCCGGCAACAGCGCCAGGCACTCGACGAACTGCTGCGGCACGGCCCGCTCGACCTCGGAGGCGACGTCGCCGAGGCACGCGCCGTCTTCCACGGCATGATGACCTCCCTTCCGCTGCCCCCCGATGTCACCACCGGCGAGAGCGAGTTGGGCGGTGTTCCGGTCGTCACCGTGGAGACCCCGGACACCGATCCCGAACGCGTCCTGCTGTACCTGCACGGCGGCGCCTACGCCATCGGTTCGGCCGCGGACGCGGCGGGCCTGGCCGGTGACGTCTCGCGCCGTACCGGTGCCCGTGCCGTCTGTGTCGACTACCGGCTCGCCCCCGAACACCCCTACCCGGCCGCCCTCGATGACGCGCTCGCCGTCTACCGCGCCCTGCTCGACGAGGGCGTACCCAGCTCCGCCGTCGCCTTCGTCGGCGAGTCGGCGGGCGGGGGTCTCGCCGTCGCGACGCTGGTCGCCGCCCGGGACGCGGGCCTGCCCCAGCCCGCTTCGACCGCGCTGTTCTCCCCCTGGACCGACCTGACGGTGTCCGGCGACAGCGCCGTCACGAAGGCCGCCGTCGACCCGGCGCTGACCCCGGCGGGACTGCGCGACCGCGCCCGTGACTACCTGCGTGACACGGACCCCACCACGCCGTACGCCAGCCCCGTCCACGCCGACCTCACCGGACTCGCGCCGCTGCTCGTCCAGGCCGGCTCGCACGAGATCCTCCTCGACGACGCCGTACGGCTGGCAGCGCGCGCCGCCGCCCACGACGTACGGGTGGAACTCCAGGTGTGGCCCGAAGTCCCGCACGTCTTCCAGGCGTTCGCGGCACTGCTCGACGAGGGCGACACCGCGCTGCGGGACGCCGCCGCCTTCATCCGCGGACACTGGGACGCTCCCGGCGAGAAGCCCGAGCGGAGCGAGTCGGCCGGGTAAAGACTCCGTAGTGCGCGAGGGCCGGGCCTTGTGATCCGCGAGAAGTGGACCACGATGATCTCCATGGCGACGACGAACCACTTCGGCAGCGCTCTGCGGGGGTGGCGTGAGCGTGTGTCACCCGGGGACTGCGGGGTGGAGACGGACGGGGACCGGCGCATCCCCGGTCTGCGCCGCGAGGAACTGGCCCGGCTCGCCGGCCTCTCGGTGGACTACGTGGTCAGGCTGGAGCAGGGCCGGGCCCGTAACCCCTCGGCGCAGGTCGTCACCGCCCTGGCCCGGGCGCTGCGCCTCGATCCGTCCGAACGCGACCATCTCTTCCGCTGCGCCCAGCTCGCACCGCCCGCCGCCGGGAACGTCTCGCTGCGCGTCCCCACGAGGGTGCGCCGCCTGGTGGACCAGTTGGGAGGAAGCCCGACCGCCGTCTTCGCCGCCGACTGGACCCTCGTGGCCTGGAACGAGATGTGGTGCGCCGCGGTCGGGCATCCCGGGACCTACGGCTGGGCCGGCGGGAACCTCGTGGCGGGGATGTTCCGCGCGGACGGTGACCGGCGGCTGGAGCCGATCGGCGCATGGCCCGTCCGGTCCTGCAAGGGCGACGCGGCCGAGGAGGAGGACCTCGTCGCCGACCTGCGGCTGACGGCGGCCGCCTACCCTCACGACACCCGCCTCGCCTCGTTCGTCGACCGTATGCTGAGCGCCAGTCCGCGCTTCGCCCGCCTCTGGCTGACCGGCGGCGCCCGCACCAATGTCGGCGACCGCAAGACCATCGAACATCCCCGGCTGGGTGGCATCGCCCTCGACCTCGATGTCGTGCTGGCGGCGGGCAGCGACCTCCGGATCGTCACGTACACGGCCGAGCCCGACTCCGTCGACGCGGAGAAACTCGACGTCCTGCGGGCCGGCTGCCGCTCGACCCGACAGCGGACGGGCCGGCCCTGACCGAGCTGTCCGGCTTCCGTCCGGGCGTCCCGCGGCCAAGGGCGCGAAGGGGAACAGAGGGGCGATCACCGGCCGCCGCGTTGCTTTCGGAATATCCGATCGTTGTTCTCCCCGTGCAGTGAGCGGTGCCCGAGAGGCATGGAGGCGTGGATCGACATGGTGCCCGGCGGCCTCCCGTGGGCAGGTGAACGGAGAGCGCTGTGCGCATGACCGACCTTCAGCGGTGCGAGATCCGGCCCGGACGGCTGGTGGAGTGGACGTTGCACCCGGCGGCGGTGAGCGCGGCACGGCGGTTGCCGGACGACGGCCGGCCGCCCGCGTACGTCCAGGAGTCGCACATCCGCACCGCACGGACCGTGCGCCAGGACGGACTCTTCGTACCGACCTGGCTCGGTACCGCCTTCGACATCCCCGGCCGGGTCGAACTCGACGTGCTACAAGGCGCGTTGCGTACCTGGATGCTGCGGCACGAGACGCTGCGCAGCGGGTTCCGGTGGGAGGGCGAGGAGATGCGCCGGTTCACCCTCGACACCGGCGCCGTGGTCCTGCACCGCGAGGACGTGGGGGAGTTCACCGACGCGGTCACCCTGACCCGGTACATGCAGGACCGGTTCGACGTCGCCGCGGACGCGCTCGCCTGGCCCAACTTCCTTTTCACGGCGGTCGTCCGGGACGACGGCACGAGCGTCTACCTGGCGTTCGACCACAGCAACGTGGACGCCTACTCCATCCATCGCATCGCCGGGGAGATCCACGAGCTCTACGCGGCGGGCCTGGCCGGCCGGACCGTGGAGACGGCGTCCGTCGCCAGCTACATCGACTTCTGCGCCGGCGAACGCACCGACGCCGACCTGATGGACGACACACACGCCGTCGTGGCCCGCTGGCGGGAGTTCATCGCCCGGTGCGACGGCAGGCTGCCGAATTTCCCCGTCGACCTCGGCCTCGACCCCCAAGGACCGCTGCCCGAACAGAAGTTCCTCCAGGAGATGCTCGTCGACGAGAGGGACGCGGCGGCCTTCGAGGCGTACTGCCGCCCCTACGGCGGCAGTCTCGTCGGCGTCCTCGCCGCCGTCGCCCTCGCCGTCCGCGAGATCAGCGGCCTCGGCGTGTACCGCACCGTCGTACCGTTCCACACCCGGGTGAAGTCCCGGTGGGCCGACTCGGTCGGCTGGTACGTGGGCGGCGCGCCGATCGAGATCCCGGTGCAGGACGCGCGGGACTTCGACGACGCCCTGCGCATGGTCCGCGCCACACTCCGCGAGAACAAGCACCTCTCCCGCATGCCCATCGCCCGCGTCCTGCGCCTCCTGGGCACCGACTTCCGCCCCACCTCCCCCGACCTCTACTCGATCGTCTCCTACGTCGACTCGCGCGCCCTGCCCGGCTCCGAACGCTGGCATGAACTCAAGGCGTACGGCCTGATCCGGGTCTCCTACGGCGACCAGGTGTGCGCGTGGATCACCAGGGTCCACGAGGGGCTGCAGTTCGCCGCCCGGCTGCCCGACACCGACATCGCGGACAAGAACATGCGGCTGTGCTTGGAGTTGATGCGGGAGCGCGTGCTGTCGGTGGCGCGGCAGCCACTGGCCGCACGCCTGTAGGGGCCGTGCGGCAGGCGGCCCGTCATCCGTTCTTGGGGCGGGACGGTCCGGCGAGCAGGACGGGTTCGATGGCCTCGTAGCGGTTGCGTTCGCGCCTTTTGGCCTTTCTGCCGGACAGGACGGTGCCGAGCAGCCCGGACAGGAAACCGGCCGGCACCGAGACCAGGGCGGTGGTCGTGAACGGGAACCAGTTGAAGTCGGCCTCGGGGAAGGCCGATTGGGGAGTGCCGGAGACCAGGGTGGTGCCCGTCATGAGGACGAGGACGCTGACGGTGCCGCCGATGAGCGTGCACAGCAGGCCGGCCCGGGTGTAGCGCCGCCAGAACAGGCTGTAGACCAGTGCCGGCGCGATCGCCGAGGCGCCCAGGCAGAAGGAGAGGATGGCGAGGGGCTGGAGGCTGCGGTGCTGGGCGATCACGGCGAGCAGGATCACCGGGATCCCCACGGCCAGGGCGGCGAGGCGGGCCAGGGCCATCTCGCGCAGGGGCGGGGTGTCGGAGCGGGCGGCGATGTCGTGGGCGAGGGAGTTGGCGCAGGCCAGCGTCATGCTGGCCACGGAGGCCAGCAGGGTCAGGAAGATGGCGGTGGTGACGGTGGTGAACAGCAGGCTCTCCGCGCGGGAGAGGTCCGGCCCGAACGCGGCGCGCGCCCCGAGGAGATAGGCGGTGCTGCCGCGCGGGTCCGCCGCGGCGATCGTCTTCCCGCCGATGAGGGCGGTGGCGCCGACGGCGACGATGGTCATCACCGCCACGAACAGGGCGACCGCCGAGACCGCCCAGGACATCGCCCGCCGCACCTGACGGGCGTTGCCCGCGGTGTACATCCGCATCGTGACGTGCGGCAGACAGGCGCCCCCCAGCACGATGGCGCACTGGGTGCTCACCATGTCGAGGGCGCGGTACTTCCCGTCGCGGAACTGCAGGCCGTAGCGGAGGTACTTCTCGCCCGCCCCGCTGTTCCGTGCGGCGGACTGGAACAGGGTCCGGGGACTCCAGCCGAAGGTGTGCAGGATGAGGGCGGCGACAATCAGTCCGGAACCGAGCAGGATCACCGTCTTGAGGATCTGGATCAGGGCGGTGCCGCGCATTCCCCCGATGGCCGCGTACGTGATCATCAGCGTGCCGGCCCCGACGATGCACCCGGTGCGCATCGAGCTGTCGGTGAAGCCGAGCACATACGCCAACAGCTGTCCCACTCCGGCGAGTTGGACCACCATCATGGGCAGCAGCGAGGCGAGGGTGACCGCGCAGGCGGTGATGCGTACCGCCCGGCCGGGCATACGGCGGCCCAGCGCGTCGCCCATCGTGAACCGGCCGGTGTGGTGCAGCGGTTCGGCCAGCAGGAACATGAGCAGCAGCAAGGAGAGCAGGGTGCTCAGGGCGAGCACCACACCGTCGTAGCCGCAGAGCGCGATGATGCCGCCGACGGTCAGGACGGTGGCCGCGGAGATGTAGTCACCGGCGATGGCCAGACCGTTGCGCAGGGGGGACAGGAAGCGGTAGCCGGTGTAGAACTCGTCGAGGTCGTCACGGTCGGGACCGGTGACCACGCAGAGCAGGAGGGTGAGGGTCACGACGCTGCAGAACGCCACCAGCGACCAGGACTGCGCGGCGCCCCCGAAGTCCGTCACGGCCGCCGCTCCCCGTCGCGGGGACGGTGCGGCTGACGGCGTACGCGGTTGGCGAGGGGATCGACGTAACGGCGTGCGGTGAACTCGTAGAGGAGGACGGCCAGCCAGGTGACGGGGAGTTGCGCCAGGGCCAGCAGCAGTCCGGTGGGGAGGCCGCCCGGTGCGGTGCGGGTCATGATCGAGGGGACTTCGACGGTGAGCGCGAGGAAGAAGGCGAAGTAGCCGAGCGCGGTGAACGCCGCGACCCGCCGCTGCCAGCGGGCGGCCCGGCGCAGGAGGCGGAGGTCGCGGTGGCGTCCGGTCCACGGATGGGACGTCCAGGCCGGCAGATACCTGCCGTCGTAGGGGGCGGACTCCTGCTCGAACGTCCCCGAGGACGACGACGAGGGCAGGGGCGCGGGGGTCGTCGCGATGGGGGTGGTGGGGGCGGGGAGGCCGGGCCGATGCTGGGCGGGGTGTAACTCGGAGCTGTCGGAGGACATCCCAGGGTCTCCTAGCGGGTTGTGGGCCCCAAGCGCGTGGACCGCGGGTAACGGTCCGGCCCACCGCACGTTATGCGGGCGGTGGACCGCGCGGCTAGCCTTCCGACGAACTCGCTGGTGAGGAGTGTCGCACCGCTCTGACCTCGGGTGTTGGCGGTGCGACGGGTGGGACGAGGGGCTACGGCAGTGGCATATGGGACGCATGGGATCGCGACCCGGCGAGCGGGTTCCCGGGGCGCCGCATAGGCATCCGGTGCGCCCGGTCGCCGCGCCTTCGCACCCGGTTCGCCCGGTTCGTTCCGTCAACAACCGCCGCACCGGCGGAGGGAGTTCGGGCCGCGGCGGTCACTCCGGCGGCTTGCCCTGATGCGTCCACGCCGCGAACCAGGCCACCGCGAGGACCAGTACCCACGCCAGGGCCGTCGGGCGGCGGTGCAGACCGTCGGTGACGGCGGCGACGGCGCAGAGCGCGAGGGCGGGCACCGCCGCGACGAGGAGACGGGGCAGCCGGCCGGGGTCGGCCCGATGAGTGAGCACGGTCGCCACGAGGAGGTAGACGCCCAGCGCGGTGGCCATGAGATAGCCGGTCTGTTCGGGGAGCCGGCCGTGCGCGCGTTCCACCACCACGCCCAGGCCGGCGGCGAGGGCCGCCAGCGCACCGGTGACGAGACAGTGCAGGCCCAGCAGAACGCGCGGCGGCACCAGGGCGTTGCCCAGACAGGGGATGCCGCCCCGGCCCCGGCGCAGGGACAGCGACCAGACCAGCACCAGCATCACGAACCCGCCGATGCCCGTGGAGTAGAGACGGTGGTCCCACTCGGCGTCCGAGGCCGCCTCGACGAGCTGGTACACACCCTCGCCGAGCACGATGATCGTGAACAGGCCGAGCCGTTCGGAGAGATGCTCGCTGTCGGTACGGGCGACGGTCACCTCGCCCGAGCCGGCCGGCTCGGGCGCGCCCAGGGCCGGGGACGCGGGCCGTCCGCGGCGGTCCGCGCGCTCGCGGTGCTGCTGCAACGCGCGCAGCAGATAATTCTTGGTGAAGAAGAAGGTCACGTACAGATCGATGACGACACCGGCTGCCCACAGCCAGGGCCGCGCCGGACCGTGCACCCAGATGGACACCGTCCACGGAACGGCCCCCGCCTTGAAGGAGACCGTCGGCCAGTCGAGCAGGATCTCGCGCCGGTCCCCGAAGACGCTGCCGCCCAGGAGCCGCGTGCAGACATAGCCGATCGCGAACGCCGCGCCCAACTCGCCGTCCTGCACGCCGTGTACGGCCGCCGCCATCACCGTCAGCCCGAACATGCCCAGCAGCAGGGTGCGGGTCCTGGTGCGGTCGCCCGCCACGTTGCCGTAGAGAGTGAGGGAGAGCCAGTTGGTCCAGAACGCCAGGTAGAGCACCACGTACAGGCCCACGTCCCGCCATCCGGGCTCGTCTCCCAGCAGTTGCGCGAGCTGGGAGACGCCGACCACGGCGACGAGATCGAAGAAGAGTTCCAGCCAGGAGGCATGACGCTCTCCGCCGCCGCTCGCGACGGCGCTGCTCAGTTGGGTATCGGCCACGCGCAGCACCCTACTTCGAACACCGGACCGGCCCCGCCACGGTCGGAAATGAGTCGCACCCCGGGCGGCGAGGCGCTAACTTCCGCTGGTCCGCCGTGAGTTCACGGTGACGCGACCGTCGAGGGAGTGGGCCATGGAGTCCGTAAGCGTACGCACCGACCGGCTGGGGCTGCTGCTGGAGCAGTTCGACCAGGCGAGGGAGATGGCCCGGGTGCGGCTGGAAGGGCTCGGTGACGAGGAGTACCTGTGGGAGCCGGTCCCCGGCTGCTGGTCGGTCCGGCGGCGGGCGGAGGCGGTGACGCCCAGGGCGTTCGGGCCCGGCGAGTGGGTGCTCGACCTGGGCGCCGCGGACATCCCCGCGAGCGAGTACACCGAGGTCGCCCGGCAGGCCGCCGACGGCATGAGCGTCGACCGGATCGCCGACGACTGGAGTGTGAGCGTCGAGCGGGTCGAGGAGGTCCTCGCCCACACCGGTCCGCCCACGCCCGACGAGACGCCGGTCACGACGATCGCGTGGCGGCTCGGACACGTGCACTTCCACTTCGCGGGCGCCTGGGAATGGACCTTCGGCGAACACCGCCGCGAACCGAAACTGCTGGTCGACTTCAGCCCCTCCGCCGGCGTGGCCGTCGGACGTTTCTGGGAGCTGATCGACCGCTGGCGGGACAGCGTCGCCGCTGTCACCGAGGAACAGCTCGACACGGTCGGCTTCTCCCGGTACCCGTACAGCAACGACGCGGACTACCCGTACGTCAACGTACTGGCGGGCGCCAACCTCGAATTCATCCATCACATGGCCGAGATCGCGCTCCTCCGCGACCTGTGGCGGAAGCGGGGTGAGTGAGGGCGAGCCGGACCGGCGATACTGGAACAGCCGGCCGGGCGTCCGGCCCACGGCACGGCGCATGACGGAACCCGCCCACCCCGGTCGTTCCCGTCACGCCGTCGGCCGCCCGGACACCCCGCCTCGCCGCACATGACGGTCGTACGCGACCACAGATCGGAGCTGTTGCCGTGAGCCCCCTGACCGCCAGGGCGTTTGACCTGCCCGACCGTCTCTCCGCCAAGGCGGACCCGGCGCTGATCGCCCGGGACGAGCGGCACTTCGCGGCGATCGCGGAGTGTCTGGAGCAGTCGATCGCCGAGCTGGCCGGCCGGCTGGAAGCCGAGCGCCGGGCGCCCGGCGGGGTGGGCCGGCACGTGATGGACCGGGACGCGGAGATCCACCGGCTGACCGGCCGGCTGCGCGCCCTGCGCCGGTTCGGGCTGGACTTGTGTCTGGGGCACATGGTCGGCGCCGACGACGCCGAACCCGTATACATCGGACGGCTCGGTCTCACGGACAGTGAGGGGCGTCGGCTGCTGCTCGACTGGCGCGCACCGGCGGCCGAGCCCTTCTTCGGAGCCACCCACGCCAACCCGATGGGGCTGGCGAGCCGCCGCAGGTACCGGTGGACGGGCGGCCGGATCAGCGACTACTGGGACGAGGTGTTCACCCCGGACGGGTTCGTCGGTCATGCCGCGCTCGACGACCAGTCCGCCTTCATCGCCAGCCTGGGCGGCAACCGGACGTCACGGATGCGCGACGTGCTCGGCACGATCCAGGCCGACCAGGACGCCATCATCCGCGCCGGGTCGGCCGGCGCGCTCGTCGTCGATGGCGGTCCGGGCACCGGAAAGACCGTCGTGGCGCTGCACCGCTCCGCGTACCTCCTCTACTCCGACCCGCGGCTCGGACACCGCCGGGGCGGCGTGCTGTTCGTCGGTCCGCACCAGCCCTACCTGGGTTACGTCGCCGACGTGCTGCCCAGTCTCGGCGAGGAGGGCGTACAGACCTGCACGCTGCGGGACCTCGTCGCCGAAGGCGCGACGGCGACCGAGGAGGCCGACCCGGACGTGGCCCGGCTGAAGTCGTCCGCGCGGCTGGTGCGCGCCGTCGAGGCGGCCGTCCGGTTCTACGAGGAGCCGCCCACCCAGGGGATGACGGTCTCGACCCACTGGAACGACATCCCGCTCAGCGCCGACGACTGGGCCGTGGCGTTCGACGCGGCGGAGCCCGGTACCCCGCACAACGAGGCGCGTGAGCAGGTCTGGGAGGAACTGCTCACGATGCTGGTGGACAAGCACGACGGCGACGCCCCGGAACATCTGCTGCGCAAGTCGCTGGGGCAGAACAGGGAGCTGCTCGCGGCGTTCAACCGGGGGTGGCCGCTGCTCGAAGCGTCGGATCTCGTCGGTGACCTGTGGTCGGTGCCCGCCTACCTGCGGCTCTGCGCCCCGTGGCTCGGCCCCGACGACGTCCGGCGGTTGCAGCGCGCGGAGGCACGGGCCTGGACCGTCTCCGACCTGCCGTTCCTCGACGCGGCACGGCAGCGGCTCGGTGACCCGGAGGCCGCGCGTCGCGGGCGCCGGAAGAAGGCCACGCTCGCCGCCGAACGCGAGCACATGGCCAAGGTCGTCGACTCCCTCCTCCAGGCCGACGACGACGGCGAGGGCGCGGTGACGATGCTGCACGGACAGGACATGCAGGACGCGCTCGTCGACGAGGCCGCGCAGCCCACCGCCGATCCCGACCTGCTCGCCGGCCCGTTCGCGCACATCGTCGTGGACGAAGCCCAGGAACTCACCGACGCGCAGTGGCAGATGCTGTTGCTCCGGTGTCCGTCCCGCAGCTTCACCATCGTCGGGGACCGTGCGCAGGCCCGGCACGGGTTCACCGAGTCGTGGCAGGAACGGCTCGCGCGGGTCGGCCTCGACCGCATCAAGCTGGCCTCCCTGACCGTCAACTACCGTACGCCGACCGGGATCATGGCGGAGGCCGAGCCGGTCATCCGGGCCGTGCTGCCGGACGCCAACGTGCCGGTGTCGATCCGCGTCGGTGACCATCCCGTGCTCCACGGGTCCGTCTCCGAGCTGCGTTCCGTGCTGGACAGCTGGCTCGACGGCCACGCCGACGGCATCGCCTGTGTCATCGGCGACCCCACGTTCCGGGCGACGCCCCGCGTCCGCTCGCTGACCCCGGAGCTGTCGAAGGGGCTGGAGTTCGACCTGGTGGTCCTCGTCGACCCGGAGGCGTTCGGCAGCGGCATCGAGGGCGCCGTCGACCGCTATGTCGCGATGACCAGGGCCACCCAGCAACTCGTCGTGCTGACCAGCACCGCCTGAGCCGGTCGGCGCCGGTCGTCCGCCGCCGCCGGTCAAGGCTCCGCCATGTGTCGGCGGTGGCTGAGCGCGCCGGGCCCCGCTCACGTACTGAGGGGGGAAGCAGAACGTCCGGCGAAGGGAAGCTCCGTGATCCAGCAGCGCATCGTCCTCCTCTCGGTCGCGGGGCTCACCTCGGCCTTCTTCCTGGCGGCGTGCGGCAGCTCGATGGACTACACCGCCTCCGGTACGAGTCCGGGCAGCGTCGCTCCGGTCAGCACCGCCGTCTCCCGGCCCGCGACCTCCGCACCGGCCGCCACCGGTGACTCCGGCGGCGCGCGGCCGGGTACGACCACCGGTGTGCGGGCCGTGGCGGTGACGGGCCTGGGGAACGTGGTGACCGACGACAGGGGAATGACCCTCTACCGCTACGACAAGGACGAGGCGTCCCCGTCCAAGTGGACCTGTTCCGGGGCCTGTACGAAGACCTGGGTGCCGGTCGTCATCGGGGACTCCGTGCGGACCACGGGGGTCGACGAGGGCCTCCTCGGCACCGTCCACCGCGACGGACGGAAGCAACTCACCCTGGGCGGCTGGCCGTTGTACCGGTACGTGGGAGACACGGCGGCCGGACAGGTCAACGGCCAGGCCAAGGAGAGTCTCTGGTACGCCGTCTCGCCCACCGGCGCGAAGTCCACCGCGACGAGCTGAGCGGGCACGAGTCGGGCGGAACGAGCCGAGCCGGAGCGAGTGGAGCGGGCACGAGCTGAGCCGGGATCCGGGGACACCCTGGGGCCCATCGCCCGTCGCTCGCACGGGAGTTGGGGCGGCGGCCGGGTGCGGGGGGAGGCGGACGGGGGGTGCTCCGGAATGCCGCTCCGGAGCACCCCCCGTTCCGGTGTGCCGCTCCGTCAGACGGTGGCGACCGGTGTCAGCGGACTGCCCTGGGTACCGGGAAGGTTCAGCGGGGGAGCCGTGAGCAGGAAGCGGCTGCGGTCGTGCTCGCGCAGCCAGGCCGCGAGCTCCTTCAGGTACCACAGCTCGCCGAGCGGAACGCCCAGCTTGAACAGGCAGAGGTGGTGGATGGGCAGCAGGGTGTGCGGACCTTGCGCCTGGGTGACACCGACGCCCTCGACGGCGTAGTTGTCGGCGATCAGCGCGGAGATCTGCGACTCGGCGATCCAGTCGAGCAGGTCCGGGTCGTCGGCGTCGAGATAGGCGGCCGTCTGGTGGATCGCCACCGGGTCGGGGTTCTTCCCCCAGGCGAGGATCTGTTCGGCGAAGCCCGTGCGCAGCAGGAGCATGTCGCCCGGCTCCACGACGACCTTGTCGGCCGCCATGATCTCCTTGAGCGTCTTCAGGTTCACCGACCGGTAACCCGTGCCCAGGTGGTGGGCGATGTCGATCAGGACACCGCGCCCCTGCACACCGTGCTCCGCCATGTGCTCGAGACCGAGGTGGCCGGCGTGGCTGAGGCTGCCGCTGCCGTCGCCCTTGACGCCTTCGCGGGGGCCGATGATGTCGGTGTCGGGACGGTAACCGTTGTAGTAGACGGGCTCGGCGACCCCGTCCCCGTCGGCGTCGAACTCCGCGCCCTGGTGGGCGAGGGCGTCCCACTGCGTCGAGTACTGGAGCCAGAGGGTCACCACGTCGTCGGACCACACGTCGATCAGCGACGGGTCGATCTGCTTGCTGGCGACGACGTTGTAGAAGACGTCCTGCTTGTGCTCCAGGTCCTCCGTCGGCCGCAGAATGGGCGGGTAGCGGCGCTGGTTGAGGGCCGAACCGCCGGGATAGTCCAGCGGCAGGCTGAGGCTGAACGTGACCCCGTGTTCGACCTCGCGCACTCCCTGGAGAACCTTCTCCGCGGTGAGCAGGTTGATGCGCCCCAGCTCGTCGTCCTCACCCCAGTCGCCCCACGTCGAACCCGGCGGCCGCTGCTTCCATCGCTTCGTCACGGCAAACTCCTTACTCGGCTGACGGTCCCCGTCGACCGCCGTACGCATGCTAGGGAGAATGTACCGAGCGGTCAACAAAATGATTCGCTAAAACATCGCCGATCTATCCGCGGCAGGCGTCGCGGGTAACCTCCAACGGCTCCGCCGACCCACTCCGTCATTCCCATTCCATTGCCACTATGGACCGACCGTTCTAATGTTCTCCCCGCCAGTGGCCACGCAGGACAGTGCAGTACGACAGGAGTCACCCATGAGCGAGCTGAGCTTCGAAGGACGCGTCGCCGTCGTCACCGGTGCGGGACGGGGCATCGGGCGGGCCCACGCCCGACTGCTGGCCGAGCGGGGGGCGAAGGTCGTCGTCAACGACCTGGGCGGATCGATGGAGGGCGAGGGTGTCGACGCCGGTCCGGCGCGCAAGGTCGTCGACGAGATCGTCGCGGCCGGCGGTCAGGCCGTGGCCGACGGCAACGACGTCTCCACGGAGGCGGGCGGCGCGGCCGTCGTCGACACGGCGCTGAACGCCTTCGGCCGTATCGACATCCTCGTCAACAACGCCGGAATCATCAGGTACGCAGGTCTGCCCGAGATCGACCTCGACAACCTCGAGCGGCACCTCGCCGTACATCTGCTCGGCTCGTTCAACACGACCCGGGCCGCCTGGCCGCATTTCGTGGAACAGGGTTACGGGCGCGTGGTGTTGACCACGTCCGCCGGTCTGTTCGGCCTGGACAACAACCTGTCGTACGCGGCGGCCAAGGGCGGGGTGATCGGCCTGGCCCGCAGCGCGAAACTCTCCGGCGAACCCCACGGGATCAAGGTCAACGTCATCGCCCCGGCCGCGCTGACCCGGATGGGCGGCATCGAGGACGAGGCCGCAGCGGAGGCCGCCGCCCAGCAGGCGGGGATGCCGTCCGAGGCGGTCTCCCCGATCGTGGCCTACCTGGCGCACGAGGAGTGCCCGGTGAACGGCGAGATCTACGCGGCCGGCGCGGGCGGCTTCGCCCGCTTCTTCATCGCCTCCACGCCGGGCTATGTGCACCAGGGCGGCCCGGCCACCGTCGAGGACGTCGTGCGCAACTGGGACGCCATCAACGACGAGAAGGGGTACTACGTCCCCGCGGACCTCATGTCGTGGACGGGTGCCTTCCTCGGGCACCAGTTCCAGGAGAAGCCCGGTTCCGCGGCGGAGTGACCGGCGGTCGAGGGGCGGTGGGCAGCCGCCGTCGCCCGGCCGCGGGACGAAGGCCCTCGCCGCGACACCGACACCGTGGCGGGGGCCTCGCCGCACGTCACCTGGCTTCCGGTATTGGACAGGTCGATCTAAACACGCGTGGCGTGTCCAGCCGACGGAGTCTCATTCTCCGTTTGTGTGCTTCCACTCTCCGTGTTCACGTGATCTAGGTCACAGTACGCTGAGCGCCATGAGGGCTTGCCGCCAGGTACGCCGGGCGCGTCCCCGGGGTGTTCACTACCCCTCCACACGCCTTCACGCTGCGCAAACGGCACCAGCGTGATCGAGGCGGGGAAGGCGCCATCCCCCGGGTCGGCGATTATCTACGCGCGTAATGTACCGACCTGCCTAAACGGCCCCGTCCGCGATCTTGAAGACGCGCTTGACCCTGATCCGCGTGCTGGGTTTCATGCATACCCGTCAACTCCCAGTTGGCCCATGCATGTTCAGTGACGCCCCGCTGTCTCGATGCGTCACACCGGAAAGGAAAGTCCTGGTGCCCCAGCCCCATGCCCCAGTCCTCCGCTCCCGCCACGCCAGCACCCGCCGGCGGGTGAAGTGAGCAGACACCGGGGCAAGACCGTACGCGTCCGGCCGAGCGGCGGCCGGGGCCGCACCATCCGGGCCGCGCTCATCGCGCTCGCGCTGGTTCCGACGGTGGCGATGGTGCTGCTCTGGGTCAGTGGCTCCGCCGTCCTGTTCAACCAGTGGCGCGCCGCCGACCATGTCGGGCAGGCGGCGAAGACCACCTACGCCCTGGTCCCCGGCGTCGGCGAGTTCCAGAAGGAACGGCAGTTGACGCTCATGCTGCTCTCGTCGCACGGCAGCCGCACCGCACTCGACGCGGAACGCGCCAGGACCGACGGCATCCTCGCCGCCTTCCACAAGGCCGACTCGGTCTCCGCGAGCGACGGAACGCCGCAGTACCAGGCCGAGTTGGAGACCGTACGGAAGCGGCTGACCGAGCTGACGGCGGAGCGGACCAAGGTCGACTCGGGCAAGGGCGCCCGCCAGCACGTGTACGACGTCTACGCCGGCGCGATCGCCTCCGTGCTCAACCTCTTCGGCACGCTGAGCACCGACAACGGCAGCGGGGCCACGGCCGCCGAGGCAGCCCACGCCCTGTCGTTCCTGCGCGCCACCGAGGCGCTCGCGGAGGAGCGGGCGATCCTCGACGCCGCGGTCGCCTCCGGCCGGCTGAGCCTCACCGAACGGCGGAGTCTCACCGCCACCGCCGCTGTCCGCGACTCGGTCATGACCAACGAAGTGGCGCCCTATCTGCCGACCGCCCAGCGCGCCGCGCTGGAGAAGGTCATGGGCAGCGGCGACTGGGCGAGCCTCGAAGCGCTGGAGACCGCCATCCCCATGGCGCCCGCGAACGGCGGCGACAGCATCCCGGTCTCCCATGTGCCGGCCGCCCGGTCCGCCGCTCCCGGCCGGGTCTTCACCGACGTACAGAACGTCGAGAACCAGTACCTGGGCGAGGTCACCCAGAACAGCGCGGACAGGAGCCACGCGCTGCTGATGAGGGTCCTGCTGGGCAGTGCCCTCGCGCTGGTCGCGGTCTTCGCGGTCGCCGTCATGTCCTGGCGCATCACCCGGTCCTTGATCGGCCGGATGTCCGGCCTGCGCGAGGCGACGCTCGACCTGGCACAGAACCGGCTGCCCGAGCTGATCACCCGGCTGCGCGCCGAGGGTAAGCGCGCCGACCTCGACGAGCTGCCCGAACTCGACTACGGCAGCGACGAGTTGGGCAGGGTCGCGGAGGCCTTCAACATCGCCCAGCGGACCGCGGTCAGTGTCGCGCTGGAGCAGGCCGGGCTGCGTGAGGGGGCGCGGCTGGTGTTCCTCAACATGTCCCGGCGTACCCAGATCCTGGTGCACCGTCAGCTCACGGTCATCGACGGCATGGAACGCAAGGAACAGGATCCCCAACTCCTCGCCGACCTCTACCGCGTCGACCACCTCGCGACCCGCATGCGGCGCAACGCGGAGAGCCTGACGGTCCTTTCGGGTTCCACGCCGCGCCGTCGCTGGAAGCACGCGGTGCCGCTGGCCGACCTCCTGCGCAGCGCGGTGTCGGAGATCGAGGGCTACACCCGGGTGGTGGTCGAACCGATGCCGGCGATCGCGGTGACCGGCCCGGCGGTCGGCGACACCATCCACCTCATGGCCGAGCTGATCGAGAACGGCGTGACCTTCTCGCCTCCCCACACCGAGGTGCGGGTGCGCGCGCTGCCGGTGGCACAGGGGTACGCCATCGAGGTGGAGGACCGCGGCCTGGGGCTCTCGGCGGACGAGTACGAGGCGGCCAACGGACTGCTGCACAACCCGCAGGAGTTCAGCCTCACCTCGCTGGGCGACGACCCGCGCCTGGGCCTGTTCACCATCGGCCACCTCGCACAGCGCCACGGAATCATGGCCAGCCTGCAAGCCTCGTCCTACGGCGGCTCGCTGGCCGTCGTCGTCCTGCCGTACGCCCTGACGGAGCCGGTCACCGACACCGAGCCGATGGAGCTGGACGCGCAGGCGGACCGTCATCTCGCCTCGGTCAGCAGCGCGCCGCCCGAGCGGGCGACGTCCGGCGGGATGCCGATGCGCGCGCGGTCGACGCCCCGCCCCGCGCCCCGTTCCGCGCCCGCTCCCGCGCCCGTACCGGCACCCGCACCCGCACCCGCATCCGTGAAGCACGACACTGCCGGCACCGGAGGCGGTGACGGGTTCCGCCGCGCGCCCGTGCCGGCCGCGGGACCGCGTACCGGAGGATCGGGCAGCAGGCTGCCACGCCGGGTGCGGCAGGCCAACCTCGCTCCCCAACTCCTGAACCGGCACGCGGAGTCGGACGACGACCGCGGTCCCGGCCGGGAGGCCGAGGAGCGCAGGCCGGAGCAGGCGCGTTCGATGCTCGCCGCCCTGCGGGACGGTACGCGCCGGGCCCGTGCCCAGGAGCAGGTCCCTCCACCCGCCTGGCCCACGAACCGGCCTTAGCGGTGTCCGTTGCCCACTCGATCTCCTCCGACAAGGAACACTTCATGACAGCAGCAAACGCCACGCGCGACGGACTGGCCTGGCTCCTGGACAACCTGATCGAGCGGATTCCGGAGACCCGGCACGCGATCGTCCTGTCGGAGGACGGGCTGCTCGTCGGCGCCTCCGAGGGGCTCGCGCGGGCCGACGCCGAACAGCTCGCGGCCATCGCCTCCGGGGTCCATTCGCTGGCGCAGGGCACCAGCCGGCACTTCGGCGGCGGCCGGGTGCAGCAGACGGTCATCGAGATGGACGACCTCTTCCTCTTCGTGACCACCGCGGGCGGCGGTGCCCGGCTCGCGGTGCTGGCCACCTCCGCGGTGGACGTGGGCAACGTGGGGTACGAGATGACGATGCTCGTACGGCAGGTGGGGCAGTTCCTCAGCGCGGCCCCGCGGTTCCCGGAGTACACCGGAGGGTCACTCGGGGGTGAGCATGAATGAGACATTGGTCCGAGGAAGACCCGTGGGAGGGCGACGATCCCGGTCGGCTGATCCGTCCGTACACCGTGACCGGAGGCCGTACCCAGGCCGTCCGGGCCGATATCGAGCTGATCTCCCTGGTGAGCACCGTCCGGCCGCCGACCCGCGCCCAGCGGCTGCAGCCGGAACAGCACCGACTGCTCTCGCTGTGCCGCAGGCCGACGGCGCTGGTGGAGATCGCCGCCTACCTCGACCTTCCGGTCGCGGCGGTACGGGTGCTCCTCGGTGACCTGCTGGACAACGACCTCATCTCCGTCACCTCACCCTCCGCGGCCGGTAGCCCCGACGCCCGTTTCCTCCAGGCAGTGATCGATGGCATTCGCAGACTCTGACCCCGACCTCACAGCGGTCTCGCCCGACGCGGCGACGGCCAAGATCCTCATCGCCGGCGGCTTCGGTGTCGGCAAGACCACCCTGGTCGGCACCATCAGCGAGACGGTGCCGTTGCGCACCGAGGAGCTGATCACCGAGGCCAGTGTCGGCGTCGACGACCTGGCGGGCGTCGAGCGGAAGACCACGACCACGGTCGCCATGGACTTCGGCCGCATCACGCTCAGTTCGGCCCTCGTGGTCTATCTCTTCGGCGCACCCGGACAGGACCGTTTCTGGTTCATGTGGGACGACCTGTCCCGGGGCGCGCTCGGCGCCGTGGTGCTGGCCGACACCCGCCGGCTGGAGAGCTGCTTCCCGTCCGTCGACTTCTTCGAGCACCGCGGCATCCCCTTCGCCATGGGGGTCAACTGCTTCGACGGCGAGTGCGAGGAGGATCCCGAGGAGATCCGGGCCGCCCTCGACCTCTCGCCCGACGTGCCGCTCGTGCTGTGCGACGCCCGGGACAAGGACTCGGTGAAGGGCGTACTGCTCGCCCTGCTCGAACATGTCATGCGGGGGCTGGCGGCCGAGGCGTTGGGGGACCGGCAGCCGGTCTAGCCGCACCTTGCGGCATGGCCAACCAAGGTGCTGTGAAGCCGAGTTGGCGTGCCGTCGGCCGCATGCGCGGGTGCCCGGTCCGGCCAGGGCCGGACCGGGCACCGGGGATCGCGTCAGGCCGCCTGTCCGACCTCGACCTGGTCCAGCCGCTCGCTCTTCGGGATCAGCGCGACCAGCAGGGCGCCGACGGTGCAGCAACCGACCACCAGCCAGAGCCCGTTGGAGAAGCCCTTGTCCAGGTAGAACTGGGTGCCCTTCAGGACCGCCCCGTGCTGGGACATCACCACGAAGGCCACCTGGGAGACGACGATCTGCGCCACGCCCTGAGCCAGGCTCTGCGCGCCGTTGGCCAGCGCCTGTTCCTCGGGAGTGACCACCTCGATGATCATGATGGGGACGACCGCGGCGACGACGCCGGTACCGAACCCGGCGATCACGCCCATCCCGATGATCTGCGCCGCGGTGTGGTGCAGATGGGTGCCCAGGCCGTAGCCGAGCACCGTGAGCGCGGCACCGCCGGCGAGCAGGTACCGGGCGTCCACACGGCGGGCGAGCACGCCGGTGCCGACCGCACCCACGATGATCATGGCGCTGATCGGGCTGGTGACAATGGCGTTGTGCTCACCGGACCAGCCCAGGCCGTCGGAGATGTGCGGGATCTTCGGCATCAGCACCAGGAGCTGGATCACCACACCGACCGCGCTGAGCGAGCCGGCCGCCACGGAGGTGGCCAGCAGCACGGACCACACCTGGCGGCGCCTGGTCATGGTCAGCGGGAACAGCGGCTCGGCGACCCGGCGTTCGACCAGCACGAAGACGACCAGCGTGACGAGCGCGCCGACGACGTAGGCGATGAACTGACCGCTGGTCCAGCCCCAGTCGGAGCCCTGGCCGACGGCGTAGATGAGGAGGGTGACGCCTCCTCCGAGGAGGAGTCCGCCGATCCAGTCCATCCGGCCGTCCGCCTCCCGGACGGGACTCGTGGGGACGAAGACGGCCACCAGGACGAAACTCAGCGCCGTGGAGGCCACCATGAACCACAGCACGCCGCGGAAGCCGTAGCTGTCGAGCAGCCAGCCGGAGAGGAACGGCCCGCCGAAGGCGACCAGCCCCACGCCGCCGGCGAGGATGCCGCTGGCCAGTCCGACCCAGTGGCGAGGGAACACGTCGCGGGTGATCGCGTAGGCGAGCGGGGTGGCGGCGGCGTACACGCCCGCCAGGCCGCGCCCGATCAGTAGGACGTGGTAGTCCGTGGCGACGGCGGCGACCAGGTCTCCGAGGAGTCCCAGGCCGGTCGCCACGAGCAGGGCCCGCTTCTTGCCGTACAGGGCGGCCCCCTTGACCACGAAGGGCAGGAAGAAGGTCCCCGCCAGCAGGGTCATCAGGGTGAACCAGGCGATCTGCGTCGTCCGGAAGTGGATCGCGACCGACGCCTGTGCGATGCCGGACAGTGCCGCGACGAGCGAGACGAGCTGTACCGCCCACACCAGCGCGACGACGATGAACGCGTTGCGTGCCGTGGAGCGGGATCTCTCGGGTGTCTGCGGAGAAGTGGTCTGTGGGTGAGACATGAGTACGGGCCTTCCGTGGAGGTGCGGAGGTCCAGGGAACGGCTCTGGTCCAGGCGGCCTGGGCGGACGTCCGACACAGGATCGGTCCCTGCCGGGCGCGCCGCGCTGATCGGTCGCCGGCCCGGGGAACGGACGGAACTCGGCCACGGGATTCATGTCGTGCCGTGGGGGACGCACGGCTCCCGTGACGAAGGCCGCGGTGCGGCTCAGCGGTAAAGTAGACCTATCGGTCGGTACAATCAATGGATCGTTCAAGAATGGCGGCGGAAAGAACGCGAGGGGCGCGGCCGGTGCCTCCGGGCTCAGCGGGCGGCGGTCTTCCGGGGCCGGGCATGCCGAGCGGGGGCGGCCAAGTGCCGCCCCCGCGGGGGGAGTTCGACGGAAGGGCGGGTGGTCCCGCCGTCACCAGGCGGTCCAGCCCCCGTCCACGGTCAGCGTGGTCCCCGTGACGAAACGGGAGGCGTCCGAGGCGAGGAACACCGCGGCGCCGCCGAGTTCGTCGGCCTCCCCCACCCGGCCCAGGGGGGTGCCCCGGACGATCCGCTCGCCCCACTTGCTGTCGAGGAGCCCCGAGCTGAGATCCGTACGGAAGTAGCCGGGCGCCAGCGTGTTGACGCGCACCCCGCGGTCGGCCCACTCGACGGCGAGGGACTTGCCGAGCGCCTCGACCCCGCCCTTGCTGGCCGCGTAGGCGGCGATCCGCTCGAAGCCGGTGCTCGCGTGCACCGACGAGACGTTGATGATCGAGCCGGCCCCCTGGGCCAGCATCACCTTGCCGGCCTCGCGGCAGCAGTAGAAGGTGCCTTGCAGGTTGATGTCGAGAACCTGCCGCCAGTCCTCGTCGGTGACCCGCTCGCTGCGGGTGAAGTGGGGGCTGACCCCGGCGCAGTTGACCACGGCGTCGAGCCGGCCGGTCCACTCGGTGATCCGGCCGACCGCCGCCCGTACGGCGTCCGAGTCGGCCACCGAGGCGGGTACCACCAGCACTTCGCCGCCGTGGCCCGCGAGTTCGGCCGCGAGCCGCTCCAGGTCGTCCGTGGTGCGTGCCGTCACGGCGAGGGACGCCCCGGCCCGGGAGAGGGCGGTGGCCATGGCGCGGCCGAGCCCCTTGCCCGCGCCCGTCACCCACACCGTCCGTCCGGCCAGGGGCAGTTGACTGTCGGCGTGGGTCATGCGAGGCGCTCCGTCGGCAGGTCACGAAGGTTCCGCTTGAGGACCTTCCCGGAGGGTGTGCGGGGGAGTTCGGCGATGATGTCGAAGTGGCCGGGCACCTTGAACTTGGCCAGCCGGGCCCGGCAGAACTCCCGCAGCTCCTGCGCGTCCGCGCTCGCTCCCGGCCTGAACACCACGAAGGCGCGCGGGACTTCGCCCCAGCGCGGATGGGCGAGACCGACCACGGCGGCCTCCAGTACGGCGGGGTGTTCGTACAGGACGCGTTCCACCTCGGGGGTGGCGATGTTCTCGCCGCCGGAGACGATCATGTCCTTCTTGCGGTCGTCGATGTAGAGGAACCCTTCCTCGTCGACGTGTCCGATGTCGCCGGTGTGGAACCAGCCGTCCCGCAGGGCCGCCGCGGTGGCCTTCTCGTCGCGCCAGTAGCCGGCGAAGACCTTCGGGCCGCGCAGGGTGATCTCGCCCAGCTCGCCCGCGGGGACCTCCCGGCCGCCGTCGTCGACGATCCGCACCAGAGTGTCCGGGACGGGCCGCCCGACCGAGCCGAGCTTCGACAGGGAGTGCTCGCGGTCGAGGAAGGTGTCCCCCGAGACGGTCTCGGTCAGGCCGTAGGCGTCGGCGAACCAGGCGTTGGGGAAGGCGGTCATCACGCGCCGCAGCACCGGCTCCGGGGTCTTCTCGCCGCCGCCCAGCACGAACCGCACCGACGTGGTGTCGTACGACTCCCGGCCGGGCACCTCCAGCACCGCGTTCACCATCGCGGGGGCGAGCCAGAGGTTGGTCACCCGGTGCTCCTGGATCGCGTCGAGCGTGCGCACGGGGTCGAACTTGCGTTGCAGCACGACCTTCCCGCCCGCGTGCAGCACCCCGAGCGCCGGCATGTCCAGGCCGCCGACGTGGTAGAGCGGGCCGCAGACGAGCGTGGTGTCGGCCGCCGAGAGACCGAAGTGGACGATGTGGGCGAGGTTCTTGGCCTGGAGGTTGGCGTAGGTGATGCAGACGCCCTTGGGACGTGAGGTGGTCCCGGAGGTGTACATAAGCCGCTGGAGGTCGTCGGGGACGACGTCGACGGGCGCCACCCGGGCGTCCGGATGCCGGGCCAGCAGCTCCTCGTAGCCGGTCCAGGCCGCACCGGGCGCGTCGCCGTCGACCTGGATCCGGTGGTCCAGAGCGGTCAGCCCCACCGCGATCCGGTCGGTGGACGCCACGAAGTCGGGTTCGGTGACGAGGACCTTGGCGCGGGAGTGGTCGAGGATGTACTGCCATTCGTCCTCGGAGAGCCGGTAGTTCAGCGGCAGGAAGACCGCGCCGATCCGGTTGACGGCGTACACCAGCTCCAGGAACTCGGGCCGGTTGTAGAGCAGCAGTCCGACGATGTCCCCTCGGCCCACGCCGAGTCCGGACAGGCCGGCCGCCAGCCGGTTGACCCTTTCGTGCAGCTCGCGCACGGTCAGCTGCCGTTCGTCCTGTACTACGGCGACGGCGTCGGGCCGTTGTGTCGAGTGATAGTCGAGGATGCTCGCGAAATTGTGCACGGCGACTCTCTCGTTCGGCGACCGGGAATGTTCCGACCGGTCGGTTGCCCGCCTCAAAGTTTTAGTGTACCCATTGGTCTATAAAACCTGCTCGCACTTTACGACGCCCCGGTGTCCGCGACAACCGTCGTGCGGCGGGCGATTCCCGGGAGACCGGGAACACGGAAACCCGGGAACCCGGGAACCCGGAGAACGGGAAGAGGGGAGAGAGCCTCCGTGTCAGCCATCCGTCTCGAATCCGACGGCCCGGTCGTCACACTCCGCCTGGACCGTCCGCCGCTCAACGCGTTCGACTCCGCGCTGCGTGCCGAACTGGCCGCCGCCGCACGCGAGCTGGCGGACGCCCGCGAAGTACGGGCCGTGGTGCTCTACGGCGGTGAGCGGCTCTTCGCGGCCGGCGCCGACATCAAGGCACTGGCCGCGATGGGACCGGAGGAGGTCCGGGGCTGGAACCGGGCCTTGCAGCGGACGTTCGACGAGATCGCCCGGCTGCCGATGCCCGTCGTGGCCGCGGTGACGGGCCACGCGCTCGGCGGCGGCCTGGAGCTGGCGCTCTGCGCCGACTACCGGGTGGCAGCCGACGACGCCGTCCTCGGCCAGCCGGAAGTCCGGCTCGGCATCGTCCCCGGCTCCGGCGGCACCCAGCGCCTGACCCGGCTGCTCGGCCCGGCGCGGGCGAAGAACCTGCTGATGACCGGCCGGGGCGTACGGGCCGAGGAGGCGCTGCGGATCGGGCTGGTCGACGAGGTGGTACCGGCCGGCACGGTGCACACCGCCGCGCTCGACTACGCCGCACGGCTCGCCGCGGGCCCGGCCGCCGCCCTGGAAGCGATCAAGGAAGCGGTGGATCACGGCGGCGACGCCGCGCTCTCCACCGGCCTCGCGCTCGAACGGGCCCTGTTCACCGGGGTGTTCGGCACCGCGGACGCGGCCACCGGACTCCGTTCCTTCCTCGCGGAAGGGCCCGGCAAGGCACGGTTCGGCGGTCCGCCACCGGACGGCCACGAGGAAGACGGCGACGAGGAAGACGGCGACGACACAAAGGGGCGTACGACGTGAAGGCGCTGCGCTGGCACGGTGCTCGGGACCTGCGGCTGGAGGAGGTGCCCGACCCGCCGGAGCCCCGGCCGCACGAGGCGGTCGTCGAGGTCTCCTGGTGCGGGGTGTGCGGCACCGATCTGCACGAGTTCCTCGAAGGCCCGCACATGATCCGCGGCGGCCCCCATCCGCTCACCGGTGCCGAACCGCCCCTCGCGCTGGGACACGAGTTCAGCGGCACCGTCCTCGCCCTGGGCGCCGAGGTCCCCGGCATCGCCGTCGGCGACCGGGTGACCGCGGACCCGGTCTGGCGCTGCGGGGTCTGCTACTGGTGTGTGCGGGGCGAATACCACATCTGCCCGAAGAGCGGCTCGGTGGGACTGGCGTCCGCGGGCGCCTTCGCCGACCGCGTCACCGTGCCCCTCGCCGGCCTGACGCGCCTGCCCGACAACGTCAGCGACGAGATGGCGGCGCTAGCCGAACCCCTGGCCGTCGGCCTCCACGCGGTGACCCGCGCGGGCGTGCGGCCCGGTGACAACGTACTCGTCGTCGGCGGCGGACCGATCGGCGTCGCCGTGGTCCTGGCCGCCCGCGTCGCCGGGGCCGCCGGACTCTACGTCAGCGAACCCCTCGCCGGGCGACGGGAGTTGCTCTCGGGCCTCGGCGTCACCGAGACGTTCGACCCGCGCACGACGGACGTACGCCGCGAGGTGTTCCTGCGCACCGGCCGCGTCGGACCGGACGCCGTCATCGACGCGACCGGCATCGCCGCCCTCGCCGCCGGGGCCGTCGCCGCCGTACGGCGCGGCGGGCGGGTCGTCCTCGCCGGCGTCGGCCACGGGAAGGTCGAGATCGACCTGGGCCAACTCGTCTTCTACGAACGCACCGTGCTCGGCACGCTCGGCTACAACTTCGACATACCGCGCGTCATCGACCTGATGAGCACCGGACGCCTGGACGCCGGCCCGCTGCTCACCGGCCGGTTCTCGCTCGCGGACGGCGTCGGGGTCTTCGCGGACCTGGCCGCCGACCGGGCCCGCCACCTCAAGGTTCTGCTGACCCCGAAGGGACTGTGACATGGATTTCGACCTGCCCGAGGAGACCAGGGCCCTGCAGGACATGGTCCGCGAGTTCGCGGCCAGGGAGATCACCCCGCACGCCGCGGCATGGTCGGAGAACGAGGAGTTCCCGACCCACATCTTCACCAAACTGGGAGAGCTGGGCCTGATGGGCATGCTGGTGCCCGAGGAGTACGACGGCGCCGGTTCCGACATGGTCTCTTACGTCGCCGTGATGGAGGAACTGGGCGCCGCCGACCAGTCGGTGGCCTCCTCCTGGAACGCCCACTCCACCATCGCCACCCTCCCGCTGCTGGCCTACGGCACCGAGGCGCAGAAGCGGCGCTGGCTCGCCCCGCTCGCCCGCGGCGAGGCCATCGGCGCCTTCGGCCTCACCGAACCGGAGGCGGGTTCCGACGCGAGCGGCATCACCACCAGCGCCCGCCGCGCGGACGGCGGCTGGCTCATCAACGGCACCAAGATGTTCATCACCAACGCCGGCACCGAGATCAGCCAGGGCGTCACCATCCTCGCCGTGACCGGCAAGGACGACGAGGGACGCAAACAGTTCGCCACCTTCTACGTGCCGACGGACACCCCCGGTTACACGTGTGGCCGCAAGCTGAAGAAGCTGGGCTGGCACGCGATGGACACCCGCGAACTGGTCTTCGAGGACTGCTGGATTCCGGACGGGCAGCTGATCGGCGAGGAGGGCGGCGGCCTGCGGCAGTTCCTCTCCGTGCTGGACAAGGGCCGGATCAGCGTCGCCGCGCTCGGCCTCTCCCTGACCAAGGCGGCGCTGGCGCTCGCCGTCCAACACGCCAAGGAGCGCAGCCAGTTCGGCCGCCCGCTGTCCGCTTTCCAGGCCGTCGCGCACAAGATCGCCGACATCGGCACCGAGTACCAGGCCGCCCGGTGGATGGTCTACCGCGCCGCGTCACTCGCCGACCAGGGCCGCCCGCACGCCATGGAAGCCGCCATGGCCAAGCTCTACACCTCCGAGGTCGCCAACCGCGCCGCCTCCCAGGCGGTCCAGATCCACGGCGGCTACGGATACATCCGGGAGTCGGAGATCTCCCGCTTCTACGCCGACGCCAAGATCCTGGAGATCGGCGAGGGCACCAACGAGATCCAGCGCAACGTCATCGCCAGGGCACTGGTCGGACAGGGCTGACACCCGGGCTCCGCGCCCGGGCCACACATCGAGAAGAGAAGACCGTGGCGGTGCCTCCTGCGCATCGCCCGCGCGAGCGTAGCGAGGACGCATGACTGTGGCACCGCGGAGTACCGGTGTGGGTTACACGCACGCGGAACAACTCCTGGAGATGTACCGGCGGATGAGCCGAATCCGCCGGTTCGAACAACGGGCCTCGGAGCTGTACAAGGCGACCGAGATCCCCGGCTTCCTCCATCTGTCCATCGGCCAGGAGGCGAGCGCCGTCGGCGCGTGCTGGCCCCTCACCGAACGCGACGGCATCACCTCCACCCACCGCGGCCACGGCCACGTCCTCGCCAAGGGCCTCGACTCCGCCTCGATGATGGCCGAGTTGATGGGCAAGGACGCCGGCACCTGTCACGGCCGCGGCGGCTCGATGCACATCGCCGACCCCGGTCTCGGGATCTACGGCGCCAACGGCATCGTCGGCGCCGGCCTGCCCATCGCCGGCGGAGTGGCGACGGCGGCCAAGATGCGCGCGCGGGGTGACGTGGTCGTGGCGTTCTTCGGCGACGGCGCGGTGGCCCAGGGCATGTTCCACGAGGCCGTGAACCTCGCCGCCGTCTGGGACCTGCCGGTCGTCTTCCTCTGCGAGAACAACCACTACTCCGAGTTCTCGCCCGCCGCCGAGCAGCACCGCGCCCCGCTCTCCGCCCGCGCCGCCGGATACGGCATCGACTACGCGCAGGTCGACGGCAACGACATCCTCGCCATGGTCGGCATCATGACGGGCGTGGTCGAGCGGCTGCGTCAGGGCGGGGGACCGGTACTGGTGGAGGCCGAGACCTACCGCTGGCACGGCCACTACGAGGGTGACCCCGAGCGCTACCGTCCGGCGGAGGAGGTCGCCGCCGCCAAGGAGCGCGATCCCCTGCTCGTGGCGCGCGGGCACCTCGCCGCGGCCGGCGTGGCCGAGGCCCTCGTCGACGCCGTGGACGATGAGGTGGCGAAGGAGATCGAGGCGGCGGTGGAGTGGGCGAGAAGCCTGCCCGAGCCGGACCCCGCCACCCTGTACGACCACGTCTCCGCGCCGCGCCGGGCCCTGCCCGAGCCGGCCCCGCTGCCGGCCGACGCCGAGATCTTCCGCTCCATGGACGCCGTACGACTCGCCCTGGAGCACGAACTCGCCGCCGATCCATCGGTGTTCGTGGCCGGGATCGACGTAGGCGCGGGCGGCAACGTCTTCGGTCTCACCCGGGGGCTCGCCGAGGCGTACCCGGGCCGTGTCCGTGACACTCCGATCAGTGAGAGCGCGATCCTGGGCACGGCGGTCGGCGCGGCCATGGCGGGCATGAAGCCGGTCGTGGAGATCATGTACATGGACTTCATCGGCGTCTGTCTGGACATGCTGCTCAACCAGGCCGCCAAGTTGCGCTTCATGACCGGCGGGCGTGCCTCCATGCCCCTGGTCGTCCGCACCCAGTTCGGCGCCGGCCGCTCCTCGGGCAGCCAGCACTCGCAGAGCCTGGAGGCGATCCTCGCGCACATCCCCGGGCTGACCGTGGTGATGCCGTCCAACCCGGCCGACACCTACGGCCTGTTGCGCGCCGCCATCCAGGACCCCAACCCGGTGGTCTTCGTGGAGAACCGGCTCCAGTACGGACTCAAGGGCCCCCGCCCGCCGGCCGATCACCTGGTCCCGCTGGGCAAGGCCAAGGTCGTCCGCGAGGGCACGGACATCACCCTCGTCTCCTGGTCCCGGATGGTGCAGGACGCCCTGGCCGCCGCCGAGTCGCTGGCCGCCGAGGGCATCAGCGTCGAGGTCGTCGACCTGCGGACGATCGCCCCGCTCGACCGTGAGACCGTCCTCGCCTCGCTCGCCAAGACCAACCGCCTCGTCATCGCCCACGAGGCCGTACGGGACTTCGGTGTCGGCGCCGAACTCTCCGCACTCGCCGTGGACGAGGGTTTCTGGCACCTCGACGCACCGGTCACCCGGGTGGCACCGCCCCCGGTACCCGCGCCGTACGCGCCCTCGCTGGAGCGGGTGTGGCTGCCCTCGCGGGACACGATCGCGGACACCGTGCGCCGTATCGCCGCGGTCTGAACCGGGCGGCCCCGGGCCGCGGGGGCGCGGCGGGTCCAAGATCCCCGGCACGCCCGTTGATCCCCGCAGGCCCTAAAATGTCGAACTATGCCAAGACCACCAGGGCACGGGCCGAGTTACGAGATCAAGCGTCAGGAGATCATCGACAAGGCAGCCGCGCTGTTCGCCAAGAAGGGCTACGCCGCCACGGGCATCGCCGAGGTCGGAGAAGTCGCCGGGCTGGCCAGAGGGGCGCTGTACTACTACATCGGGTCCAAGGAGAATCTCCTCGTCGAGATCCAGGACCGGGTGATGCGCCCGATGCTCGAATCGGTGCACCGGATCGCCGCCCTGGAAGTGGCGCCCGTGCTGCGGCTGCGCATGCTGTCGCAGCTGCTGCTGGAGAACATCCTGGCCCGGCTCGACCACGTCTGGGTCTACGAGCACGACTACCGCAACCTGCACGGGGAGAACCGGGCCCGGCTGATGACGCAGCGGCACGAGTTCGAGAACATCGTGCAGGAGCTGCTCGTCGCGGCGATGGAGGACGGTTCGTTCCGCACGCTGGACCCGCGGCTGGCCACGCTCCAGTTCCTCAACCTGCACAACCACACGTACCAGTGGGTGAAGCCCGACGGTGAGTGGGACGCGGAGTACCTCTCGCGCGCGTACTGCGCGACCTTCTTCCGGGGGATGGGCAGCCCGGGGCGCGAGTTCGAGGACATCGAGGACCGGATGCGGGAGTTCCTCGCCCGCCGGGAGACCGCCACTCCCGAACCGCTGCCGCACTGACGCGCGGAAGCCCCGCCCGGCCGGGCCGGCTCGTGGCCGGCCGGGCCGGGCGGGGGCCGATCAGCCTTGTGCGGAACGGGACTTGGCGAAGTCGAAGGTCGCGTAGTCGTTCTGGTGCAGCTCGTTGATGAGCTCCTGGAGCTTCCAGCGGCCGGTGGGGTTGAGGAGCTGGCTCACGGCCTTGCCGGGGATGTTGGCGCCGTAGAAGTAGCTGCTGCGCTGGAAGAGGGAGAGGGAGTCGCTGGAGTTCATGAGGTCGGTCCACTCGGCCTCGGCGGACTCCTTCACCTCGATGACGTCGTGGCCGTGGTCGCGCGCGTGGACGATGGCGTCGTGGACGAGGTCCGCCTGGTCCCCGGCGTAACGGGGGTTGTTGCCGAGGGCGCCGTGCGGACCGCCGGGGAAGAAGAAGTTGGGGAAACCGGCGGTGGCCACACCGAGGTAGGTGCGCGGGCCGTCGGACCAGTACTCCTTCAGCGGCCGGCCGTCGCGGCCCTGGACGCCGAGGCGGTTGAGGGCGCCCGTACCGAAGTCGTATCCGGTGCCCCAGACGATGATGTCGGTCGCGCGCGAACCCCCGCTCGTCTCGATGGCGTCGGCCGTGATGCGCACGATCGGCTCCTCGGGCAGCGAGACGAGGTGCACGGTGGGCTTGTTGTACGCCTCGAAGTAGCCGGTGCCGAACGGGGGCCGGCGGGCGCCGTAGCCGCCGTCCTTGGGGACGAGCTTCTCGGCGGTGTCGGGGTCCTTCACGAGGGAGCGGATCTTCGCGGCCATGAAGTCGCACCACTCGGCGTTGAGTTCGGGATCGCTGGTCATGTCCCGGTAGTGCTCGGTCAGTTTGGTGAAACCGGGGCTGTTCCAGATTTTTTCGTAGAACTCCTGGCGCTCCTCGGGGGTCACGTCGTTGCCGCTGACCATGTTGAGCTTGTGCAGGAAGCCGCTGGGCGAGGTGTTGAGCGTGTCCCGGATACGCTCGAAGTCGGCCTTGAGCGCGACCTGTTCCTCCGGTGTGATGGGCCGGTTGTTGAGCGGGGTGACCCAGTCGGCCTTCATCTGGTAGACGGTCAGTGAGGCGACCTCGTCGGCGATGGCCGGGACGATCTGGACGCCGCTGGAGCCGGTGCCGATGAGGGCGACGTGCTTGCCGGCGAAGTCGATGGGCGTCTTGGGCCAGCGGCTGGTGTGGTGCTGCTCGCCACGGAAGTCGTCGCGGCCCTCGATGGGCGGGATGAACGGTACCGAGAGGTTGCCGGTCGCGGCGACCAGGTACCGGGCGCGCAGGGTGCTGCCGTCCTCGGCGGTGACGGTCCAGGTGCCGGTCTCCTCGTCGAAGACGGCGGACGTCACCCGCGTGTTGAAGGTGATGGCGTCGCGCAGGCCGAAGCGGTCGACGACGTGGTTGAAGTAGCGCTCGATCTCCGGCTGGCCGGCGTACTGCTCGCTCCACTCCCACTCCTCCCACAGCTCCTTGGAGAAGAGGTAGCCGTAGGAGTAGCTCTCGGAGTCGAAGCGGGCCTCCGGGTAGCGGTTCCAGTACCAGACACCGCCGACACCGCTGCCGGCTTCCAGCAGCTTGGCCGAGAAGCCGGCCTCCCGGGCTCGGTAGAGCTGGTAGATGCCCGTGACACCCGCTCCCACGACGACGACGTCCAGCAGACCGTCGCGGTCCGCCTCTCGTCCTGCCGTCGTGACCGCCGTGACCGCCGTTTCGGCGGGGGTGGCCGGGGTGTTCGTCGATTCGTTCATCTGCCCTCCAGATGACAGGGGGCCGCTTCGCCCGATGAGCCCGATTATTAAATCGACCGATCGGTCGAATGAAGTCGAGCGTAGAGGAGAGGATTGGCCCGATCAATGGCTGCGTCGTGACGGAAACGCGGCTCCGCGGCGGCTCCGGCGGATGTGATGACCGGCGTTCCGGCGCTCAGGGATTGATTGTACCGACCGATTGATCTAACTTTCGATCTGCGGGGGACACGGAGTCGTGCCAACAGGAGTCACATATGACGGCCGAGGAAGCGCAGCAGCCGACCGACCTGCGAAGTGCCGGGGTGGCGGCGATGCGGGCGGCACTGCCCGGGGTCTTTCCCGAGGGCGATCTCGATCTGCGGGACGGACGTCTCGGGGAGGACCTGGTGGAGATCGGCCTCACCAGCGTCTGGGGCGCGCTGTGGGCCCGTACCGGGCTAGCCCCGCGTGACCGGAGCCTGGTGACGCTCGGCATCCTCATCGCGCTCGGCGCCGAGACCGAGCTGAGCACCCATGTCCGTATCGCCCTCACCAACGGGGTGACCGAGGACGAGATCGCCGAGGTCATCTACCACGCGGCGGGATACGCGGGCTTTCCCCGCGCGACCGCCGCCCGCGGCGTCGCCCGCGAAGTCCTCTCCCGCTGACGCCCCACCCGGCCGTCGTGCCGGGTGCCACGCACAACTAGGAGCCGTTATGTCACTACAGGGAAAGGTCGCCGTCGTCACCGGCGGCGGCCGCGGTATCGGGGAAGCCATCGCCCACGTCCTCGCGGCGCGGGGCGCCGCGGTCGCGGTGTGGGACCTGGACGCCGCGGGCGCCGAGAAGACCGCCGCCGCCGTCCGGGAGGCGGGCGGTACGGCGATCGCGGTGCCCGGCGACGCGGCCGAAGCGTCCGCCGTCGCGGCGGCGGCCACCCGGACCCGGGCCGAACTGGGCCCCGTCGGGATCCTCGTCAACAACGCGGGCACGACGGCCTACCAGCCGTTCGCGGACATCTCCGAGGACGCCTGGGACCGCATGATCGGCATCAACCTCAAGGGTCCGTTCCTGGTCACCAAGGAGCTGGTGCCCGACATGCTCGCCGCGGGCTGGGGCCGGATCGTCAACATCTCCTCCTCGTCCGCCCAGACCGGAGCCCCCGCCATGGCGCACTACGTGGCGTCCAAGGGTGGTGTCATCGGCCTGACCCGGGCGCTGGCGGTCGAGTACATCGACAAGGGCATCACCGTCAACCACGTGCCGCCGGGCTTCATCGACACCCCCCTCGTCCGCCAGGGACCGGTCGACGTGGACGCGGTCGCGGCCACGATGCCGATGAAGCGCGCCGGCCTCCCCGACGACGTCGCCTACGCGGTGGCCTACCTCGCTTCCGAGGAGGCGAGCTACGTCACCGGGCAGACGGTCAGCGTCAACGGCGGCCGTCACCTGGTCTGACCGGTCCGGAACGGACCCCAACCGCCCCTGGCGAAACGGGACTTGACCACCCGCTCTCCGCCGTGTGCACCCGTACCGACGCGCAACCGGAGTCATGAATGAGCATCGAGGACGACACGACGCCCCCGGGCCACGTGCTGGTGGTGGGCGCGTCGGCGTCCGGCCTCGGCACGGCGGAAGCCCTGCGGCGCAAGGGATATCCGGGCCGGATCACCGTGCTGGGCGACGAGCCGCACGCCCCCTACGACCGGCCGCCGCTCTCCAAGCAGGTGCTCTCCGGAGCCTGGGAGCCGGACCGGACCGCGCTGCGGACAGCGGACGTACTCTCCGCGCTGGACGCCGAGTTCGTCCTCGGGGACGCGGCCGTCGCCCTGGACGTGCCGACCCGGACCGTGCGGACGGAGTCCGGACGGGAGTTGACCGCCGACGCGGTGGTCATCGCCACCGGCGTACGGCCCCGCATGCTGCCCGGCGGCGCGGAGTTGACGGGCGTGCACGTGCTGCGCGGCCTCGACGACGCCCTCGCCCTGCGCGGCGCGCTGGTGCCGGGCGCGCGGCTGGTCGTGGTGGGGGAGGGGGTCCTCGGCTCGGAGATCGCGGCGACGGCCCGCACCCTCGGGCTCGACGTCACCCTCACCGGCCCGCTCCAGGCACCGATGGCCCTTCAGGTGGGGCCCCTGGTGTCGCGGGCGCTGGCCGAACTGCACCTGGAGCGGGGGGTGAGGCTCCGGCTGGGCAACGGTGTGGCGGGGTTCACCGGTGAGCACGGCCGGGTCACCGGCGTACGGCTGACCGGCGGCGAGACGCTGCCGGCCGACGTGGTCGTGGTGGCGATCGGCGCGGTACCCGCGACGGAGTGGCTCGCGGACAGCGGGCTGGCCCTGGACAACGGGGTGGTGTGCGACTCCCGGTGCCGGGCGGCGGACGGGGTGTACGCGGTCGGGGACGTGGCCCGGTTCCAGCACGAACGCCTCGGCCGGCTGGTGCGGTTGGAGAACCGGACCAACGCCACGGAGCAGGCCGTCGCCGTGGCCGGCGCGCTCCTCGGCGAGAACCTGCCGTACGTGCCCGTGCCCTACTTCTGGACCGACCAGTTCGACGCGAAGCTCCAGGTGCACGGAGTGATCCCGGCCGGGGCGGAGGCCGAGATCGTCGAGGGCGATCTCGGCGCCCGCCGGTTCGTCGCCCGCTACAGCAGCGGCGGAGCGGTCACCGCGGTACTCGGCTGGAACATGCCGAAACAGACGCGGCTGCGCCGCCAGGACGTGGTGGACGCCCTTGCTCCCGCCCCCGTCCACGGCTGAATGTACCAATCGGTCTACTCACTGTTCTGTAAATGGCACGTCGAAGTGAAGGAGTGCGGGTCGTGACTGAGCTGGTCGTTGGTTCCGAAGCGTCGGAAGGTCTGCCGGAGTTTCCGTCGCCACGGGACGCGGGATGTCCGTTCGCGCCGCCGCCCGGACTCCTGGCGTTGCGGGACACGGGCGCCTCGGTCGTGCGGGTGGAGACCTGGGACGGCAGTACCCCCTGGGTCGCCACCACGCACGCGGCCCAGCGTCAGCTCCTCTCCGACCCGCGGCTGAGCGCCGACATCGGCGCGCCGGGGTATCCGCACACCACGGAGGCGATGAAGGAACACGCGGCGCACATACAGCCGTCGATCAACAACACCGACGGGGCGGAGCACTCGCGCTGGCGGCGGATGCTCACCAGTTCCTTCACCCGCCCCCGGATGCAGCGGCTGCGGCCGGCGATCCAGAAGATCACCGACGACCTGATCGACCGGATGCTGGCCGGGCCGAACCCGGTGGACCTCAACGAGGCGCTGTCCCTGCCGCTTCCGTCGCTGATGATCTGTGAGCTGCTCGGGGTGCCCTACGAGGACCATGAGTTCTTCCAGGAGCACGCCGGGGCGACCAACGCGCGGTTCAAGACCGCCGAGGAGTCCGCGGAGACGACGCGCGTGCTGCGGCAGTACATCGCCGGTCTGATCGAGGCGAAGGCGGACGCGCCGGGCGAGGACGTCCTGACGGACCTGGCCGAGCGGGTCCGGGCCGGGGACCTCTCCATGGAGGAGGCGGCGCCGCTCGGCCACATCCTGCTGGTCGCGGGGCACGACACCAGCGCGAACATGATCACCCTCGGCACGGCTCTCCTGCTGGACAATCCCGGCCAGTTGGAGCTGCTGCGCGAGAACAGCGGCGACGAACGGCTCGTCGCGGGAGCCGTCGAGGAACTCCTGCGCTATCTGACCATCCCGCATCTGCTGGCGCGCCGGGCCGTGGTCGAGGACATCGAGATCGACGGGGAGACCATTCGTGCGGGCGAGGGCGTCATCGCGTCGCTGCCGGCCGGGAACTGGGACCCGGAGGCGTTCCCGGACCCCGCGAAGGTGGATCTGACCCGGAAGGCCTCCCACCACATGGCGTTCGGCTGGGGCCCGCACCAGTGTGTGGGCCAGCAGTTGGCGCGGGTCGAGCTCCAGGTCGTGTTCGGCACCCTGTTCCGCCGCATCCCGACGCTCCGACTGGCCGCCCCCCTCTCGGAGTTGAAGTTCAAGGAGGACTCGCAGGCCTACGGCATCTACGAGCTTCCCGTCACCTGGTGATCACCGGCTCGGTACCGGGCGCACGGTGAGGATCTGCGGGGCGTGTCCCCCTGGGCCTGTTCCCGTTCCGGTGGTGCGGCCCGGCCTGGCACGGCGGGCACCAACTAGGTACCATCCCGGTATGCCATCACTGAACGTGCCCTTCACCGACGACGAGCTGGAAGGCGTGCGGGCGGCCGCCGCGGCCGAGGGCAAGAGCCTCAAGGCGTATCTGCACGACCTCGGCGTCCGCGAGATGCACCGCAAGCAGTTCGTCGCGGGCGCCGCCGCGTGGGCCGACCGGCTGCGCGAGGAGTTCGACACCGCGTTCCCCGGCGAGGTGCCGCCCGCCGGGCACCGCGACGGTGCCGAGGCCGCCTGATGCCCCTGTACGTCGATGTCTCCTGGCTGCTCGACGTCCAGGAGGCGGCCCTCGGCGACGAGGACATGACGGTCACGGACTACTCCGCGCTCGTCGCCGCCGTCGCCCGGCAGAAGACCAGGCTTCCCACCCTCGCCACCGCCGACCCGGACGCCGCCTGGCGCGCGGCGGCGCTGATGCACACCATCGTGCGCCTGGAACCGCTGCCGTACCGCAACAGCCTCTACGCCGCGTTCGTCGCCGCCCAGTACATGGACCAGTCCGGGGAGGGCATCGACCCGCCCTACGGGGCCCTGTCCGACCTCGTACGGAAGATCCATGAGAGCCGGCTCGGAGTCCTGGCCGTCGCCGACCAACTGCGCTCCTGGAAGGTCTGACCCGCGCCGGTGGCACTCGGCGCGCCCCCGCGCCACCACCGCTCGACAGCCTCAAGTCGTCCTAGGGCGGCGGGCCTTGACCGGACACGCCGCTCCCCGCGACTCCCCGCGCCGAAACCGCCCCAACCCCTCTGTCATACCCGCGCGCTGCGCTAATCTCACGGTCACACGTGCCACGCGAGACACCAGGATTCCCATGCCAGCCGAGCAGCGCAGCCGGTCCGAGACGATGGCCTACGCGGTGGCGGGCATGGAGCCGCCGCCCGTGGTCCCGCTGCGGAAGAGCGATCCGACCCAGGCCGGTCCGTACCGGCTGCTGTCGGTGCTCGGCAGCGGCGGTATGGGCCGGGTCTACCTGGGCCGGAGCACCACCGGCGGACCGGGCCCGGCCGCGGTCAAGGTGATCCGGCCCGAGTACGCGGAGGACCCGCTCTTCCGCAAGCGCTTCGACCGGGAGGTCGGCGCCCTGGGCCGCGTCCAGGGCGCGCACATCGTCCGGCTGATGGGCAGCGGCTGTGACGAGGATCTGGTCTGGGTCGCCACCGAGTACGTACCCGGTCCCACCCTGGAGGACGTCGTCGCCGCGCGGGGCCCGGTCGGCGCGGCGGCGGCCTGGCGGCTGCTGGCCGACGTGGGGCGCGCGATCGAGGCGATCTGGGAGGCGGGGATGGTCCACCGCGACCTCAAGCCGTCCAACGTGATCCTGGGAGCGGACGGCGCCCGCGTCATCGACTTCGGTGTGGTCCAGGGCGCCGGCACCACCTCGATCACCGTCACGGGCCAGAACGTCGGAACCCCCGCCTTCATGTCGCCGGAACAGGTCAGGGGCCAGGAGGTGACCGCCGCCTCCGACGTCTTCTCACTCGCCTCCACCCTCACCTACGCCGTCGCCGGGGAACCACCGTTCGGCGAGGGCACGGGCGTCGACGTCCTGCACCGGGTGGCCTTCGACCCGCCGAGCGAGGAGGCCCTCGACAGGGTGGCCGCCGTCGACGCCGAACTGGCCTCCTTCATCCGCCGGTGTCTCGACAAGGACCCCGACCGGCGCCCGTTACCCGAGGTGCTCTTCCGGACCGCGATCGGCCACCAGCTGTCGGTTCCGGCCCCGGCTCCCGCCCCCGCTTCCGTTCCGGGCCCGGCGGGGGGACCGCCAAGGCCCGGGGCCACCCCCGCACCCGTACTCCCCTCCGACCCCGCTCCTCACGCACCGGCGCCCGCGCCCGCCCGACGCCGTAGAGCGGTGGTGGCCGCCGTGGCGACCGTGGCCGTCCTCGCCGCCGGGGGAGTGACCGTGGCGCTGCGGTCTCTGGACGGGACTCCGACGCCGTCCGGCGCGCCCGTACCGAAGATGTCCCGCGCGGAGGTGGGGGAGCCGACCTCCATGCCCAACACCCTGCGGCCCACCCTCCCGTCCGCGACGACGGCGCCGAAGCCCTCCGGGGCGCTCGACGGACGGAATCCCGCGACCCTGGACCTCAGGTCGGCCGCGTGCGCCGGCAGGGTCACGGCCGGCGCCCGGGGCGACTGCGTCAAAGCCCTCCAACTCCTGCTCGACGGCTACGGGTTGAACGTCACCGCGGACGGCCGGTTCGGCGCGGACACGCTCGCCGCGGTGCGGGTCTTCCAGGCGGAGGCCGGAACCGTCGCGGACGGCAAGGTCGACACCGAGACCGAGAGGCTGCTGTACGGCACGGCGCGCGGACCGGTCAGGTCCGGCTCGCTGACCGTGACCGAGAGCGTCGGCGCCACCTCCGGGGCCAGGTGCCTGGACAGCCGCGCGGGCACCGTGCAGGTATGGGGGTGCAACGGCACGGCCGCCCAGAAATGGGCCCTGTACCGCGTACCCGGGCGGAGTTCCCAGTACGTCGTCGTGAACCAGGAGAGCCACGCCTGCCTGGACGCCGACGCGGCCACCGTCGACCGCAACGGCCAGAAGATCCGCACCGCCGACTGCGCCGGCGTCGACGCCCAGCGCTGGCGCCTCGGCACTTCAACCTCTTCGGGCGGTCGAACAGTGGTCAGCGCGCCGGACGGTCTCTGCCTGGACGCGGACGCGTCGACCTCCGGCAGGGACGGGCAGGGTGTCCAGGGATGGGGCTGCTCGGGCAGCGTCAACCAGCTGTGGAATTGGGGTTCGTGACGGTCCGTCAACCACAGCTCAGACGGTCCGTCGACGTTCCGCAGGGCGGGGTCCGGCGCGCGTCCACGTTGATCGTCCGCGGCGGCGTGCCGCGTACCCTGGCCCGGTGACCCAGCCTGTGAGCGTCGACGCCATGATCGAGGACCTCGGGAGACTCGTCGAGACCGAGTCCCCCTCGCGCGACGTCCAGGCGCTGAGCGCGTCGGCCCGCGCTGTCGCCGCGCTCGTCGAGAGCCGGCTCGGCGGCCGGGCGGTACTCGTCGAGAACGGGGCCGGCCCGCACGTCCACTGGTCGGGCGGCGGCGACCCGCGGGTGCTGATCCTCGGCCACCACGACACGGTCTTCCCGCTCGGCACCCTCGCGCGCCGGCCGTTCACGGTACGGGACGGGCACGCGACCGGCCCCGGGGTCTTCGACATGCTCGGCGGACTGGTGCAGGCCGTGCACGGGCTGGCCTCGCTCGACGACCGGACCGGCGTCGAGATCCTGGTCACCGCCGACGAGGAGGTCGGCTCCGGCTCCTCCCGTGCGCTCATCGAGGAACGGGCCCTGGCCTGCGGTGCCGTGCTCGTCTGCGAGGGCGCCGCCGACGGGGGCGCCCTGAAGACCGGGCGCAAGGGCTGCGGCACGTTCCAGGTGCTGGTCACCGGCCGGGCCTCGCACGCGGGACTGGAACCCGAGGCCGGCGTCAACGCCCTGGTGGAAGCGGCCCACTTGGTGCTCGACATCGCGGCGCTCGGACGCCCCGAGCTCGGCACCACCGTCACTCCGACCGTCGCGTCCGCCGGCACCCTGGACAACGTCGTGCCCGCCGGGGCGACCGTCGTCGTCGACGTCAGGGTCGGGTCGGCCGAGGAGCAGGAGCGTGTCGAATCCGCTTTCGCGGCGCTCGCTCCGCATCTCGACGAGGCGCGGATCGAGGTACGGGGAGGCGTCGGCCGGCCTCCGATGCCCGAGTCGGCGTCGGCCGAACTCCTGGCGCTGGCACAGCGGTTGCACCCCGGCATCATCGGCACAGCCGTCGGCGGCGGCAGCGACGGCAACTTCACGGCCGCGCTCGGGGTACCCACTCTCGACGGCCTCGGCGCGGTGGGGGGAGGCGCCCACGCCGACCACGAGTACCTGGTGGTCGACGCCATGACCGAGCGGGCCGAGCTGATCGCCGGCCTGGTCCGGGCCCTGTGCGGGAGGGCCGGCGGCTACGGCGGTACCGGGCCGGGCGCACGCAACCGACAGGCCCACGGCCGTCGTTGAACATCGGCCGCGAACGGCACGTGAGAGGGGTATGGAACCCCGCCTCACCCTGTCGCCGCCGCCGGAGCGACTCGAAGCGCGCGACAGCCGCGACAGTCTCGACAGCCGAGACCGCCCAGATGACCGGGACCACGGGGGCAAGCAGGACGGCGGACAGCCTGGGGCTCGTGGAGCCCAGGGCCACGTGCGCGGCCTCGACGGTCTGCGCGGGCTGGCCGCGCTCTACGTGCTCCTCTTCCACTCCTGGCTGCTCACCTTCTCCGGTTTCCCCCGCAACTCGGGCCCCGCGGGCCTGGGTTGGCTGATGTACGGCCGTCTCGCGGTCGTCTTCTTCCTGGTGCTGTCGGGCTTCTCCCTCGCCATCTCCCCGGCGCGCCACGACTGGCACCTGGGAGGGGTCGTGCCCTTCCTCCGCCGACGCGCCCGGCGCATCCTGCCGCCGTACTGGGCGGCCCTCGTCCTGAGCCTGGCGGTCGCCCGGTGGGTGGTGCCGGCCTCCCACCTGGGACCACCCACCGGGAGAACGGTGGCGGTGTACGGGTTCGTGCTCCAGGACATGGTCACGGCACCGACACCCAACGGGGCGTTCTGGTCGATCGCCGTGGAGGCGCAGCTGTACCTCCTCTTCCCGCTCCTCCTCTTGCTACGGCGGAAGTCGGGGGCACTGGCGCTGGTCGCGGCCGTGACCCTGCCGGTGGTGGCGCGTGGCCTCTCGGCGCCGCACGCGACCCCGGTGGAGGGGGTGAACTGGCTCACCCCGAACCTCGCCCCCGTCTTCGTCGCCGGGATCGTGGGCGCCGGGATCATCGTCGCGTCCGACCGGATCCGCGGGCTGCCATGGCACTGGCTCGCCGCGCTGACCGCGCTGCCGGTCGTCTCGCTCATCGTCGCCAAGGGCTCGGTGTGGACGGTGGGCCACTACTTCTGGATGGACCTCGCCGTGGTCCCCGCGATGACGGCACTCCTCCTTGCCGTGGCCACGGGCCGCCCCGTCGCACTGACGCGGCTCCTGGCCACCTGGCCCGTCCGTCGCCTCGGCGACTTCTCCTACAGCCTCTACCTCGTCCATCTGCCGATCGTCATGGTCGTCAGCCGGAAGATCGCGCCCCACTTCGTCGCGCACGGCGCGCACACCTTCGCCTTCACCCTGCTGGTGGGAGCACCCGCCTCGGTGCTGTGCGCGTGGCTGTTCTCGGAGGTGTTCGAGATGCCGTTCAAGCGGAAGCGGACGGCGGCGGCGGCCGACGCTCCGGGCCCCGGAGCGTGCGCGGAGCGGTGACGGCCGCTTTCGCGACCGCCCGCGTCCGGGGGGTGTTCCGCGCCGAGTGCGGCCCCCGGGGCGGGCTCACGCGTCGGGTCACGCGCCGCCCCGCTCACGGGGGGTCTTCTGGCCGGCCTCGACCGCCACCGGCAGCCGGTTCTCCGCCGGGGGCAGCGGGCAGGTCGCGAGGTCGGTGTAGGCGCACGGCAGGTTGGCGGCGCGGTTGAAGTCCAGGACGACGGTGCCGTCGGCGGCCGGCGGGTCGAGCGCGAGGCTGCGGTTGGCCGCGTAGGTGGTCACCCCGGAGGTGGCGTCCGTGAAGAGCACCAGCAGCCGGCCCGCGCCGTGGCCCGGGAACGCGGTCAGGGACAGCGCGTGTCCGTCCAGCTCGAACTCGATCCGGCCCGGAGCGTCGTACACGTGCTCCAGCCCCTCGACGGCGGCGCCCACGGTCGTCGGACGCGGCTCGTCGAAGGCGCGGTAGCGACCGGTCACCACCCAGCGGGGGTCCGGGGCGTAGGCGGGTGTGCCGGCGAAGGCGGTGCGCAGCGGGGCGTCCGGATGCCGGGGCCGCACGATGTCGTGTCCGCCGCGCCGCGCCACCTCGATCACGGCATCGCCCCAGACCGCCTCGACGCCCCCGCGCTCGGGCAGCACGCCGAATCGGTGCTCGCCCCGCACGGTTTCGCCGTCCACGACGAGTTCCTCCTCCTCGTCGAGGGTCACGGCCACCCCGTCGGTGTCGGTCCACCAGGCGCCCGGCGCGTCCGGGAACCGCTGCGGACGGTCGTCGAGCCAGTGCAGACCGGTGACGGCCAGGAATCCGTGCGGGGAAGCGAGCCGTTCCTCCTGCGCGCGGTACCAGTCGAGCCAGTCCTGCGTGAAGGTCCGGAGCTCCGTGGGGGCGGACTGGACGGTGGTCATGGGGATCTCCTTCGGGGGGCGGTCACCGCGTCATGCCAGTGAGAACCCCGGAGCTGTGACGGGGCATTCCGTCCCCGTGTGACAGCTTCCTGGCAGGTTTGTGAACGGCGGAGAGCTCCGGCGCACCCCGCAACGGGTGGACAGGGAAAGGGCGTTGAGGTCCGCCGGGATCGGCCCCGTCGGCCGAGCTCGCGTATCCGCCGTGCGACCTGGCCGGATCTTGGGGATTTCTTGAAGAGCCGCAGGACATGACCACCGGCTCACGGGCTACCCGACTGGCGTGACACGTATCGGTCTGGTTGTCCTGGTTCTCGTCGGCGGGCTCGCGGCGGCTGTCGCCGCGGTCGGAGTCTCGCCGTGGTGGTGGTCGGCCGCGGGGCCCTTGCTGCTGGTGGCGGCGGTGGGTGTGTGGGATCTCGTGCAGCGCCGGCACTCGGTGCTGCGGAACTACCCCGTGCTGGGGCACGCCCGGTTCCTCCTGGAGAAGATCCGCCCGGAGCTCCAGCAGTACTTCATCGAGCGCAACTTCGACGGCCGCCCCTTCGACCGGGACACCCGCAACATCGTCTACGAGCGGGCCAAGGGCACGGACGCCGAGCAGCCGTACGGCACCGAGTGCGATGTGTACGAGCCCGGCTACGAGTTCCTGGTGCCGTCGATGGCACCCCGCCCGGTGCCCAAGGAGGTGCCCCGGGTCCGGATCGGCGGACCCGACTGCGCACGGCCGTACGACATGGCGCTGCTCAACGTGTCGGCGATGAGCTTCGGCTCGCTGTCCTCCAACGCCATCCTCGCCCTCAACGGCGGCGCGGCGGCGGGCGGCTTCGCCCATGACACCGGGGAGGGCGGGCTCTCCGAGTACCACCTGCGGCCCGGCGGGGACATCGTCTGGGAGATCGGCACCGGGTACTTCGGCTGCCGGACCCAGGACGGCGACTTCGACCCGAAGGAGTTCGCCGACAAGGTGGCCCACGACCACGTCAAGTGCGTCTCCCTGAAGCTCTCCCAGGGCGCGAAGCCCGGCATCGGCGGCGTCCTCCCCGGCGCCAAGGTCAACGCCGAGATCGCCCGGGTGCGGGACGTGCCCCAGGGCAAGACGGTGATCTCACCGCCGTACCACCGGGTCTTCTCGACGCCCCGCGAACTCGTCCAGTTCGTCGCCAGGATGCGGGAGTTGTCCGACGGGAAACCGACCGGGTTCAAGCTCTGCGTGGGCTCGCGCCAACAGTTCCTCGCCGTGTGCAAGGCGATGGTCGCCGAGAACGTGACCCCGGACTTCATCATCGTGGACGGGGCCGAGGGCGGTACCGGAGCGGCACCCCTGGAGTTCGCCGACCATGTCGGCACCCCGCTCACCGAGGGACTGCTCACCGTGCACAACGCCCTGGTCGGCGCCGGTCTGCGCGACCGCGTCCGGATCGGGGCCAGCGGCAAGATCGCCACCGGGTCCGACCTGGTCAAGCGCTTGGTGCAGGGCGCCGACTACGGCAACGCCGCCCGCGCCATGATGTTCGCCGTCGGCTGCATCCAGGCACAGCGCTGCCACACCAACACCTGCCCGACCGGCGTCACCACCCAGGACCCCAGGCGGGCCCGCGCCCTCGACGTCGGCGACAAGACGCTCCGCGTCCAGCGGCTCCAGGAGGCCACGGTCGCCAGCGCGCTGCAGATCATGGCGTCCATGGGCGTCAGCGATCCCGCACAGCTCCGCCCCCACATGCTGCACCGGCGTATCGACCCCTACACCGAGCGCTCCTACCAGGAGCTCTACGAGTGGCTGGAGCCCGGACAGCTGCTCGCCGAGGCGCCCGAATCCTGGGCGGCCGACTGGAAGTCCGCCGACCCCGACCGTTTCACCGTGTGACCTGGAGGAACCAGTGGCCCGAACCGTCGCGCGCGTCATCGTGGACGCCCTGAAGGAACTGGGCGTGCACCAGGTCTTCGGGGTCGTCGGCGACGCGCTGAACCCGCTGACCGACGCCATCCGCACCACCGAGGGACTGGAGTGGATCGGCTGCCGACACGAGGAGGCCGCCGCCTTCGCCGCGAGCGCCCAGTCCCAGCTCGGCGACAGCCTGGGCGTCTGCATGGGCACCGTCGGCCCCGGCTCGGTGCACCTGCTCAACGGCCTCTACGACGCGGCCAAGAGCCATACGCCCGTACTGGCGATCGCCGGACAGGTACCGCTCGCCGAGATCGGCAGCGACTACTTCCAGGAGGTCGACAACGACGCGCTCTTCAGCGACGTGGCCGTCTTCCGCGCCACGATCACCTCCCCCGACCAGCTGCCGCAGATGCTGGAGACGGCGGTCCGCAACGCGCTCGGCCGCAAGGGCGTCGCGGTCCTGACCGTCCCCGGCGACCTGGGGGAGCAGGAGCTGAGCGCCGACCGGCCCGCCCGGTTCTCGCTGAGCCCGCGGATCAGCCGGCCGGACGAGGCGGCGGTCCGGCACGCCGCCGACCTGCTCGGCCGGGCGCGGCGGGTCACCCTGCTCGTCGGACGCGGCGCCCGCGCCGCCCGCGAGGACGTACTGACCCTGGCCGACCGGCTGGCGGCGCCGATGGTGCTCACCCTGAAGGCCAAGGAGGGCTTCGAGGGCGACGCCAATCCCTTCCAGGTCGGCCAGACCGGGCTGATCGGCAACCCCGCCGCCGCCTCCGCCCTCCAGGACGCGGACACGCTCCTGATGCTCGGCACCGACTTCCCCTACCGGGACTGGTATCCGGAGGGCCGGACCGTCATCCAGGTGGACAGCGAGGCAGCGCACATCGGGCGCCGGGTGCCCGTGGAGGTGGGTCTCGTCGGCGACACCGGCGCGACCGTCCGGGACCTCCTGGCGCTGCTGCCCGCCGAGCCCGCGGGGAGCGACACCGCGCGGGACCGCTCGCACCTGGAGGACGCGCGCAAGCGCTTCGAGCAGTGGCGCGAGGGCCAGGCGCGGCTGGCCGACCCCCAGCACGACAAGGGCGTGGTGGGCCGGATCCGTTCCGCGCTGGACAACCGAGAGGGAGACATCCGTCCGGAGGCGCTGGCCGCCGTGGTGGACCGGCTCGCCGCCGACGACGCGGTCTTCACCTCCGACACCGGCATGGCCACCGTCTGGCTCTCGCGGTTCGTCGAGATGCGCGGCGGACGACGGCTGATCGGTTCCTACAACCTCGGCTCCATGGCCAACGCCATGCCGCAGGCCCTCGGCGCCCAGTGCCTGGACCGGGAACGGCAGATCGTGGCCTTCTGCGGCGACGGCGGACTGAGCATGCTCATCGGCGATCTCATGACCTTGAAGACCCACCAACTCCCCGTCAAACTCGTGGTGTTCGACAACCGCAGGCTCGGCATGGTCAAGCTCGAACAGGAACAGGCGGGGCTGCCGGAGTTCGGTACCGTCCTGGACAATCCCGACTTCGCGGCCGTCGCCACCGCCATGGGCATCACCGGTATCCGGGTGACCGACCCCGGTGACCTCGAAGAGTCCGTACGCCGGGCCTTCGCGACCCCGGGCCCGGTCCTGCTGGACGTACTCACCAACCCGGACGAGATCGCCGTACCGGCCAAGCCGACCGTCGAACAGGGCTGGGGCTACGCGGTGGCGAAGGTGAAGGAGGTCGTCCGCAGCCACGGGGACACGGACTGACCGGCCGGCCGCCGCCGCGAGGCGGCCGGTCCCGGCTCCGCGTACGGGGCGGCGCCGGTCAGTCCACCGGATGCCCGGCGTCCATACCGGCCGCGTCGGCGAGCGACAGCAGGGCGGTCCGGCCGTCCGCGCGGTTCTCCGCCGCCTCGGGGGCGAGCAGGAAACCGACGTGGTCGCCGCCGTCGGTCCTGCTCACCACCCGGCCGACGAACCAGGCGGCCGAGTCGTCGAGCAGCACCGCCCCGCCCGGCCCCCGGTGCCACGGCACGGCGGCGAACTTGTCGACACGGTCGCCGGTCTCGCCGCCGAAGAGCCGCGCGAGTCGGTCCTGGTCGCGGCGGAGGAGGTGCACCGTCAGCCGCTCGGCGCCCTCGGCGACCCGGAAGGTGTGGTTGGCCTTGGAGAGCCACACCATGAAGCGGGCGGGCCGGATCGAACACTGCGAGCCGAAGCCCACCAGACAGCCGGCCCGCTCACCGGCGGCCTCGGCGGTGACGACGTACAGCGGAGGGTCGAGCAGATCGGTGAAGGGATCGAGATCGGTCACGGTGGCGGGCTCCCGGCTCAGGTGATCGGACACGGCGCCTGCCGCGACTGGCCGCGCGGCACGCCCGGTTCACGGTGCCACGGCCGGTCCGCGCCCCGACACCGGCCCTCTCCCGCGGGCCGCCCCGTCCCCCTCGGCCCGTCAGGTGAGGCTCACGGCCGGCCGCTCCGCCGCGTCCGGCCGGACGCCCCGCCGGCGGGGGAGCAGCAGCGGACTGGCCAGGAGCAGCGCCCCGGCGACCGCGATGGCGGTGCGCGGGCTGGTGACGGCGGCGAGCAGGCCCCAGAGCGCGGTCAGCGCCGCGATGGCGGTGCTCGTACTGATCGACCAGGCCGTCAGGGTGCGGGCGACCCGTTCGGGGGCGGTGTGGTCGAGGCGCACGGTGGCCAGCACCGGGTTGAAGACCCCGCAGCAGGTCACCAGGCCGAACTGGACCGCCATGATCAGCGCCATCCCGGGGAGGCCCGGCTGTGCGAACGCCAGCCCCAGGGACCAGCACGCGCGCAGCACCCCGGAGACGAGCAGCACCTTGTGCTGTCCCACCCGCGCCGCGAGCGGCCGGGCGAGCCGTGAGCCGACGAGCCCGCCGACGCAGGGGGCGGCGAAGACGAGGCCGTACTGCCAGGGCGCGAATCCGAGGTGGTCCAGCAGGAGGACGGCGAGCAGTGGTTCGGTGGCCATGATGAGGCCGTTGACCATGAGGACGTTGAAGAAGAGGGGACGCAGCACGGGGTGGGCCAGGATGTGGCGCCACCCTTCGAGCAGGCCGGCCGCCCGCATCCGGGGCGGCCCGGTGTGCGCGGGGCGCGGCTCCGTCCCGCCGATCGCGCGGATGCCGAGCGCCGACAGCAGGTAGCTGACCGCGTCGGTCAGTACGGTCGTCACCGGGCCGAACAGTCCGATCGCGGCACCGCCGAGCGGCGGCCCGACCATGGTCGCGCTCCACGTCGTCGACTCGAAGCGCCCGTTGGCGACGAGCAGATCCTCCGGTGGCACCAGCGCCTTGAGGTACGAGCCGCTCGCCGCGTTGAAGGCGATGGTGGCGGCGGCGACCACGACGGAGACGAGGAGGAGCTGGGCGAAGGTCAGCCGGCCGAGCGCGAACGCGACGGGGACGGTCGTCAGCGCCGCGAACCGGGTCAGATCCATCGCCACCATGACCGGCCGCTTGCGCCGGAACTCCACCCAGGGACCGAGCGGGACCGCGACCACGGCCCCCACCGCCCGCCCGGCCGCCGTCAGCGCGGCGACCTGGGTGGGTCCGGAGTGCAGCACCAGGATCGCGATCAGGGGAAGCGCCCCGAACCCGAACCCCGTCCCGTACGAGCTGACCGCGAACGCCGCCCACAACCACCCGAACCGCCGCCCCAGCGACCGCCTGCCCGCCATCCCCGCCCCGTCTCTCCCGTACCGGACCCACGCCGACCACCGGCATCAAAGCGAGGAGCGGACGGCGAGATCAAACAACCGACCAGCCAGCAAAGCACAACCGACGGTTGTGCGGATAGCGTGGCCGGCATGGATCTCGACGCGGTGCGTACCTTCGTGGCGGCGGCGGACGCGGGACGGTTCCAGGACGCCGCCGCGGAGCTGTCGATCACCCAGCAGGCCGTCTCCAAACGCGTCGCCGCGCTGGAACGCGCCCTCGGCGTACGGCTGTTCAACCGCACCGCGCGCGGAGCCAAGCCCACCGTCGACGGACAGGCGTTCCTCCCGCACGCCCGCGACCTGCTGCGCGCCGAGGAGCGGGCGCTGGCCGCCGTACGTCCCGGCCGCCGCCCGCTGCGCGTGGACGTCATCGGCCGGCGGCTCGCCCCGGCGACCTTGCTGCGCGACTTCCGCCGGGCGCACCCCGGGGTCGGACTGGACGTCGTGACCCTCCTGGACATCGACGCGGCCGTCGACGCCCTCCGCTCCGGCGCGATCGACGCGTCCTTCCGGGCCGTCACGCTGCCCGGCCGCCGGCTCCCCGACGACATCGAGACGGTCCGCGCCTACGACGAGCCGGTGCAGTTCCTCACCGGTCCGGCGCACGCCCTCGCCGCCGCCCGCGAGGTCACCCCCGCCGGCCTCGCCGGACACCGGATCTGGATGCCCGGCCTGGTCCCCGGCACCGAGTCCGCGGCCTACTACGACGCCCTGGCCGCCGAGTTCGGGCTCACCATCGAGATCACCGGGCCGGACTTCGGCACCGAACCCCTCCTGGACACCCTCGCCGGGTCCCCGTCCCTGGCGACCCTCGTCGGCGAGCGGTCGCATCTCGTCTGGCCCGCCGAGCACGACCTGCGGCGCATCGCCGTACGGCACCCCGTACCGGTCTACCCGCACTCCCTGGTCTGGCACCGCGACAACCCGCACCCGGCCCTCGCCGCCCTCCGCGACCACCTCCGCGCCGAGCGCTCCGGACCTTCGGGACGGCCGGCCCGCCCTCGCGCGTGGACCTGGACGCCGGGCCGGCCGTAGCGACCGGGACCGCCGCGCTCGTCGCGGGACGGCGCCGCGCACAGCCGGTGCGCTCCGGTCCAGGGAAAGGTGAAGTGCCCTATTCGGCAGGCGAGTTGGTCCGTACCGGACCCCGAGCAGGAGAACCGTCCGTCACAGCTTCATCACCGGACGTCCGGCAGGCCCGCCCATGTGAGATACCTGCTTCCGACCGCCCCCGCGGTGAGCGATAGCGTCCTGCCGGACGGGTATGCTCTCGACTGTTGTCTACCGGCAACTATGGTGACGGGGGAAAGGCGCGGTGGGGAGGGCAGTGCCATGGTGACGTCGCGAGCGCAGGCCGTCGACCTGCTGGCGGCGGGGGCCGGAGGACTCGGCCCGACGGCGTGGGAACCCTCGGAACCCGTCGTCCTGCTCGTCGAGGACGACGCCGGTGACGCCATGCTGGTCGAGGAACTGGTCGCCGACAGCGCGCTGAAGATCCGCCTGCGCTGGGTCCGGTCCATGGCCGAGGCCGCCGCGGTCCTCGCGACCGACATACCCGACTGTGTCGTACTCGATCTCCATCTGCCCGACGCCCAGGGCCTGGAGGCGGTCTCCCGCATCCGTGCGAGCGCCGAACAGGCGGCGGTCGTGGTCCTCACCGGCCTCGCCGAGGAGGAGACCGGACTGGCCGCCGTCGCCGCCGGCGCGCAGGACTACCTCATCAAGGGCCGGGTCGAACCCGAACTGTTCGGACGGGCGGTCCGCTACGCGATCCAGCGCAAGCAGGCCGAACGGGGCGCCGTCGCCCTCCAGGCCAGCCAGATGCGCGCCCAGGAGAACGCCCGCCTGGAACGGGGGCTGCTGCCCAGGCCGTTGCTGCGCGGCGAGGGCGTGGAAGCGGTCTCCCGCTACCGTCCCGGCCGGGCGCAGACACTGCTGGGCGGTGACTTCTACGACATCGTGCAGAGCGCCGACGGCACCGTGCACGCGGTGGTGGGCGACGTGTCCGGGCACGGGCCCGACGAGGCGGCCCTGGGTGTGGCGCTGCGGATCGCCTGGCGCACCCTGGTGCTCAGCGGAGTCACCGGCTCCGAACAGGTGGCACGGCTGGAGGAACTCCTCCTGGCGGAGCGGATAAGGAACGAGGTCTTCGCCACCCTCGTCACCCTCACCGCCGCACCCGGGGAGCGCACCGCGCGCCTCGTCAGGGCCGGCCACCACGGGCTGCTCACCCGGACCGGCACCGAAGTGGAGTGGGTGGAGACCCCGGGCGGTCCGGCGCTGGGCGTCATCCCCGGCCTCGCGCGGTGGCCGGTCACCGAACTGGCCGTGCCCGCGGGCGCCGCCGTCGTGCTGTTCACCGACGGACTCTTCGAGGGACACGTCGGACGCGGCACCGAGCGCCTGGGCGAGGAAGGGCTGCTGCGGCTGGCGCGGGAGCGGGCCGCGCTCGCCCCCGAACCCTTCGTCGACGCACTGATCGAGGCGGCCGAGGGCCTCGCCGAGGCGCAGGGCGGCCTGGCGGACGACGTCGCCGTGACCCACCTGCGCTGGAGCTGAGGAAGGCGGAGAGGCACGGGAGCGAGAGAAGCCGGGCAGTGCGGGAGCGGAACCAGAGGGTGTCGAGGCGAACGGTGCGTGACATGGCGGACGGACGACGGACAGGGAGCCTGCTGACCGTGCAGGGGTGGTTCTTCCTGGCGCTGTCGCTCATGGCCCTGCTGGTGGTGGTCGGCTCCGTGATCGGCGCCGGGCTGCTGGGACAGACGGCCGCGGTCAGCGACCACCTGCTCCAGCGGGTCCAGCCGGCCCAGACCGAGGCGTACCGGCTCCAGGCCACCCTGGTCGACCAGGAGACCGGCATCCGCGGCTACGCGATCGCCGCCGACCGGCAGTTCCTCGCGCCGTACACCACCGGCAAGCAGGACGAGGCCCGCTCGGCCGCACGCCTGCGGGAACTCCTCGGCGACCGGCCCGGACTGCTCGCCGACCTGAACGCGGTGGAACGCGGCGCGACCCGCTGGCGCACGGCGTACGCCGAACCGCTCGCCGCCGCCGTCACCCCCGGCCGGCCGCGCACCGTCGACCGCGTCACGGCCGAGCGCGGCAAGAAGGAGTTCGACCAGTTGCGCGTCCTGTGGGCGAAGCAGAACGCCGACCTCGCCAAGACCGTCAAGGACGACCGGAACCACCTCGCCCACGAACGGACGGTGCGCAACTCCGTCCTGAGCGGCATGGTCGTCACCTTCCTGCTCACCGGCCTCGCCCTGGCCGTCTTCGTACGCGTGCTGGTGACCCGCCCCCTGGAGGCGCTGCGCACGGCGTCGCAGCAGGTCGCGGGCGGCGACTTCGGACACCACATCGACGGAGGCGGCCCGGCCGACCTGATCATGGTGGCCGACGCCGTCGAAGGCATGCGCAGACGGGTCGTGGCCGAACTCGACGCCTCCCGCGACCAGCAGCGGATCCTGTCCCGGCAGACGGCCGAACTCGACGCGCAGGCCGTGGAGTTGCGCCGATCCAACGCCGAACTCGAACAGTTCGCCTACGTCGCCTCGCACGATCTCCAGGAGCCGCTGCGCAAGGTCGCCTCGTTCTGCCAGCTGCTGGAGAAGCGCTACGGCGACAAACTGGACGAGCGCGGCGTGCAGTACATCGACTTCGCCGTCGACGGCGCCAAACGCATGCAGGTCCTCATCAACGACCTGCTCACCTTCTCCCGCGTGGGGCGCCTGGACGACACCCGCGAGCCGGTCGACCTCGGCCAGACGCTGACCAAGGGGATCCGGAACCTGGCCGCGGCCGTCGAGGAGTCGCAGGCCCGGATCGACCGGCCCGAGACCCTGCCCGAGGTCGTCGGCGCCCCGACCCTGCTGACCATGCTCTGGCAGAACCTCGTGGGCAACGCCCTGAAGTTCCGCCGCCCGGACCGCACCCCGCACGTCACCGTCACCTGCGAGCCCGACCCCGAGACCCCTGACACCTGGCGGATCTGCGTCGCCGACAACGGCATCGGCATCCCCGGTGAGTTCGCGGAGAAGGTCTTCGTCATCTTCCAGCGCCTGCACAGCCGCGACGCCTACGGCGGCACCGGCATCGGTCTGGCCCTGTGCAAAAAGATCGTGGAACACCACGGCGGCAGGATCTGGATCGACACCGGGGTCACCGAGGGCGCCCGTATCTGCTTCACCCTCCCGTCCGCGCCCGAAGCCGAGGGCGAAGCCGGAACCGACGCCGGTGCCACCGAGGGCACCGGTACCTCCACCCACGACGAGGCCTGACATGACGACCCCTCCCGCGACTCCGATCAACGTGCTGCTCGTCGAGGACGACCCGGGCGACGAGCTGATGACCCGGGAGGCGTTCGAGGACAACAAGATCGGCAACAACCTCCATGTGGTCCGGGACGGCGAGGAGGCCCTCGACTTCCTGTACCGGCGCGGCGACCACCCGGACGCCCCGCGGCCCGACCTCATCCTGCTCGACCTCAACCTGCCGAAGTACGACGGCCGCCAGGTCCTGGAGCAGATCAAGTCCGACCCGGATCTGGTCCACATCCCCGTCGTGGTCCTGACCACCTCGGCCGCCGAGGAGGACATCCTGCGCAGCTACAAACTGCACGCCAACGCCTACGTCACCAAGCCGGTCGACCTGGACCAGTTCATCGCCGCCGTCCGCCAGATCGACGACTTCTTCGTCCAGGTGGTCCGTCTGCCCCGCAACGCCACCTGACGGCCGACGTCCGCCGCGCCCGCCGCGACACGGTCCACCCTTTTGCCTCACATCCGGACGTGACCTGCCTCTCCCGGGGCAGGCGTATCGGGACGAGGACCCCAGGAGAGGTGGCGCGGTGAGCGTTTGGGAAGACCCACCGGGTCGGGTACGACCGTTGGGCGGCATGGGCCGCTCCCCGGCCGCGGCCGTGAGCGACGCCTCGGCGGCGGCCGTGAGCGACCCCCCGGTCGCGGGCCCGCAGGCCGTCCATGCGGCGCCCCCGTCCCGTGCCGCCGTCTGGACCGGCGCCCTGCGCCGCATCCCGCGCACGATGTGGGACGAGAACGACTCGGACTGGGCCGCCGCCCTCACCTACTACGCCGTCCTCGCCCTGGTGCCCGCCTTCGTGGTCACCGTGACGGTCGTCGGCCTGGTCCGCCCCGACCTCAACGACCGGCTCATCGCGGACGTGACCGCCTGGGCACCCGCCCAGTCCGGCGCCGAGCTCCACCAGGCGCTGCGGCACATGGCCGACGAGCGCTCCGCCGCGCTCACCGTGGCCTTCGCCGGCGGGGCAGCCGCCCTGTGGTCGGCCACCGGATACCTGGCCGTCTTCCGGCGCGCCCTGCACTCCATGCACGGCATCCCCGACCAGCGGCCCCTGTGGCACCGGGTGCACCGGATCGTGCTGACGGCGCTCAGCCTGCTGGCGCTCCTCGTGGCCAGCGCGTTGGCCCTGCTGCTCACCGGACCGCTCGCCCAGGCACTGGGAAGGCGCGCGGGGCTCGGCGCGCCGGCCACCGCGGCCTGGACGCTGCTGCGCTGGCCGGCGCTGGTCTTCCTGATCGCCCTCCTCGTCCTGGTGGTCTTCCACACCGGCCCGGCCGCCGCCCGGGTCCCCCGCCACGCGATCCCCGGGGGCGCCCTGGCGGCCCTGCTGTGGCTGCTCTCCTCCGCGGGCTTCTCGCTCTACGCCTCGACCGTCGGCACCTACGGCCGGGTCTACGGCTCGCTCGCCGGGCCGGTCGTGTTCCTGGTGTGGCTGTGGCTCTCCCACCTCGCGCTGCTCGCCGGGGCCAGGTTCACGGCCGAGCTGAGCCGGGCGGCCGGCGCCTCCGACTGAGACGGGGACCGCCCGGTGCCCCGGAGTCCTCCTGGTGCGGCGAGCGAGCGGTGTTGCTTGGGTGCCGGAAACGTGGGTAGAGCGACCTCATGAGCGGGGTGCAAGCACACTTTCGGTTTCTCTGACGGCGTCGCCCAGGTGGCTGCGGAGGAGGAGACCGGGCAGGGACCGGCGACGGCGGACACCGTCGCGGGCCGGATCGCCGATGCCGTGGACGGCCTCGCGGACCTGTGGGCCCGGGCCGCCGCCGAGGCGTCCGTACGGCTCTCGCCGCACCAGCTGAGAGCGCTACGGGCCCTGGAGGCGCTGCCGGACGCCAATCTGACCACGCTGGCCGTCCGCTTCGACGCCGGCCTGCCGACGGTGAGCAGGCTCTGCGACCGCCTGGAGGCGGCCGGGCTGCTGCTCAGGGAGGCCGCCCCGCACAACCGCCGGGAGGTGCGGCTGCGGCTCACCGCGCACGGCCGGGACGTTCTCGCCGAGGTGGCCGCGCTCCGGCGCCGGGCGCTGGCGGAGGTCCTCTATGCGATGGCACCCGAGGAGCGGGCCGCTGCGGACCGGGGGCTGCGGGCGTTCGAGGCGGCGCACGCCACGACCCGCGCCTCCCCACCGGAAGACGGCGGCTGACGGAGGACCGGTAGGTGACGCCGTACGCCACGGTCAGACGGGATCCCGGCCGTTCCAGTCCAGGCACACCACGGCGGCGTCGGCGCTCAGGTCCGTGCTGTCGAAGTGGTCGCTGAGGGACGCCACCACCGAACGCACCATCTCCTGCGGCGCCTGACTCCGGGTCGCCTCAAGGGTCTCGAACAGGGCCCGCTCCCCGAACGCGTCCCCCCGCGGCGACCGGGCCGTGTGCACGCCGCTGCTCACCACGAGGAGCCGGTCCCCGGGCCGTACGGCGAAGATCTGCTCCCCGTACGCGGTCTCCTCGAACATGCCGAGCGGCAGCTGCGCCTCAAGATTGATCAGCTCCACGGAGTCGCCCCGCAGCCGGTACAGGCGCGGCGAACCGGCGTCCACGGCGTGCACGGTGCCGGTCGCGAGATCGAACCGGAGCAGCAGCGTCGAGGCGTAGACCTTGCCGCCGTACTGCGCGTAGACGGCCTGGTCGGCCAGGCGGGCCTGCCCGGCGAGCCCGATCCCGGCCCGGCGCGCGTTGCGCAGGGCGTTCACCGTGAGGCTGGTGAGCAGGGAGGCGTCGATGCCGCGGCCCATGCCGTCGGTGATCGTCAGGGTGAGGTGGTCGGCGTCGGTCGACCAGTCGAAGTTGTCCCCGCCGACGGCGTACGCCGGTTCCAGATGGGCGCCGACCGAGAACTCCGGGCGCGCGCAGCCCCGGCCCGGCAGCAGCTGCCACTGCATCTCGGCGGCGAGGGTGAGACGCCGGGTACGCCGGGCGAGCAGGTACACGTCGGTGTCGCGGTCGGCGGTGACGACCGCGTGCCCCAGCGCGGTGGCGAACTCGGCGAGCCACCCCAGCCCCGCCGGGTCCGCGTCCGGAGCGGGCAGCAGGGCCGTGAGCACACCGAGCCGGTCGCCGCGCACGGTGACGGGCAGGTACACGGTGGCCGTGTGCTCGTCCACCGGCTCGACCACGGGCGTCTGCGCCGTGAACGCCCGTCCGGCGGGCCCGTCCTGGGCGGACAGCGGTTCGCCGGGGTCCGGCGGGAGGGGGGCCGGCCGCAGCACCCGCAGGCCGTAGTCGGCGAGCAGCAGGGTGACCTCCCGCGCCCCGGCACGGTCACCGAGCAGGCGCTGCGCCGTCGCCACCAGAGCGTGGGACGGTGCCGCCCTCAACGCGTGCTCCAGGGACGGGAGTTGATCAGAGGCGCTCACGGCATCCTCCCTCTTGGCTCATGCCTCACACTAACGCGGCGACGCGCGGCGCACGGGCCGGCTCCGACGGGTCACGGATCGAGGCGGTACGTGCGCGATGGTCGTCCTTCAGCTCCGCCCGCGCCAGTCCAGGCACACCACCAGCGCGTCGTCCTCGGGAGTCGGCGACCCGCGGTGGCCGGTCAGCTCCCGCAGGAGGGCCCCGGGCACCTCGGCGGCGGGCAGCAGCCGGGTGGACTGGATCGCCCGCGCCAGCGCCGCGTCCCCGTACGCCTCGCCCTTGGGTGAGGCGACGTCGTACACGCCGTCACTGACGAAGAACAGCCGGTCCCCGGGCTCGACCCGCAACTCCTGCGTGACGTAGTCGGTCTCCTCGAACATGCCGAGCGGCAGTTGCGCCTCGAAGGGGATCCGTTCCACCGTCCCCTCCCGCAGCCGCAGCAGCTGCGGCGAGCCCGCGTCCACCACGTAGGTGAGGCCGGTGGTGAGGTCGAAGTCGAACATGAGCACCGACAGGTGGCGGCGGCCCTGGTAGTGCGCGTAGACCGCCTGGTCGGCGAGGGCGGCCTGGTCGGCGAGGGGGAGGCCGGCCCGGCGCGCGTTGCGCAGGGCGTTGACCGCGAGGCTGGTCAGCAGCGCGGCCTCTATGCCCTCGCCCATGCCGTTGGAGACGTACAGCGTGAGCCGGTCGGCCGTGGCGGACCAGTCGAAGTTGTCGCCGTGTATGGCGTAGGCGGGCTCAAGACCCGCGCCCAGGTCGAACTCGGCGCGGGAGCAGGAGCGGCCGGGCAGCAGCTGCCACTGCATCTCCGCCGCGAGTGTGAGCCGCTCCTTGCGCCGGGCCTGGAGGTACTGGTCGGTGTCCCGCTCGGCGACCAGCACCTCGTGCGCGAGCACCTCGGCGAGGTCCGCCAGCTCGCGCAGGCACTCCCGCGCCGGCTCGCCGCCGGGCATCGTCACCGAGAGCACGCCCAGCCGGTCGCCGTGCACGCTGACCGGGAGGTGGACGCGGACCCGGTTGTCCGGGAGGGTCTCCACGAACGGCTCCTGGGCGCCGAAGGCACGGCCCGCGGGGGTGTTGTGGACGGAGACCGGCGGCCGGGAGTGCGGCACGTCGGTGACGGGCTGGAGCACAGTGAGGCTGTAGTCGGCCATGAGCACGTCGACCGAGTCCGCCCCGTACTGCCGGTCCAGCTCCCGGCGGACGACCTCGGCCAGCTCATGGGGGGCCGCTGTCCGCAGCGCCCGCTCCACAGCCATGAATCTGTTCACGTTGGTAGGTATGCCAATCTCTTGCCCGAAAAACGCGTGCGCGATGTTCCGCGGTGGGTGGCGCGGCCCCGATGGCGGGTCCGGTCCGGCTCCGTCCGTCTGTCCGTCTCTGTCTGTCGTCGCGGGCTAGTAGGGTGTGGGCTGTCCCCGTGCCTGCGAGAGTGTGACCGTGACGTCCTTCCATCCCGGCCCTGAGCCCCAGGAGGTCGCGCGCGTGACCTCGACGGCCGCGGAACTGCTGGAAGTCCTGTGGGGACGCGCCTCCACAGCCCCCGCGTCCGCGTCCCAGTTGCGCGTGCTGCTCGTCCTGGAGCACCACGAGGGCATCAACCTGCGCACGCTCGCCGACCACCTGGGCTCCACGCCGCCGTCGGCGAGCCGGCTCTGCGACCGGCTGGGGGCGGCGGGCTTCGTCGACCGCGAGGTGAGCCCGGCCGACCGGCGCGAGGTACGGCTGTATCTCAGCGGCCGGGGCAGGGTCTTCCTGGCCGATCTGCGCGCCCGGCGCGAGCAGGCGCTGCGAGCGGTGCTGGAACGGATGCCGGCCGCCGGGCGCTCCGCGCTGCTGGACGGGCTGGAGGCGTTCTGCGCGGTGGCGGCGGAGCGGATACACGAGGAGGACGTCCCCTCCGACAGCCGGACCGCCTGACCGGACCGCGCCGCTGCCGTCCGCGCGGCCGGGCGCCGGGACGGGCGGTCGGCGAACGGAGTGGTCTCCGCCCACTGAGGCATCCCGGTTCCTTCCGCTGCTGCGACGACAGCGCTACTTTCTTGCCTGACGGCCATAGTTGTCAAACGGCAAGTGTCCGGTCCGTAGGCGGAGGTCATACGAAACGGGCCCGGCCCGCCGTGAACGGCGGGCCGGGCCCGGTCGGGGCACCAGGGGTTCTCAGCTGAGTGCGGCCCCCTTGGCAGCCGCCTCCGTCTCGGTGCGCGAGTCACTCGTGGCGAGCGTGCCGCGCGTGCTCTCCAGGTGTGCCCGCACGAACCACTGGAACTGCTCCAGATCCCGCAACTGGCCGATCAGCAGGTCCTCGGTGGCCGGGTCGATGTCGCCCGCCTCCTTGACCGCGATCCGCACGTCCTCGATCAGCCCCTTGTAGACGATGTCGAGGGCGGCGAGGTGCGCGATGGCGTCGGCCCGGCCGAGCGAGTAGTCGTCCCAGGTGCGCTCGGCCACGAGCGTGCCCGGCGTACCCGGCGCCACCCCGCCCAGCGCGGCGATGCGCTCCGCCACGTCGTCGGCCATCGCCCGCACGGCGTCGACCTGCGGGTCGATCATCTCGTGTACGGCGATGAAGTGCGGCCCTACGACGTTCCAGTGCACGTGCTTCAACGTGAGGTGGAGGTCGTTGAGCGCGTGGAGGCGGAGCCGCATCATGCCGATCAGCCGGCCGGCCGCTTCCCGCTCGATGCCGGGAACGGTGTAGTTGGGGGTCAGGTCCTTGGTCTCCTGGGTCATGAGTCACCTCGGTCGCTCGATAGTGGCTGCGCTCCTTGCCCGAGCACAGGTGCCCCGGACTGAAGCTGTCAGGCATGTCTTCCGTCGTCCGTCGCCTGCGCGGTTCTCCGGCCGGGTCGCGTCCGGATGAAGAGGGATGGACTCGGTCCCGTGAACACCGGGTCCGAGGCCGCTTGCCTCTTGTCTTAGTGGCCTTGGCGGATCGGACGGGGGTGCCCCTTCTCCGTTTGGT
>NZ_JBEXET010000015.1:0-164982 GCF_040606415.1 Streptomyces sp. NPDC005423 | reverse complement strand
TCCCGACCGGCGTGAAGTTCTTCAACTGGATCGGCACCATGTGGAAGGGGTCACTGAGCTTCGAGACCCCCATGCTCTGGGCCACCGGCTTCCTGATCACCTTCGTGTTCGGGGGCCTGACCGGCGTCATGCTCGCCTCCCCGCCGCTCGACTTCGCGCTGTCGGACTCGTACTTCGTCATCGCCCACTTCCACTACGTGGTGTTCGGCACCGTCGTCTTCGCGATGTTCTCCGGTTTCCACTTCTGGTGGCCGAAGATGACCGGCAAGATGCTCGACGAGCGCCTCGGCAAGATCACCTTCTGGACGCTGTTCATCGGCTTCCACGGCACCTTCCTGGTCCAGCACTGGCTGGGCGTGAACGGTATGCAGCGCCGGATCCCCGACTACCTGGCCGTGGAGGGCCTGACCACCCTCAACACGGTGTCGACCATCTTCTCGTTCCTGCTGGGGAGTTCGATGCTCCCGTTCTTCTACAACGTGTGGAAGACGGCCAAGTACGGTGAGAAGGTCGAGGTCGACGACCCGTGGGGCTACGGCCGCTCCCTGGAGTGGGCCACCTCCTGCCCGCCGCCCCGCCACAACTTCCTCACGCTGCCCCGGATCCGCAGCGAATCCCCGGCGTTCGACCTGCACCACCCGCAGATGACGTCCGTCGAACGGGAGTTGACCGCCCCGTGACGGCGATGGGGGAACATCCCCTGGACACCGCCGAGTTCCTCAACGACGTCGAGGGGCATCTGCTGCTGGCGGCGGCCCGCCAGGAGGGCCGTGCGGTCGCCGCCCGTTTCGCGGCCCGGCTCGACTGGCTCACGGAGGGGGAACGCGAGGAGGTGGCACGGCAGTTCGCGACGGAGTACCTGGCACTGACCCGGCTGTCGTGGCAGCGCACGGCCGAACGGGGCAGGCAGCTGCGCGACGAGTACGAGCTGACGTACCGCCTGCTGCGTCAACGTCTGCTCGTCTGCTGCCTGTTGGGGTGTGCCGTGCTCGCGGCGACGGGTCTCGTCACGGTGTCGCTGCTCTGAGGTGCGGGGCCGCCGCCTCCCGCCGGCCGGGACGGCGGCGGGAGGCGGGTCGGGAGACGGACGCGGTTACGTCAGTGTCCACTTCTGGTTGTCGGCCGTGCCGCAGCTCCACAGGATCAGCTGGGTGCCGTTGGCCGTGGCCGCGCCGGACGCGTCCAGGCACAGGCCCGCGTTGACGTTGGTGAGGGTGCCGTCCGAACCGGCGGTCCACTTCTGGTTGTTCTGGCCGTTGCAGTCCCAGATGACGACCTTGGTGCCGTTGGTGGTGCCGTTGTCGTAGGCGTCCAGGCACTTGTCGCCGTACACGACGAGCTCCTTGCGGGAGGTGTACGTCCACGCCTGGTTCCGGCCGCCGTTGCAGTCCCACAGTTCGGCCTGGGTGCCGTTGGTGAGGGTGTTGTCGTAGATGTCGGCGCAGCGGCCGGACTGTTTGCCGACGACCAGGGAACCGTTGGTGCCGGGCAGTGGGGTGACGGTGATGGCGCCCAGTGCGGGGAGTGAACTGCCGGTGAGAGTAAGAGTGGTGGCGGAGCCCTTGGACAGGCCCGCCTGGACCGAGATCGTGGCCGGAGTCGAGCCGGTCGGCGGGAAGGAGACCGTCGTGGAGTTCTGGCCGTTGACCTGGAGGGTGCCGATGACGGCGGTCGAGCCGGTGTTGGTGTAGGCGATGTCGATGACGTCCAGGCCGGTGGCGGTCGCGCTGACGCCGGTGTACCTGCCCGTGGAGGTGGCGGAGTAGCTGGTGCTCGGCGCCTCGGTGCCGCCGCTGACCTTCAGGAACACGGACCCGCCGGCCGGCACGCTCGCCGTGTAACTCGTGCCGTAGGTACCGATGTTGGTGCGGGACCACAGGTCACGGACGGTGGCGGACGCCGTGGTCAGCCCGAGGTCGGACCAGCGGACGGTGATGTTCTGGGCGGAGGAGGTGCGGTTGAGGAGGGTCACCGCCCGGCTGCCGGTGCCCGACAGGACCTTGCCGTACACCTGGAGGCCGGTCGTGTCCTCGGCGACCTTCACTCCCTGGAGGCCGCGCGGGTCCTGGTCCACGGCGACGACCTCGGAGTTGGTGAGGATGCCGGTGGTCTCGGTGGTCAGGGTCGTCAGGTCGTTGCCGGCCAGCAGAGGGGCACCGGAGATCGCCCAGAGCGCCATGTGGGTGCGGTTCTGGGCGGCGGTGAGACCGGGCATGCCGACCATCAGCATGTCGGGGTCGTTGTAGTAGCCGGTGTGCTGGGCGGTCGGGTGCAGGCCCTGGTCGAAGTTGGACAGCATGTTCGTCGTGGACGGCGCGTTGCCGTAGTAGATGATGTCCGTGCTCGTCCGGTACATCGGGGCCAGGCCCGGGCCCCAGTTCCAGGGGTTCTGATCGCCCCAGTTGCAGACGGAGAGGGTGAGCGGGCGGCCGGTGGTGGCGGTGGCCTTGGTGACGGAGGCACTGATCGCCTTGTACGCCGTCGCCGCGTCGAGTCCCTCGGCGTCGCCGCCGCACCAGTCGACCTTCACGAAGTCGAAGCCCCACTGGGAGAACTTGAGCATGTCCTGGTCGTAGTGGCCCTCGCTGCCGGTGTTCGCGGCGGCGGGGCGGCCGGTCGGGTAGTAGTAGCCGCAGCCGTTCTTGCCCGCGTCCGTGTAGATGCCGGCCTTCAGTCCCTTGCTGTGGATGTAGTCGGCGATGGCGCTCATCCCGCCGGGCCACTCGGCGGTGTCGACGGTGATGTTGCCGGAGCTGTCGCGGCTGCCCTGCCACCAGCCCTCGTCGATGTTGATGTACTTGTATCCGGCCGCCGGCAGGCCCGCGGCGACGAACGCGTCGACCTGCCGCTTGATGACGCTGTAGTCGATCTTCGAGGCGAAGCTGTTCCAGGAGGCCCAGCCCATGGGGGCGGTGGGCACGGCTGTCTGCCGGGTCACCGAGGCGACGGGGGCCGCCCTGAGCGGGACGGCGGGGGGCGCGGGTCTGGTGACGAGCAACAGGGCGGCGGCTGCGGCGACCAGGGCGAGCACACGCAGCAGGGGGGTGCGGAACATGCGGCTCCTTTGTCGATATTTCGAACAAGGATCGGGTTACCGAACGTGACGGCGCGCTGAAACTAGGGCCGCCCGGACCCGAAGTCAACGGTTGTGACACCGGGGGCGTCCGCTCCGCCGCTCCCGGCGGCTTTGCGAAGGCACCCTCAACGCATCTGCTCTGCCCGGGAGTTGGCGCTGGCCGTCGGCGGACCGGTCCCCTACTCCGGGAGCCGGCCCGTCGGGCGCAGGATGCACAGGAGCTGGCGGACCAGTTCGTCGACCACCTCGTCCAGGGTGGCGTCCAGCCATCCGGCGCTCCAGTCGTGGAGCAGACCGTTGACGCTGCCGATGAACCCGGTCGCCGCGATCCGGTAGTCGCGGTGTGCCGCCTCCCCGCGTTCGGCGGCGGCCGACGCCTCGGCGCAGATCAGGTCGACCCAGCGGGAGCGGCGGGCCAGCCGCTGTTCCTCCAGGCGCGGGCTGACCCCGATGATCTCGACGAAGGTGATGCGGACGAGGCGCGGGTCGGCGGTGACGTGCGCGGCGTAGGCGCGGAAGATCGTGGTCGCGCGGTCGCCGAGTGGCAGGTCGCCCACGGCACCGAGCGCGGCCAGCACGGCTTCCTCGGCCCAGCCGTTGACCTGGAGGTGGAGGGCGGCCAGGACGTCCTCCAGGCCGCGGAACTCCTCGTAGAACTGGCGGGTGGAGAGTCCGGCGGCCTCGCTGAGGGCGGCGATGGTGGCGGCGCGGTAGCCGGGGGTGTCGCCGAAGAGCTGGAGCGCGGCGTCCAGGAAGCGCCGGCGGCGGTCGGCCTGCCGCTCCTCGGCGGACTTGCCGCCGTAGCGGCCCGTCGGCGCCCTGAGTCTGCCCGTCACTGCCGCTCGCCTCGCTCACACCCATGGAATCTGCCTGTCGTGTACACAGTCTCGCGGAGGGGGTGGGCCGGGGGCGAGTCAGGTATGCCTCAGTGGCGCCGGTCCCGGGCGGGGACCGGCGCCGTCCCGCCTTCTACGAGTGTGCGGCCGCCCAGGTGGCGAGTTCGGACTTGGCCGCGGTCAGCAGGGCCGCGGACGGGCTCGACGCGCCGTTGGTGATCAGGGCGTAGTGCAGGGTCCCGGAGCCGGTGGCGGTGAGCAGGAGACGGTGGCTGCCGGTGCCGCCGGGTTCGGCCGCGTAGCCGATCGGGGTGGACGCTGTGTAGCCCGGGAGACCCGAGACGGCGGCCAGGTCGGAGACGACGGTGGTGGACGCCGCGGGGAAGGACGCCGGGAGGTGGAGTTCCGTCGGGGCGGTGGAGGTGCCGGAGCGCCACATGAGCAGGGCGTACTGGCCGGAGCCGGCCAACTGGGCGGTGTTGGGCAGCGTGCTGGGGACCGGGTTCCAGGTCAGGGTCGTCGAGCCGTCACGGGACCGGTCCTCGTAGGTGAAGGCGACCGTCGTGCCGGCGGTCGCGCTGGGGTAGACGCGGTCGAGGAGGCGGGCGTCCTGACGGAGTGTGACGGTGCCCGAGTCGCTGAGGTTCACGGCGGAGAGGTCCTCGTCGTTCCAGCCGTCGCCGGAGGTGACGACCTTGCTCGCGTTGTCGTTCATCAGCTCGTGGTGACGGCCGTTGTAGATGTCCCACTGCCACTGGTCGCCGGAGAGGACAGGACCGGAGCCGCTCGGGTTCGACCACCAACTCGCGCCCGGCAGACGGGAGTCGAGGGCCTGGTACATCGCCTTGAGGACGGTCGGCGCCTTGCCCGCCACGGTGCCCGACAGCGGATGGCCGAACTCGCTGACGACGGCCGCGGTGCCGGCCGCGGAGGCCCGGTCACGGACGGTGCCGAAGTCGGTCGCGTACTGGCCGTCGGCCGCGTTGCCCCACATCAGGACGCCGGAGATGGCCTTCTGGTCGTAGAAGTGGGTGTTGAAGACATAGCGCGGGCCGAGGGTGCCGGCGTCGAGCAGGCCGCCCACCTGTTGCTGGCTGGAGATGTTGGAGTTCCAGAAGAGGTTCGGTTCGACGAAGGCCGGCTTGGTCTGCCAGCCCGCCGCGTCCATCCGGGCGCGGAACTTGACGTAGAAGGGCCACAGTAGGTTCTGCTCCCACGTGCGGCTGGTCTGGCCGGAGTCGTAACTGCCCGCGAACGGCTCGTTGTACGGGTCGAAGCCGACGACGCCGGCGAACTCCTCAGCGGTCAAGTTCTGTTGGACGTACGTCATGGTCGACTGGGCGGTGCTGAGGAAGGCGTCCTGGAGGCCGTAGGTGTTGTGCCAGAAGTCGTACTGCGCCTTCTGCACGGCCGTGTTCTGGGTGATGTTCTGCCCCCAGAAGAGGCAGATCCCGCACGACTCCTGAGGGTAACTTCCGGCTGTCACGGCCCACTTGGGGGCGCCGTCGCCGGTGTACCAGCTGCCCGAGTTGAAGAGGTAGCGGGAGTAGAGGTCCTGGTGGAAGTCGGGGTAGACCCGGATTCCGGCGTCGAGGAAGACCCGCAGCTGGTCGGTGACGGCGGCCAGATACGTGGTGTCGACCTGGCCGCGTACGGGCTCCGCGTGGGCCCAGGAGAGCAGGAAGCGGACCGAGTTGCCGCCGCCGAGGGCGCGTAGCGCGGTCGCGGACTTCTTGGCGTCGGCGACCGAGGCGAAGGGGAGACCGCTCTTCTCCTCCAGCTTGGTCTCACCGGAGACGTTGTAGCCGCGCAGCACGACCTGACGGCCGTAGCCGTCGACGAAACCGCCGTTCTGCACGGTGAGCGGCGAACCGTCGAACCAGAGGGAGTCGGATGGGGTGGCCGCGGTGGCGGGTGAGGCGCCCACCACGGACAGGAACCCGGAGAGGAGGACCAGGACAACGACGAGACGCGTCCGGATATTCGGCATGTCCACTACAATCCGGTGGGTTCAGGACACTGTCAACACTCCTGACTCATCGGTAAGTTACCGCGGGCTCGGGGGCGTCCCGGTCAGCTCCGGGGCGGCAGCCGGTGCAGCTCGACGTCGGTGAGCTCCCCGTGCGCGACCGTCGCCGTCATGTACGTGCAGTGCGGCTGGCCGCGGCGGTCGGTCGGCGACCCCGGGTTCAGCAGGCGCAGACCGGTGGCCGCGGTGGTGTCCCAGGGGATGTGACTGTGGCCGAAGACCAGCACGTCCAGGCCGGGGAAGCGGGCGGCGCAGCGCGCCTCGCGGCCCTGCGCGGCGCCCGTCTCGTGGACGACGCCGAACCGCAGACCGCCCAGTTCCGCGTACGCCACCTCGGGCAGCCGGGCACGCAGGCCGGGGCCGTCGTTGTTGCCGTACACCCCGACGAGCCGGCGGGCGCGGCCCTCCAGCAGATCGAGGGTGGCGGAGTCGACCCAGTCACCGGCGTGCAGGACCACGTCCGCGCGCGGGAGTTGGGCCAGGAGCGGGGCGGGCAGCTCCCTGGCGCGCTTGGGCAGATGGGTGTCGGACAGCAGCAGCAGACGCACCCGCCCAGCCTAGGGGCAGGGCGGAGCCGGCGCGCGCGCCCGGACGCGGTCAGCGGTCAGCGGTCAGCGGTCAGTGCTTGACGCCGACGCCGCACCACATGGGGAGCGGACCGGCGGCCGGGACGTCCTCGGGATCCGGGCGCCAGGCCGGCAGCTGGACGACGCCCGGGTCGAGCAGCTCGCTGCCGTCGAAGAAGCGGGTGACCTCGGCGTGCGGACGCGGGGTGGCTCCCGCGTGATCGGCGGCGCGTTCGTTGTAGACGCGCATCGACTCCGCGACCTCCTCGGCCCCGATGTCGGCGGCCGGGTGGGAGAGGACGAGGTGGCTGCCGGGGGCGAGCGCGTCCAGCAGGCGGCGGGCGATGGCGTGCGGGTCGTCGCGGTCGGGCACGTACTGGAGGATCGCGACGAGCATGAGACCCACCGGCTGGGACAGGTCCAGCGTCCGTGCCGCAGCGGTGAGGATCCGGTCCACGTCGCGCAGGTCGGCCTCCAGGTAGTCCGTCGCCCCGTCCGGGGTGCTGACCAGGAGGGCGCGGGCGTGCGCCAGGACGATCGGGTCGTTGTCGACGTAGACGACGCGCGCCCCGGGGTCGAGGCGCTGGGCGACCTCGTGGGTGTTGTCCGCCGCCGGGATGCCGGTGCCGATGTCGAGGAACTGGCGGATCCCGGCCTTGGTGCTCAGTTCGCGGACGGCCCGGCCCAGGAAGGCGCGGTTGGCGCGGACGGCGGGCACGATCTCGGGGTTGGCGACGGAGGCGAGCTCGGCCGCCTCCTGGTCGGCGGGGTAGTTGTCCTTGCCGCCGAGCCAGGCGTTGTAGACGCGCGCGGGGTGTGCCTGGGAGGAGTTGATGGGGGCCATTCCGCCCGCCGGACGCTCGTTCATGGGACCGCTCTCCAGGTGCCGGCGTTCGTCTATCGGCGCACACAGTAGCCCACCCGGCCAGCCAACTGGAGCGCCGGGGAGCCCAGTTGAGAGCCGTGACGGGCCTCGCCGGCGAGCCGCGGGCGGGACTGTCCGGTCCCGCTGGACAGTCCCGCCCGGCCACTGCCCGCGGTGGGCGGCGTGGACCACCGGATCACCGCGGCGCCCGCGGCCGTCTCGGCTCCGCCGCTCGCGCCGCGCGCGCTCCGCGGGTGGTGTCCACGGCCGGCCGCGGCGCTCACCGCCGGACTCCTCGGACGCCTCGAACTCCTCGCCCGCACGCACCGCGCCGAGTGATCACCGGGTGGTTCGGGAGGGGATCTCCCGAACACAGACCCAACGGGCGACATCCCCACAGACCGGGTTAGCATCGGGCCACCGCGCCGTTCCACAGTGGACACGGAACGCGATCCAAGGGGGCTAGCTGCCGGATGTCGGTCAAAGTCAGTGTCGTCGTGCCCGTGTACAACCCGGGTCCGTACATCGAGGAGTGTGTCTCCTCGCTGTTGAGACAGTCACTGCCTGCCGAGGAGTTCGAGGCGATCTTCGTCGACGACGGCTCCACCGACGGAACCCCCGCCCGGCTCGACGAACTGGCCGCGCTCCACCCCCACCTGCACGTCATCCACCAGGAGCCCTCGGGCTGGTCGGGCAAGCCCCGGAACGTCGGCATCGCCGCCGCCCAGGGCGAGTTCGTCATGTTCGTCGACAACGACGACTACCTCGGCGACGAGGCCCTGGAGCGGATGTACGACTACGGCGTGGCGAACGGCGCCGACGTGATCGTGGGGAAGATGGCCGGCAAGGGCCGGGCGGTGCCGGTGGAGCTGTTCCGCCGGAACCGTCCGCGCGCGAGCGTCGAGAACGCGCCGCTGATCGACAGCCTCACCCCGCACAAGATGCTCCGCCGCGCCTTCCTCGACCGCATCGGGCTGCGCTTCCCCGAGGGCCGGCGGCGCCTGGAGGACCACGTCTTCGTGACGGAGGCGTACCTGCGGGCGGAGAACGTGTCCGTGCTCGCCGACTACGTCTGCTACTACCACATCAAGCGGGACGACGCCGCCAACGCGGGCTTCCAGCGCTTCGACCCGGTCGGCTACTTCGGGAACCTGCGCGAGGCCCTCGACGTCGTCGAGAAGTACACCGAACCGGGCCCGGTGCGGGACCGGCTCTTCCGCCGCTGGCTGCGGGTGGAGATGGTCGAGCGGATGGGCGGCCGACGGCTGCTCGCGGCGCCGGAGGAGTACCGGCGCGCGCTGCTCGCGGAGATGCGCCAGGTCATGGCCGAGCGCTTCGGCCCCGGCGTCGCGGCCGGGCTCCCGCCGCGCCAGCGGGTCATCGCGGCCCTGATGGCGGCCGACCGCTACGACGACCTCGTGGCCCTCGCCGAGTGGGACGTCGCGGTCAGGCCGCGCGCGATCCCGACCGCGGACCCCGACTGGCACGACGGCGCGCTGCGGCTCGGTTTCACCGTCCAGCTCACCGGCGGGGCCGGCGACCCGATGGTGTTCCCCGCCGACGGCGCCTCCGCCGCCGGACAGAGCGCGCCCGAGGACCTGGCGGCCGCCAAGGAGTGGCTGACCGCCGACGCCCGCGCCACCTTCGGCAGGGCCACCGCCGACCTGGTCCTGCGCGAACGCACCAGCGCCGCCTCGCACTTCCAGCCCGTCGAGGTCACCCACGAGCGGGTGCCGGCCGGGGACGGCGCCGTCCGTCTGGTGCTGCGGGTCGCCGCCACGGTCGACGCCGCCACCGCGGCCGGCGCGGGCCCGCTGGGCAGCGGCATCTGGGATGCCCACGTCCGGGTCACCATCGGCGGCTGGACCAAGGAGTGCCGGCTCGGCCCGGTCCCGCGCGCGGGCGCCAACGCCGGGCACGCCGGTGTCGTCGACGGCCATGTGGTCCTGCCGTACTGGACCGCGCCGCACGGCAACTTCTCCCTCGACATCGACCGGGCGGGCAAGCGCCTCGGACTCGGCGGTCTCCAGCCCGGGGACGTGAGCGTCACGGACGGCCGGCTGAGCACGACGCTGCCGTTCCATGTCCCCGCCGCCACCGACGTACTGCTGCGGCTGACCGCCAAAGCGTCCGGTACGGCCCTGGACGTGCCCGGCACGCTCAGCCCCGGGGACGCCTCCGGGGCCCGGCTGGAGGCCCAACTCCCCCTGGCCGCAATGGAGAAGACGGCCCGGCGGGTCACCCTGTGCCTCGCCCCGGCCGCCCCCGAGCCACGCTTCCTCGCCCTCCCGGTCACCCTGACCGCGGGCGCCGGAGGCGTCCGGGTGAGGGGCGCCGAGTCCGCCGCACCCCGGCTCGGTTTCCTACGACGGGCCGTGCGCGGACTGCGCCGGGCCCTCCGCGCGCGCCGGCGCGGCACCGCATCCTGACGCCGGCGGGAGCACGGCATCCACCCGCTCGACCCCGCGCTCGGCATCACCTGGCCCGACGGCATCGAGCCGGTGCTGTCCGAGAAGGACGCCGAGGCGCCCTCACTGGCCGAGGCGGAGCGCTCAGGCCTGCTGCCGTCCTACCCCGACTGCGCGGCGTACTCCACGCTCCTGCGCGAGCGGCGGCTCGACGGCTGAACGGCTGACGCGAAGACGCTCCGGCGTACGCCGGACAGACCACGGCCCTCTCCGGATGTTCCGGAGAGGGCCGTGGTCCGGTGCGGAGTCGCTACGCCGTGCTCGCCGGCGAGGTGTTGTAGCGGGCCTTGAGCGCCTGCCTCTTGTTGCTGCCCTCCGCGTTCACGCCCTTCTCGATGATCACGAGATTGTGGAAGAAGTGCACGGAGCGGATGTTGCGGTCGAAGTACGTGGGCTCGTAGTCGTCGTCGACGAACTCCTCGTAGTTGAGGCCGTCCGTCAGCCGCTTGAGCAGGCCCATGCTGGTGTCCGGGGAATCGAGGTCCTCGCTGCCCATCCACTCGGGCCAGTACGAGGACTGGGTGTCCTCGACCGCGTAGATCCCGCCGTCGGTGAGCAGCGGGAAGAGCGTGTGGAACGTGGTGACGACGTGCGGGCTGCGGTGGCTCCCGTCGTCGATGATCACGTCGAGCCGGCCGATCTTCTCCTGGATGGCGAGCAGCGACTCGGGGTCGGACTGGTCGCCCACGAAGGTCGTGATCCGGTCCTCGTCGACGAACGACTTGTCCTGGATGTCCATGCCGAAGATCTGCGCACGAGGGAAGAAGTGCTTCCACATCCGCAGCGACGCGCCACCCTGACCGGCCCGGTTGTAGCCGCCGATGCCGATCTCCAGCAGGTTGAACTCCTCGTCCTTGAGGTGCTGGAGATAGCGCTGGTAGTGCTGCGCGTACTTGTGCGTGCCCCACTTGTCGGTCTTGAAGTGCGTGGCCAGCTTGCACAGGTCGTCGGAGATCGCGGCGACGCCCGTGGGCTTCTTGGGCGCGGGCGGCGCCGGACGGCGACCGGCCGTCCGCTGTTTGATCCTACGCAGTGCCTGCCAACCCCGTTCGCCCACAACCGGTTTGACGATCCTCTTCACGACCGACTGGATCGACATGCTCGAAAATCTCCCTCGACGACGGTTACACCAGGGACGGGAAAGCCTCTGTCAACACTTCCCGCCAGTCCCGCAGCGGTTGCAGTCCCGCTTCCTTCCACCTGTCATGTCCGAGGACGCTGTACGCGGGGCGCGGTGCCGGCCTCACGAACGCCTCGCTGGTGGTGGGACGCACCCGCTCCGGATCGGCGCCGACGAGCCGGAACACCTCACGGGCCAGCTCGAACCAGGTCGCCTCACCGGAACTGGTGGCGTGGAAGATACCGTGCGCACCCTCCTCCGCGCAGAGCTTTGCGCCGAGAAACGCGATCTGTTCGGCCACCTTCGCGGTCCAGGTGGGCTGGCCCCGCTGGTCGTCGACGACGTCGAGCGTGTCGCGCCGTGCTTCCAGGTCGATCATCGTGCGGACGAAGTTGCCGCCGTGGGCTCCGTAGAGCCAGGCCGTGCGCACCACCGCGCTCGCGCCGGGCAGTTCGGCCAGGACCGCCCGCTCCCCCGCCAGCTTGGTCCGGCCGTACGCGGTGCGCGGTGCGGTGGGGTGGTCCTCGGGGTACGGCGCGGAGCGGGCCTCGCCGTCGAAGACGTAGTCGGTGGAGACGTGGATGAGGCGCGCGCCGTGGTCGGCGCAGGCGCGGGCGAGGTGCCGGGGCCCCTCGCCGTTGATCGCGAGCGCGCGTGCCTCGTCGGTCTCGGCGTCGTCGACGGCCGTGTACGCGGCGCAGTTGACCACCACGTCGGGCCGGTGCTCCTCGACCGCGGCTCGCACGCCCTCGGGCCGGGTGATGTCGAGCGCGGTCCGGTCGAGGCCGGTGGCCGGCGCACCGCGCCGGGCCAGTTCCGCCAGCATGTCCTGGCCGAGCATGCCGCCGGCGCCGGTGACCAGCCACCTCATCAGGCGCGCTCCGTCCGGGCCTTGAGCGGCTCCCACCAGGCCCTGTTCTCCCGGTACCAGGCGACGGTGTCGGCGAGACCGGTGGTGAAGTCGTGCCGCGGTGTGTAGCCCAGTTCGTCGCGGATCTTGCTCCAGTCGACCGAGTAGCGCAGGTCGTGGCCCTTGCGGTCCTCGACGTGCTCGACCCGGTCCCAGCCCGCGCCGCAGGCTTCCAGGAGCAGACCGGTGAGTTCCCTGTTGCTGAGTTCGGTGCCGCCGCCGATGTTGTAGACCTCGCCGGGGCGGCCCCCGGTGCGGACGAGTTCGATGCCCTGGCAGTGGTCCTCGACGTGCAGCCAGTCGCGGACGTTGAGGCCCTCGCCGTAGAGCGGGACCTTCCGGCCGTCGAGGAGGTTGCTGACGAAGAGCGGGATGACCTTCTCGGGGAACTGGTGCGGGCCGTAGTTGTTGGAGCAGCGGGTGACGCGGACGTCCAGGCCGTGGGTGCGGTGGTAGGCCAGGGCCAGCAGGTCGGAGGAGGCCTTCGACGCGGAGTAGGGCGAGTTGGGCGCCAGCGGGTGCTCCTCGGGCCAGGAGCCGGACTCGATGGAGCCGTACACCTCGTCCGTGGAGATGTGCACGAACGGCACGCGGTAGCGCAGGGCCGCGTCGAGCAGGGTCTGGGTGCCCACCACGTTGGTGCGGACGAAGTCGGCGGCGCCGTTGATCGAGCGGTCCACGTGGGACTCGGCCGCGAAGTGCACGACCTGGTCCGCGCCGGCCATCAGCTTGTCGACCAGTTCGGCGTCACAGATGTCGCCCTGCACGAACTCCAGCCGGGGATGGCCGAGTTCGAGGTTGTCGAGGGTGCCGGCGTAGGTGAGCTTGTCCAGCACCGTGATGCGCGGGGCGTCCGGCGCTTCGGAGGCGAGGAGCATGCGGACGTACGTGGAACCGATGAATCCGGCGGCGCCGGTGACGAGGAGATTCATGAACGGATCTGCACCTTGCTGTGGTCTCCGAGAACGAGTCGGTGGGCGCTGGGTACCCCCGGGGCGGGGGTCACTTCGACGTGCCTGCCGATCAGCGAGGACTCGATCCGGCCCACCCCGTCGATGGACGAGTCCCGCAGCACGATGGAGAACTCCAGTTCACTGTCGCTGATCCGGCAGTTCTCCGCGACCGAGGTGAACGGGCCCACGTAGGAGTCGCTCACCACGGTTCCGGCACCGATGACGACCGGGCCGACGATGCGCGAGTTCGTTATCCGCGCGCCCTCCTCGATCACCACGCGCCCGATGGTCTCGGACGCCTCGTCGACGGTGCCGTCGATCCGCCGGTCCATGCCTTCCAGGACGGTCCGGTTGACCTCCAGCATGTCGACGACGTTGCCGGTGTCCTTCCAGTAGCCGTGGATGACGGTGGAGCGCACGTCGGCGCCGTCGTCGATCAGCTGCTGGATGGCGTGGGTGATCTCCAGTTCGCCGCGCCAGGACGGCTTGATCACCCGGACCGCGTCGTGGATCGCCGGGGTGAACAGGTAGACGCCGACGAGGGCGAGGTCGCTCTTGGGGTGCTCGGGCTTCTCCTCCAGGCCGACGACCTGGCCGGAGGGGTCGAGTTCGGCGACGCCGAAGGAGCGGGGGTCGGGCACGTGGGTGAGGAGGATCTGCGCGTCCGGCCGGCTCTCGCGGAATCCCTCGACGAGGCCGGTGATGCCGCCGACGATGAAGTTGTCGCCGAGATACATGACGAAGTCGTCGTCGCCGAGGTACTCCCGGGCGATGAGGACGGCGTGGGCGAGTCCGAGCGGCCGGTCCTGCGGGATGTAGGTGATCCGCAGACCGAACTTGGAACCGTCGCCCACCGCCTCCTCGATCTCCGCGGCCGTGTCACCGACGATCATCCCGACCTCGGTGATACCGGCGTCGGCCAGTGATTCGAGTCCGTAGAAGAGGACCGCCTTGTTGGCGACCGGGACCAGTTGTTTGGCGGACGTGTGGGTGATCGGCCGCAGGCGGGACCCGGTGCCGCCGGAGAGAACGAGAGCCTTCATCGCTTCACCTTAGCGTCATCGATGGTTGCTCATCGTTTCTGCTCTTAAGCGTTTATTACGACTGGCCGATGAAAAGAACGGGCATGGCGTGGCTTAACCGCCTTCCGGCCCGGGGTCTCCGTCCGCCACCCGGCGTACTTCCGCCTCCACGTCCGTCCGGGTGAGGCCCTGCTCCTTGGCGTACTCCTCGGCCGTCGCCTGGAGGTCTCTCGCGAGGTCGCGCCAGGCCCGCCAGGCGGTCTCGTAGGTGTCGGTCTGGGTATCGGTCCAGGCTTCGTGCGCGGGGGCGCCGAGGGCTTCGCGCATCTCGCGGACCCGGGTCTGCGCCTGGTCGGCGGCGCGCTGCTTCTCGACGAGTTCCCCGAAGGTGTGTGCCATAGCCACGGACCCAACCACGGCGGATGGACGTGCCCACTCCGACCTGCCGTGACGCCTCCCGCTCCACACCCGAGTGGCGGTTCACACCCTCTTCTCACCCGTCGAGGTCGAGTTCGGCCCACACCTGCTTGCCGCCGCTCACCGGAACGGTGCCCCACGCCGCGGAGACGGCCTCCACCAGGAGGATCCCCCGGCCGCCGGTGGCCTCCCAGCCGATACTGGTCGGCTTGGCCGGGGTGCGCGGCGAACTGTCGGCGACGGCGACCCGGAACCTGCGGTGGACGAGGGTCAGGTCGAGCCGGACCTGGCCGACGGTGTGCACCAGGGCGTTGGTGACGAGTTCGGAGACGACGAGCAGGACGCTGTCGGTCTCCTCGGTGACGCCCCAGGCGCGCAGGGTGCGCCGGGTGAAGCGGCGGGCGTGCCGGGCCGCCTCGGGGACCCGCCACACCGTCCAGCTCTCCCGCAGCGGGCGGGTCGCCAGGCCGTCGTAGCGCAGCAGGAGCAGGGCGATGTCGTCGTCGCGGCCGGCACCCGCGAGCAGGGCGTCGACGACGTGTCCCAGGTGGGCGGAGTCGGCGGCGGACAGGCCGCGGGCGAGGCGGTCCATGCCCTCGTCGATGTCGGCGTCCCGCGTCTCCACCAGGCCGTCCGTGGTCAGCGCGAGCACCGCGCCGGGCTGCAGCCGGATCGGGCTCATCGGGAAGTCGGCCCGCAGCACGACACCGAGCGGCGGCCCGCCCTCCGCCCACAGGACCTCCGTTCGGCCGTCCGGGTGACGCAGCACCGGTGGCGGATGGCCGGCCCGGACGTACCAGGCGGAACCCTCCTCCATGTCGACGTCGACGTAGCAGCAGGTGGCGAAGAGGTCGGACTCCAGGTCCATGAGGAGCCGGTTGGCGTGCGAGACGACCACGTCCGGGGGGTGGCCCTCGACGGCGTAGGCGCGCAGGGCGGTGCGCATCTGGCCCATGAGGGTGGCGGCGCCGGCGTTGTGGCCCTGGACGTCGCCGATGACGAGGGCGACGTGGTTGTCGGGCAGCGGGATGACGTCGTACCAGTCGCCGCCGAGCTCCAGGGCCGAGGTGGTCGGCAGATAGCGGGCGACGGCGACCCCGCCGGGCAGCCGGGGCAGCCGGCGGGGCAGCAGGGTGCGCTGGAGCATGCCGATGAGCTCGTGTTCGGCGTCGAAGGCGTGGGCGCGGGTGAGGGCCTGTCCGGCGAGGTTCGCTGAGGCGGTGAGCAGGGCGCGCTCGTCGGGTCCGAAGTCGTGCGGGGTGTCCCAGCCGATCAGGCAGGCGCCCGCCGTCCGGCCGCCCGCGCTCAGCGGCAGTACGGCGAGGCCGCCGGGCCCGACCTCCGCGAGCGCGGGTTCGAGGGCCGTTCCGGCGGGCCAGATCGCGGCCCGGCCGTCGCGCAGGGCGGCGGCGAGGGTGGGCATCGCGCGGACGGGCGCGTCGGGCCATTCGGCGCGCCACTCCTGGCGCCACAGTTCGGGCCAGGCCTCGGGGGCGGGCGGGTCGAGGACGGTGACGACGAGCCGTTCGCCCTCCAGTCCGGCTAGCGCGATCCGGTCGGCCCGCAGCGGTTCGCGCAGCGCGGAGACGACGGCCTGGCTGACGTCCCGTACGGTGCCCGCCATCGCCAGGGCGGCGGCGAGCCGCTGGACGCGGGCCACGTCGTTGACCCCGGAGCGCAGGGTGGAGGCGTCGCCGACCGTGCCGACGAGCCGGGCGGGCCGGCCGTCGCCGCCGGGCAGCAGCCGGCCGCGCAGCCGGAGCCACCGGGGCGCCCCCGACGGCCGCAGGACCCGGAACTCCAGTTCGCGGTCGCCGATCGACATGTGGTCGGCCTCGACCACCGACATCAGGGAGGGCAGGTCGTCCGGGACGGTCAGGCCGAGGAGGGTCTCGACCTTGCCGTCGAAGGTGCCGGGCCGCAGTCCGAAGAGTTCCAGGACGTCGTCGCCGGCCTCGACCCGCCCGCTGTCCATGGCGAGGCTGAACGCGCCCGAGGGGAGCTCCCCGCCCTCCGGCGCCTCGGCCGGCACGGGAAAGGCGACCGCCTCGGCGACCAGCGCGAGACAGGCTCGGTCCCCGGTGCCGAAACCGCCGGGCCGCTCGCTCACGACCAGCAGGGAGCCGCCCGCTCCCCGCCCCGGTACGGGCAGGGCGGCCAGGTGGAAGTCCCTGGTGGGCATCCGCCGGGAGTCGGCGCTGCCGGCGAGTTCCGCGGGGCCGAGCCAGACCGCCCGCCCGGTGCGCTGGGCGTCGGCGACCGGGGAACCGCCGGCGGCGGGATAGCTGTCCCGGAGCCCGTACAGCGTCCGTGGCACGCCCGCCGACTCGATCAGGCAGAGCACGTCGGCGTTGTCGCCCGGCCGGTAGACGCCCGCGAAGGCGGCGCCCGCGAAGACCAGCGCGTGTTCCAGCACGCGGCGCAGCCGTTCGCGCGCGTCGAGGTCGGCCGCGAGTGTCTTCAGGGCGAGTTCGGCTCGCGGCGCAGCGCCTCCGCGTCCCGCAACGCCCTCACTGGCCACGTCCGTCATTACAGCGCGTATGGCACGCCCGCGCAGCCCCTGGGACGGTTCCGTGCGGGCGGGGCCCGGATGGTCCGGCCTGCCCGGGACGCGCCGGACATGTCCCCACCCGTGCGTTCCGCACGGTGGTCTCGTGACACGCGTGACTGTCTGGGCCACCGGCCGGCTGGAAGGGTCGGAGTCGAGCCACTGAGGGGGACGCATGGACAAGCGGTACGAGGTGTACGCACTCGCCGACCGGCACTTCTACGAGACACCGGACCGTCTCTCCGCGGGCGGTCCGGAGGCCGCGCCGCTGTTCGACACCGCGCGCCGCGAGGTTCCGGACGGCTGGGACGCGACCCGGATCGGCGACTGGCTGACCCTGACACCGCTCGCCGCGGACGGCACGGCGCTGCCGGGGCCGGCCCAGGGGTGGAAGATCCACTCCTCGGCCACCCGGGCGAACGCGGACCGGATCGCGGCGATCGTGTGGGACTACTGCGTGCCGCGCCGCATCCCGTTCAAGTTCGTGCCCGGCCCGCACCTGCTGCACCTGCGCAACACCAAGTACGCGGGCCGCGACACCAGCGGCAAGTTCGTCACCCTCTACCCGGCCGACGAGAACCAACTGCACGTCGTACTCAGCGAGTTGGGCAGCCTCCTGAAGGGCTTCGAGGGGCCGTACATCCTGACCGACCTGCGCTGGTACGACGGTCCCCTCTACGTCCGCTACGGCGCCTTCGCGCGGACCTTCGTGGTCGACGAGCGGGGCTCGCTGGTGCCCGCGGTGCGGGACGGCGCGGGGCGGCCGGTGCCGGACCGGCGGGCGCCGTCCTTCCAGGTCCCGGAGTGGGTCACGCTGCCGGACTTCCTGGAGCCGCACCTCGCGGCCCGCAACACCACGACGGTGGGCGAACTGCCGTACCGCATCGAGAAGGCGCTGCACTTCTCCAACGGCGGCGGGGTCTACGCGGGCACCGACACCCGTGACGGACGCAAGGTGGTGCTGAAGGAGGGGCGCCCGCACGCGGGGCTGGCCTCGGACGGCGCCGACGCGATCGCCCGGCTGGAGCGGGAGCGGCAGGCCCTGGAGCGGGTCGCCGGGAGCGGCGTCGTACCCGAGGTACGGGACTGGTTCCAGCTGGGTGAACACCGGTTCCTGGTCATGGACTTCGTCGAGGGACGGCCGCTCAACGCCTTCTTCGCGGAACGGCACCCGCTGCTCACCCCGGACCCCGACCCGGACGCGGTCGCCGCCTACACGGCGTGGGCGCTGCGCATCCACCGGGAGGTGGAGAAGGCGGTGGAGGCGGTGCACGCGCGCGGGATCGTCTTCAACGACCTGCACATCTTCAACATCATCGTGGCGCCGGACGAGGAGTCGGTGTTCCTGATCGACTTCGAGGCGGCGGCGCCGGCCGAGGAGAACGGCCGTCAGGTCGTCGCCCACCCCGGCTTCTTCGCCCCGCCGGACCGCAGGGGCGCCGATGTCGACCGGTACGCGCTGGCCTGTCTGCGGCTGGCCCTCTTCCTGCCCGTGACCACGCTGTTCGTCGTCGACCGCGGCAAGGCGGCCCATCTGGCCGAGGTGATCGCCCAACAATTCCCTTCCGTGCCACGGGAGTTCCTCGACGAGGCGGTCGCGGAGATCACCCGGGACTGCTCCGCCGGGACAACCGCCGCCGCCCCGGTCCGCGGCTCGACCGCGTTCGTCGAACCCCGGGAGTGGCCGCACAGCCGTGACTCGATGGTGAAGGCCATCCTCGCCTCGGCGACCCCCGAGCGGGCCGACCGGCTCTTCCCCGGGGACATCGTCCAGTTCTCCGACGGCGGCGGTCTCGGCCTCGCGCACGGCGCCGCCGGAGTGCTGTACGCACTGGACACGACCGGCGCCGGGCGCCACGAGGAGGGCGAACGCTGGCTCCTCGACCACACGGCCCCGCCGCCGGTCGGCACCCCGCTCGGCCTCTACGACGGTCTCGCGGGCGTAGCCCACGTCCTGGACCGGCTCGGCCACCGCGAGCGCGCCCTGGACCTCATGGCGGGCATCCTCAAGGAACGCTGGCAGAACCTCTCCTCCGACCTGCACGGCGGGCTGGCCGGACTCGGCCTGGTCCTCGGCCAACTCGCCTACGACACCGGCGAGTCGGAGCTGCGCGACCGGGCCGCGGAGGCCGCGGACATCCTGGTACGGCGGCTGGCGGAGCCCCCCGCCGACACGCCCCGGCGCCGCGCCGGGCTGCTGCGGGGCGCGAGCGGACCCGCGCTGTTCCTGCTGCGGCAGTACGAGTGGACCGGCGACCGGCGGCTGCTGGACGCGGCGGCCGGGGCGCTCGGCCGGGACCTGGAGTGCTGTGTCCTGCAGCGCGGCGGCGGTCTGGAGGTCGACGAGGGCTGGCGGACGCTGCCGTACCTCGGCGACGGCAGCGTGGGGATCGGCATGGTCCTCGACGACTACCTGGCGCACGCCGAGGACGGCACCGGCGCGTTCGAGCGGGCCCGGACCGGCATCCACGCCGCGGCCACCTCACGCTTCTACGCCCAGCCCGGCCTCTTCCAGGGCCGCGCCGGCATGATCCTGCACCTGGCGCGGACGACCGTACCGGGCGCCGACCCCCGCAGGCTCGCCGAACAGATCGCCGGCCTGGGCTGGTTCGCGATGTCGTACGAGGGCCAACTGGCCTTCCCCGGGAACCAGATGATGCGGCTCTCCATGGACCTGGGGACCGGCACGGCCGGCTGTCTGCTCGCGCTCGGCGCGGCCCTGGACGACACCGGTACCCCCGCCTCACTGCCCTTCCTCCCGCCGCTCCCGAAGCGGCCCACACCACGCGGCTCCGCACTCTGACGGAGTCGTGACACCACCCCGTCCCCACAACGAAAGGAACTGACATGGCACTTCTGGACCTGCAGACGATGGAGTCCGACTCCCACACCAACGGCGGCGGCGGCGCGAGCACCGTCAGCCTGCTCTCCTGCGTCAGCGCGGCGAGCGTGCTGCTCTGTCTCTGACCGAGCGGTGAGTCCGAGGCCCCGGACGGTCCGCTCCCGCGAGGGAGGGACCGGCCGGGGTCTCCCCGTTCCCGACCCGCGCCCACCCGCTTCCGACCCGTGCCTCCGAGGGGCCGCCCTGTGACGACCTGTACCGACGACGACACGGCGGCCGACGGGACCGTCCCACTGCTGCGGGCGGCCCTCCGGGACAGCCGGGCGGGATGCGCGGCCCTGAGCGCGGTGAGCACGGCCGCCACGGGCGCCGCGCTGCTGCTCCCCGCCGTACTGGGCCGGGCCCTCGACCTGCTGCTCGCCCACGCCCCCGCGACCCGCTGGGTGGCAGCGTGTGCCGGCCTGGTGCTGCTGACCGCCGTGCTGGACGCCTGCGCGACGGTGCTGGGCGGCACCGTCACCGCCCGGTCCACGGCGTGGCTGCGCGAGCGGCTGACCGGACATGTACTGGCCCTCGGCCCGCGCGCCGCCGCCCGGTTCGGACCCGGGGAGCTGGTGGCGCGGCTGGTCGGCAACGCGGCGCAGGCCGGGACGGCGCCCGGCGCGCTGGCCGCGCTCCTCGCCGCGCTCGCCGGTCCGGTCGGGGGTGTGGTGGCGCTCGGCCTGATCGATCCCTGGCTCGCCGCCGTGTTCCTGGCCGGCGCTCCCGTCCTCACCTTCCTGCTGCGGACGCTGGCCCGGGACACCTCCGAGTGCGTGACCCACTACCAGCGGGTGCAGGGGCGGATCGCGGCGGCGCTCGCGGAGGCGATCGGCGGCTCCCGCACGATCCGCGCCGCGGGCACGGAGTCCCGCGAGACGGCACGGATCCTGCGTCCGCTGCCCGAGCTGTCCCGGGCCGGTCACCGCATGTGGCGGGTGCAGGGGCGGGCCGCGGCCCAGGCGACGGCCGTGGCGCCGCTGCTGCAACTGGCGGTCGTGGCCGTGGCCGGCCTGCTGCTGACCCGGCACCGGCTGTCGGTCGGCGAGATGGTCGCCGCGTCCCGGTACGCGGTCCTGGCGACCGGTGTCGGCGTGCTGGTCGGCCAGCTGGCCGGGCTCTCCCGGGCCCGCGCGGCGACCGGCCGGCTGGCCGAGGTGCTCGCCCGGCCGGCCCCCGCCCACGGCGACCGCCGGCTGCCGCCCGACGGCCGCGGCCGGCTCGAACTGCGGGGCGTGACCGCCCGGTTCGGCGAACGGACCGTACTGGACGGGGTCGACCTGGTGGTTCCCGGCGGCACGACCCTCGCCGTCGTCGGCCGCTCCGGTACCGGCAAGTCGCTGCTGGCGGCGGTGGCGGGCCGGCTCGCCGACCCGGACGCCGGAGAGGTCCTGCTCGACGGGACACCCCTGCCCACGCTCTCCCACGACGAACTGCGGCGCGCGATCGGCTACGCCTTCGACCGCCCGGCGCTCCTCGGCACGACGATCGAGGACACCATCGGCTTCGGACTCGCCGCCCCCTCACCGGCCCGGATCCGGGCCGCCGCGCGCACCGCCCGGGCGGACGACTTCGTCGGCCGCCTCCCGGCCGGCTACGCCACCCGCTGCGCCGAGGCGCCGCACTCCGGTGGTGAGGCCCAACGCCTGGGCCTGGCAAGGGCGTTCGCACACGGCGGCAGGCTGCTGATCCTCGACGACGCGCTCTCCAGCCTGGACACGGTGACCGAACACCACATCACCGAGGCCCTGTTGGGCGACGCCTCACACGGCACCCGGATCCTGATCGCCCACCGCGCCGCCACGGCCGCCCGCGCCGACACGGTCGCCTGGCTGGACGGCGGCCGGGTCCGGGCGGTGGGCCGGCACCGCGAACTGTGGCAACTGGCCGGATACCGCGCGGTGTTCGGCGACGAGGAGGAGTCGGCGTGCCGATGACGGAGGGGCTGTGGCGGAGCGGTCGGCGCTTTCTGCGGGCCCGCTGGCGGGTGCCGGCCGCGCTCGCCGCCTGGTCGGTACTGGAGACGGGCCAGACCTTCCTGGTCGGCTACGGCCTGGCCCGCTCCCTGGACGCCGGCTTCCTGGCCGGCCGCACCGCCACCGGCCTCGGCTGGCTCGGCATCGCGGCCCTCGCCGTCCTCGTCGGCGCCTACGGCACCGGGCGGGTCTACGGCGGTGTCGCCGCGCTGGTCGAACCGCTCCGGGACCGGCTGGTCGAGCGGGTGGTGGAGCGCGGGGTGCGGGAGGCCGACCCCGGGGCGCTGTCCCGGCTCACCCAGCAGGTGGAGATCGCCCGGGACACCTTCGCCGGACTGGTGATGGTCTCCCGTTCGTTCCTGTTCACGGCCGTGGGCGCACTCGCCGGGCTCCTCTCGCTCGCCCCGCCGCTCCTGCTCTTCGTGGCGCCGCCCCTCCTCGCCGGTGTCTGCCTCTTCCTGGCGACCCTGCGCCCGCTGGCCCGCCGGCAGGAGGCGTTCCTGGTCGCCGACGAGGCGCTCGCCGCCGAACTGGGCGCCGTCTGCCCGGGGTTGCGGGACATCACGGCGGCCGGTGCGGAACGGCAGGTCTCCGCCACCACCGGACACCTCGTCGACGCGGAGCGGCGGGCCGCCCGTTCCCTGGCCCGGTGGGGCATCCCGCGGGTGGCCGCCCTCGCGATCGGCGGCCAGCTCCCGATCCTGTTGCTGCTCACCGGCGCCCCCTGGCTCCTCGCCCAGGGTGTCACCCCGGGCGCGCTGGCCGGTGCCCTCGCCTACGTCACCCAGGCCCTGCTGCCCGCGCTCCAGAACCTGGTCCACGGCCTGGGCACGAGCGGCGCCAGACTGACGGTGGTCCTGCGCCGCCTGGCACCGCCACCGGCCGCCCCGTCCCGCGCCTCGGAGCACCCCGACCCGGGCGGCCAACACGCTTACGTAGCAGGCAAGTTGCCCGCCCCGTCCACCACCACCGGGGCCGCCCCGGCGCCGGCCCTCGCGCTCACCGCCGTCACCTTCGCCTACGGTCCCGCGAGCGAACCCGTCCTCAGGGATCTCGACCTCGTACTGCCCACCGGCTCCCATCTGGCCGTCGTGGGCCCGAGCGGCATCGGGAAGTCCACGCTCACCGCGCTGGCCGCCGGGCTGCTCACGCCCGGGAGCGGGACGGTCCGGGTGCAGGGGCGGCCGGCGGCCGGGCCGGCGGCCGTCGCGCGGCGGGTGCTGATACCGCAGGAGGCGTACGTGTTCGGCGGGACGCTCGCCGAGAACCTCGGCCATCTGCGGCCGGATCCCGTGCCCGAGCCGGAGCTGCTGGCGGCGGCCGGCGCGGTCGGGCTCGGGCCGCTGCTCGACGCGTGGGGCGGGCCCGGGGCGGCGGTGGACCCGGCCGCGCTCTCCGCCGGCGAGCGGCAGCTGATCGCGCTGACCCGGGCCTATCTGTCGCGGGCCCCGCTCGTCCTGCTCGACGAGGCGACGTGTCATCTGGACCCGGAGGCGGAGGAGCGGGCGGAGCGGGCCTTCGCCGCGCGGCCGGGGGGAACGCTCCTCGTCGTCGCGCACCGGATCAGTTCGGCGCGCCGGGCCGGGCGGGTGCTGGTCCTGGACGGGCCCGGGACCGCCCTCGGCACCCACGACGACCTGCTGCGGCGCTCCCCGCTCTACCGGGACCTGGTTGGCAGCTGGGTGTCAGAGCCAGCCCTCGCCCTGCGAGATACGGATCGCGTCGATGCGGTTGCGGGCCCCGGTCTTGCGGGTGATGGCCGCCATGTAGTTGCGCACCGTCCCGTGGGACAGGTGCAGGCTCCCGGCGATCTCCGCGATGGAGGCGCCCTCGGCGGCCAGGGATAACACGCTCAGCTCCCGTCGGGTCAGCGGCATCTCGGCGGCCTTCAGGAATCCGAAGCCGAGCGAGTCGTCGACGAAACGTTTCCCCTCCGCGACGCGCCGGATTCCGCGCACCAGCCGGTCCGGTGGACTCGCCTTGTCGACATAGCCGAGCGTGCCCGCGTCGGCCGCCTGTTTCAGCAGGCCGGGCCGGTGTGCGGTGGTCAGCACCAGGAGTCTCGGGGGCGGCGCGCCGAGGCCCCGCGGAGAGAGGTCGCCGAGCGGCGGGATGCCGGACGCGTCCGCACAGTCCAGGTCCGCCGCGCAGACGTCCGGCCGCACGGACCGGACGTGTACGGCCGCGGAGCGCCATGGGCTGTCGTAGACCCGGAGATCGGGGTCCCTGCGCAGCCACTCCGCCAGAGCCGATCGTTCCAGACACGCGTCGTGCACCAGAAGTAGCCGGATCAACTGCCGTCCCTTCTCTCCGCTCGCTGTGCGCCGGTTCCACGGTGTGTTCAACGCGTGCCCATTGTTCGCGACCGCGACCGGAGTCCGGGGCGGGAGTTCCGGCCAACAGGGTGCGCGGGGGCGCACGCGTGCGGCGCTCGTACGCGTGGCGCGCTTCCAGTCGGGGGGCATGTCACGGGGCGCACGGGGTAGACGGCGGCGGTTCACCGCCCGGGGGAGCCACCGCTCGCCGTGCGCGTCCGGGCGCCAGGGGGGAGCCTTGATCCGGGGACCCGCGACGGATCCCCCCGCACCCGTCGTGCCGTGGCATCGACGGCCGCCGGGGCGGGCGAGGGAGGTGGTCGGCGTGTCCGACGGGCAGCCGTCCGGACGGCGGATGCTGTCGCTGAGCCTGGCCGGGATGATGGACGACGTCACCGCGCACTCCGGCGCCGTGTATCTGCTGAGGCCCGACGAGCCGGTGCTGGAGATGGCGGTGATGGCGGGGCTGCCCCGGGCGTTCGTGGCGCCGTGGGAGCGGGTGGGGCTGAACGCGCCGGTGCCGGTCGCGGAGGCGGTGCGCGAGCGGCGGCTGGTCTGGGTGGACGGCGAGGAGGACATGGCCCGCCACTATCCGCGCGTCTTCGTGGTGCTGCCCTACCCCTTCGCGCTGGCCGCGGTGCCGGTGGCGACCGCGTCCACCGCGTACGGGGCGGTCTTCGTCACCTGGCCCGGTACGCACTCCCCGGACCTCTCCGACCGTGACCGGGAACAGCTGACCACGGCCTGCGACCGGCTCGCGCTGCGGCTGGAGCGGGCCGGCCGGGAGAGCCGCCCGGTGCGGGCGGAACCCGATCTGCTCGGCACCGGTCCGGCGTCCAGCGTGGCCGCCACGCTGGGCACCGTCGAGGCGGCCCGGATGGTCGCCCGGCTGCCGTACGGGCTGTGTTCGCTCGATCCGCACGGCCGGGTCCGGTTCGTGAACGCGGCGGCCGCGAAGCTGCTCGGCGTTCCGGCCCGCGAACTGCGCGGCACGCGGCTGTGGTTGACGCTGCCCTGGCTCACCAACCCGGTGTACGAGGACCGTTACCGGGCGGCGCTGCTGAGCCAGGACGTCACCTCGTTCGTGGCGCTGCGACCACCGGGCGACTGGCTGTCGTTCCGGCTGTACCCGGACACGACCGGTCTGAGCGTGCGGATCAGCCGGGCCCGCGCGGTGTCGGAACTGCAACGCACCGCCCCGCGACCCGGCGAGGGACCCTCGCGGCTGGTCACCATCTCCCGACTGCTCAGCCTGGCCGCCGCGTTGACCGAGGCGGTCGGGGTGCAGGACGTGGTGCAGTTGGTCGCGGACGAGATCGTCCCCGCGGTCGGCGGCCGAGCGCTGGTGGTGCTCGGCTCGCGGGCCGGCCGGCTGCACGTGCTGGGCCACCGCGGCTACCCGGACCCGCGCATCGTGGAGCGCTTCGACGGCATGCTGCTGGCCTCGCCGACGCCGGGGACACGCGCCCTGAACAGCGGAGTGCCCGCCTTCTTCGGTTCACAGGAGGAGTTGGAACGCAGCTGGCCGGACCGGCCCACGACCTCCGACGGCTTCGAGGCCTGGGCCTATCTCCCGCTGATCGCCTCCGGCCGGCCGGTGGGCACCTGCGTACTGGCCTACACCGAACCGCGTTCCTTCCCCGCCGACGAACGGGCCGTCCTGACCAGCCTCGGCGGCCTGATCGCCCAGGCTCTGGAACGCGCCCTCCTCTACGACGCCAAGCACCGGCTCGCGCACGGACTTCAGGCGGCCCTGCTGCCGCACTCGCTGCCGCCGCTGCCGGGCATCGAGGCAGCCGCCCGCTATCTGCCCGCCACCCAGGGCATGGAGATCGGCGGCGACTTCTACGACCTGGTGCCCGCCCAGGGTGTGGCGGCGGCCGTGATCGGGGACGTGCAGGGGCACAACGTGCCCGCGGCGGCGCTGATGGGGCAGGTCCGTACCGCCGTCCGCGCGTACACCACCGTGGGCCAGGGCCCGGCGAAGGTGATGCGCAGCACCAACCGGCTGCTGATCGACCTCGGGGCCGAGCTGTTCGCGAGCTGTCTGTATCTGCGGCTGGACCCGGTGCGCGGCCGGGCCGTGCTGGCGCGGGCCGGCCATCCGCCGCCTCTGCTGCGGCGCCCGGACGGCGAGGTGCGGGTGCTCGACCTGGCCGGGGGTCCGCTGCTGGGCATCGACGCGAGCGCCGCCTACCCCACCACGGAGGTCGCTCTGGCGCCGGGCTGTGTCCTGGCCCTCTACACCGACGGGCTCATCGAGTCGCCGGGCGTCGACATCGAGGACGCCCTGGCCGAGCTGGGGCGGCGCCTCGCCGACGCCGGTGACCTGCCGCTGGAGGAACTGGCCGACCTGCTCGTGGGGGAGAGCGCGGCGGCGCGGGAACGTCTTGACGACGTGGCTCTGCTGCTGTTGCGTACGCGGGAGTGCGGCTGACGTCCAGTCATATTGCGTGCCTGTAAGGGTGTTGATGCCGGGCGGACGCAGGGAAGGTCCGGCCCTCCCGCCGGAGGGCCGGACCTGTCCACCGCCTTCACCGCCTTCAGCGGCCGGAGCCGATGAAGGCGCCGGATCAGCGGCTGGAGGTGAGGGCGGAGCCGTCGTCGGCGCCGGTACCGGACTGGTCGCCCGTGCCCGACTGGTCGCCGGCCGTCGCGGAGGGGTCAGCGGCTGTGGCCGTGGGGTCGGCGGCGGTGGCCGAGGGGTCGGCGGCCGTGGCGGAGGGATCGGCGGCCGTGGCCGACGGGTCGGCCGCGGTCGCGGACGGGTCGGCCGTCGCGCCGGCGCCCGCGCCACCGTCGCCGAGGGTGGCGCCGGTGGCCGTCAGCGCGCCGGTGACCGGCTCGAAGAAGGTCTCGCCACCGCTGGTGCAGTCGCCGCTGCCGCCCGAGGTGAGACCGACCGCGCCGCCGTCCTGGGTGAACAGCGAGCCGCCGCTGTCGCCGGCCTCGGCGCAGACGTTCGTCTGGATGAGACCCGTGACGGTGTCGACGCCGTTGGGGTCGGTCTCACTCTGGAAGTTGACCGTGGCGTCGAGCCCGGTCACCTGGCCGTCGTGCAGACCGGTGGTGCTGCCCATCCGGAAGACGGTCTCGCCGACCGTGGCGTCCACGGCGCCGGTGATCTGGACGGTCTGCCCGTTGCCGACATTGACCTCGCTGGCGGTCTGTGTGGCCGGGTCGTCGTACTTCACCAGGGAGAAGTCGCCGGCACCGGGGAAGTTGGCCTGGTCGACGGTGGCGATCGGCTGGCCCGTCTCGGAGTCGGACCACTCCTTGGCCGCGACCCCGCAGTGCCCGGCGGTCAGGAAGGCCGGAGTGCCGTCGCCGGCGGTGACGTTGAAGCCGAGCGAGCAACGGACTCCGCCCTGGTCGGTCTGGGCGAAGATGGCGTCGCCGCCCGCGACCAGGGGCTTGAGGGCGCCGGACGTCTTCCGCACGGCGGCCATGCCGGTGCCGAGGCTCTTGACCGTCGACGTCAGGGTGTTCCACTTGGCGCCGGTCACGGTGCTGTCCGCGGTGACCTGGATGCTGTCGGTCTTGGGGTCGACCGCCCAGGACGTGCCCGGGATGGTCGCCTTCGTCTTCAACACCTTTGCGGCGGCGGTGAGTTCGGCTGTGCTGTTCTGCACCTGACGCACCTTGGCGCCGGCCTTCTCCGCCTTCGCGACCACGTTGTCGCCGCTGCCCGCGACCACGTTGACGACGAGCTGCCGCGCGGCGCTGTCGTAGTAGGACCCGGCGTAGGCGTCGCCCAGCGCTCCGGCGAGCTGCGAGGCGAGATCTGACGCGTCCGTCGCCTTGAAGGTCTTCGGGGCGGTGCTGCCCGCGGAGTTGCCCTGCGACGCGTTGGCGTTCGGCAGCAGGATCGCCGCTACTCCGAGCGCCACGACACCGCCCGCCGCTATCGCGGCCTTGCGCTTCGGAATTCGCTTGTGACTCAAACTTCTCGACCTCCTGGGGACCGGGGTCTTGTGCCGTCGTACGGCGGCTGATGGGGGCGCCTGGATGTCCGTTGGTACGCACGGGCGGGGCGGCGCGTTCAATTCCGTTTGCCAACTTCCTTTGCGAAACGGTGAATCGGTGACGCGCAATCCCAGACTTGGGGGTGGAGCGGGGCAGTTGTCGACCCCCGGACCGGCACACGGAGCTGTCGTGCGATGACGCGGCCCTGGACCCGTCCGCCGTACGGAGGCAGTGCGGGGTGGACATCGCGCGGATGCCGATGGGCCCGCACACGATCGTCGCCGGCGGGGCCGTCTCCGGCGGACAGCGCCAACGCCTCATGATCGCGCAGGCGTTGATCCGCCGGCGCACATCCCCTTCTTCGACGAGGCGACCAGCGCGCTGGACAACGCGACCCAGCACACGGTGATCGAGAGCACCAAGGCCCTCGACGCCACGCGTGTCGTGATCGCGCACCGCCTCTCCACGGTGCTGGACGCCGACCGCGTCATCGTCATGGATTACGGCAAGGCCGCCCAACAGGGGCCACCGGCCGAGCTGTTGGCGGACACGCGCGGACGCCTGCACGAGTTGGTGCGGCGACAGCTGGCGTGACCTGGACGGTTCCCGCCCGGCAGACACCGTCCCGGTATGCGTGAGATCACCACCCGTGAGGCACCCGCGTCGCGTCCGGCGCGCGGGCTCACCGGGTGCCGCCCACCCTCCCAGCGAAACGTTGCCGTTTCGCTGGGAGTGCTCTAGTCTTGATGTGTACGAAACCGTTTCGTTTACGTTTTGGTAACGCCTGAACGACTTCCCTGGAGTGGTTCCCCCATGTCCCAGAAAACCCTGCCCGACGGCACCGCGGCGGACGCCGTCGCGGAGGCGGCGCCCGCGGCCTCCCCCAAGCGGTGGTGGATCCTCGCGATCGTCGCCGTCGCCCAGCTGATGGTGGTGCTCGACGCCACCATCGTGAACATAGCGCTGCCCTCGGCCCAGGCCGACCTCGGCTTCTCCGACGGCAACCGGCAGTGGATCGTCACCGCCTACGCCCTCGCGTTCGCCTCCCTGCTCCTGCTCGGCGGCCGGATCGCCGACCTCTTCGGCCGCAAGACCGCCTTCCTCGGCGGTGTCGTCGGCTTCGCCGCCGCCTCGGCGCTCGGCGGCGCCGCCACCAGCTTCGACATGCTGGTCGTCGCGCGCGCCCTACAGGGTGTCGCGGGCGCGCTCCTCGCCCCCGCCGCGCTCTCCCTCCTCAACACCACCTTCACCGACGCCCGCGAGCGCGCCAAGGCGTTCAGCGTCTACGGCGCCATCGCCGGTGCCGGCGGCGCGGTGGGCCTGCTGCTCGGCGGTGTCCTGACCGACGCCTTCGACTGGCGCTGGACGCTGTACGTCAACGTGGCCATCGCCGTGGTCGCGTTCGCCGGCGGCTGGGTTTTGCTCAGCAACCACCGCGACGCCGCGGGCTCCAAGCTGGACGTGCCCGGCACCGTCCTGGTCGCCGGTGGCCTCTTCTCCCTCGTCTACGGCTTCTCCAACGCCGAGACCCACGACTGGAATTCGCCGCAGACCTGGGGCTTCCTGATCGCGGGCGGGCTGCTGCTGGCCGGCTTCACCTGGTGGCAGACGCGCTCCGCGCACCCGCTGCTGCCGCTGCGCATCCTGCTCGACCGTGACCGGGCCGCCTCGTTCGTCACCGTGCTGATCACCGGCGCGGGCATGTTCGGTGTCTTCCTCTTCCTCACCTACTACCTCCAGCTGAACCTCGGCTTCAGCCCCACCAAGACCGGTGTGGCCTTCCTGCCGATGATCGCCGCCCTGATGGTCATGGCGCAGCTCGGCACCACGGTCCTGGTGCCCCGGCTCGGCCCGAAGACGGTCATTCCGCTGGGCTTCGCCATCGCCATGGTCGGCATGGCCTGGCTGAGCGGCCTCGGGGTCGGCTCGCACTACCTGAGCGCGGTGCTGCCGCAGCTGATCGTGACCGGCGCGGGACTGGGCATGGTGATGCCGCCGGCCATGCAGCTGGCGACGAGCGGAGTGGCCGCCGAGGACGCGGGTGTGGCCTCCGCGACGGTCAACGCCATGCAGCAGGTGGGCGGTTCGATCGGTACGGCGCTGCTGAACACGCTGGCCGCGAGCGCCGCCACCGACTACCTGGCCGGGAAGGACGCCACGAACAAGCTGGTCCAGGCACGGGCCACGATCGAGAGTTACACCACCGCGTTCTGGTGGTCGGCGGGCTTCTTCGCCGCGGGCGCGCTGATCGCGTTCGGGCTCTACCGCCGCGGGGTCCCGCAGCAGGCCGCGGACGCCGCACCGGTCGTCCACATGTGATCCGGGGCCGGTTCGAACCGGTCCCGCAGAGCCGCTCGTACCCGAGGGGCCGCCGTCCGCAGGGAGACGGCGGCCCCTCCCCCTTGCCGTGATCGTCGGCTCAGTCAACCATTTTCGCGGGAATTCACTGGGTCGAGTGAACCAGATCTTGCGGTCGGCGTGTCGGGGATGACAGGTGCCCTTGCCGGGTAACTACCGAGATCGAATACGCCTCCTGCCGAGGTGGAGCGGCCGATGAGAACAGGACCCCGACCGGAAGCCGGTGACGACGCCCTGTCGTCACCGGGGGACGAGGGTGCGCAGACGTACGGTCTCGCGCCCCGGAAGCCAATCCGTACGCCCGCACCCACGCACGTGCCCCGTTCACCGTGGTCGAGGTCTCGGGCGAGATCGACATGGCGAGTGCCGGGCTCCTCGTCGAGCATCTGGACGCCGCGACCGCGGGGCCGGAGCCCGACGTCCTGGTCGACCTGCGCTCCGTCGTGTTCTTCGACTGTTCGGGGCTGCGGGTGCTCTGCCGGGCCGAGAGACGGGCCAGGGAGCGCGGCGGCCGGCTGCGGATCGTGTCCGACGGGCCGCGCCTGCACCGGCTGCTGCGGGCCTCGGGACTGCTGAAACGTTTCCCCCCGCTCCCCGGGATGCCCGGGGAGCGGGGGTGATGCCAGGGACCGGCGGGCGACCCCACACCGCCCGGCCGGTCCCTGGTGCGGGACCGCGCTACTCCGCGACAGGGGCACGCACTCCCCAGCTACGGGCCCTTCCTGATGCTCACGGAGGCCGCGCGATCCCGGTCTTCGGGGGTGGGACCTCAGAAGGAGAAGACGTTGCCTCCGTACACGTCCTTCACGCACGCGTTGGCGAAGGCGCGCTCGTAGGAGACGCGCTTGCCCTGCCAGACGCCTTCCACGGTGACGACGACGGGGTTGTAGAGCTTGGTGCACAGCACGCCGTCCACGGGCCGCAGGGCGTCGAAGTCACCGCCGGCGGCGCGTAGTTCGGCACAGGCCTGGGGCGCGGCCGGGTGGGTGCCGGAGGCCGTGGGCGCACAGGTGAGGGTCACCGCCCGTTCCGGGGTGACGGTGGCGGCGTCGTGTCCGTGGCCCACGGTGAGCACCAGGGCCGACGGTGCGTAGAGCGCGGCGGGGGTGCTCTGGGTCGCGAGGGCGGACCCGGTCAGGGGTCCGCAGACGGCGGCGGCCGTGAGTCCCATGGTCGCCGCCCAGCGCGCGGTGTTCCGCATTGTGTGCATCCTTCCGCTCGGTTCGAGGGTGCCGGGTCCCGCTCGGTCGGTGCCGGACCGGCGGGCGCCACTCTGCCGAGTCCGCCGCCGGAACTCACATCGGACCCACAGGTTTCGGTAACCTTTCGTATTGAATCAGTGGCGCGAAGTAACGGAACGCGCGGACCTCGCCCCCGCAACGACGGGGTTCTTGATCGTTCAACCCGGCCGGATGGCCTGTTTTCCCGGCCTCGTTAATAGTCCTGAAACACTCCGCCACGGCCTCCGGCGCCCGCGCGGGCGGGCGACGAGGTGCCGCCCGAGCCGCGCGCAGCCGAGCACCGGGCGCCACGCTCACCCCCTACGCCTTCTGCGACCTCTGCGGCCCCGGCCAGTTGGTCACCGTCGAACCCACCGCGAGGTCAACGCCGTTGCGGGGCAAGGTTGTTGCTCCGCACACGAAGGTCACCGCGTCCGGTCCGGCGCGGTTCCGGGCGTCCGGGATCGCGTGCGCCCCGTGTGAAACCCGTGCACACGCCGGGGCGGCCCGCACGCTGCCGTGGCGCGAGGTGCCGTAGTCCACTGGAACCGGCCCTTCCTCGGAGGCCCCGCGCGGCGAGGCGGCTCTCCCGCGCGGTACGGCCACCGGCCCCGGTCCGCCCGCCCCTCCGCCGACGGCCCAGGGGTGGGCGGACGGCCCTGTCGCCGAGTCGCTCAGGCGGCCGGCGAGACGGGCCGCCCGGTGGTTGTCGCCCGCGGCGACCGCCTCGTCGGGAAGGTTCGGTACGGCGGCGGTGCGCTCAGATCCGCCAGGAGCGCAGCCGGTCCGCCGCGCCGTACACGTCCGTCTTGCCGGCGATCAGGTCGCGGGCGAGGTCGACGAGCGCGCCGTACGGCGGGTCGATGCCGGCGTCGCTGACGAACATGTACGCCACGGCCGTGGCGCAGGCGAAGCGGGCGTTGGCCGAGGGCAGCGGCTTGAGCAGGGCGAGCGTGTGCAGCAGGGCGGCGGCCCGCCAGGCCGGGTCGGAGTCGACGCCGAGGCGCGGCGGATCGACGCGGTGCCGGGCCACGGCCGCCACCAGCGCCGAGAAGTCGTTGATCGTGGGCTGGTCGGGCAGGACTTCCTCATGGCGCTGGAGCAGCCAGGGCACGTCGATGTGGAGCACCGGGGCGAGGGCCATGGGTCAGGCGACCCGCCCCTCGCCGCCGCTGCCCGGTTCGTCGTCGGGAAAGGCGGCGGCGAACTCGTCGGCGTGCGTGGCGAAGAAGCGGCGGAACGCCTCCGCACCCTCCTGAAGTGCCCGGTGCCGGGCGATGTCGGCGGCGGCCGCCGCGCGGACGAGGGCCTTCATCGACGTACCGCGCTCCTTGGCGATCTGCCGCAGATCCTCTAGCTCGCGATCGCTGAACTCCACGTTGAGAGCTGGCATGCCTTCACAGTACCGCGCGGGTACTTACCCGTAAATAACCCCAGGTGGCAAGTACCGGGAGACGGTACCAAGCGGGCGGCCGGCCGTCCGCTGCCCCCAACTCCCTGAGATATACGTCACATTGCGGCCGGGCGCTGTCACATCCGGCCCCCCGCCGCCCCTCGCAGTAGTGCGCACGCCGGCGGTGAGACGCATCGCCGCCTGTGCGGCGCCGTACGTGAACCACCGTACGCGCACCGGGACGAGGAGGGACTGGCGTGAGGGACGCACAGAAGGCCGGACGGGGCGAGCGCGTCGCCGACTGGTTCGACGGCCGGCTCGGGCTGCACGCGTTCGGGAAGCGGTACCTGCGCAAGGTCTTCCCGGACCACTGGTCGTTCCTGCTCGGCGAGATCTGTCTGTACAGCTTCGTCGTGCTGGTCCTCACCGGCGTCTACCTCACCCTGTTCTTCCATCCGTCGATGAACGAGGTGACGTACCACGGCAGTTACGTCCCGCTGAACGGCATCCGGATGTCCGACGCGTACGCCTCGACGCTGCACCTGAGCTTCGACGTGCGCGGCGGCCTGCTGATCCGGCAACTGCACCACTGGGCCGCGCTGGTCTTCGTCGCCGCGATGCTGGCGCACATGATGCGGCACTTCTTCACCGGCTCGTTCCGCAGACCGCGCGAACTGAACTGGCTGTTCGGCTGGACCCTGCTCTTCCTCGGCCTGTTCGAGGGCCTCCTCGGCTACTCGCTGCCGGACGATCTGCTCTCCGGGACGGGCCTGCGGTTCGTCGACGGGGCCCTGCTGTCGGTGCCGGTGGTGGGGACGTACCTGTCCATGTGGCTCTTCGGCGGGGAGTATCCGGGCCACGACATCGTCTCCCGCTTCTACGCGCTGCACGTCCTGCTGATCCCGGGTGTGATGGCCGCGCTGGTCGTGGTGCACCTCCTGCTGGTGGTGTTCCACAAACACACCCAGGTCGCGGGTCCCGGCCGCACCGAACGCAACGTGGTGGGCGCCCCGTTCATGCCGGTGTACCTGGCGAAGGCGGGCGGCTTCTTCTTCCTCGTCTTCGGCCTCCTCACCGTGCTCGCGGCGGTGGCGAGCGTCAACCCCGTCTGGCTGTACGGCCCTTACCGCGCCGACCAGGTCTCCACGGGCGCCCAGCCGGACTGGTACCTGGGCTTCGCGGAGGGACTGGTCCGGGTGATGCCCGGCTGGGAGGTCACGGTGGCGGGCCACACCCTGGTGCTCGGCGTGCTGATCCCGGTCGTGGTCTTCCCGCTGCTGCTGGTCCTCATCGGCGGGTACCCGTTCCTGGAGGCGTGGCTCACGGGTGACAAGCGCGAACACCATCTGCTGGACCGCCCCCGCAACCGCCCCGGCCGCACGGCGATCGGGGCGGCCTGGATCAGCCTCTACCTGGTCCTGCTGGCGGGCGGCGGGAACGACATCGTGGCCACCCGCCTCCACCTGTCGATCAACACCGTGACCTGGCTGGTCCGGGTCGGCGTCTTCGTCGTCCCGGCCGTCGTCGCGGTCGCCACCCGCCGTATCTGCCTCGGCCTCCAGCTCCGGGACAGCGAACTCGTCGCGCACGGCCGGGAGACCGGTGTCATCAGGCGCCTGCCGCACGGCGAGTACGTCGAGGTGCGCCGGCCGCTCGGCCAGGCCGAACTCCACACCCTGACCGCGCACAGACGACAGAGGGAACTCGCCGAGCGCGAGCCCTAGTTGGGCCGCCGACCCGGCCCCTGGCCGGTTGTCCGCCCGGCCAGGGAGCCGCCGTACACCTCGGAGGCCGTCAGGCCCAGGCACTCGGCGTCGGGCATCACCACGCCACGGGCGTCGACGACGTCGGCGGTCACGGAGCGCGGCGAACGGCCGTCGGCGGCGAGGGATGTCGTCACTCACCGGCTCCCCCACGCCCGGCCCCGCCCGCGCACGAGGACGCCCGTCGCCTCGCGGCGGCCGCCCGCACCGCACCCCCGCTCAGCCAAACCGACACGGCACCGCACCCGTCTGCCACCTGATCCAAACGACAGGCCATAGGCTGGAACGCAAGTGACGTGCTGTTCACCGTGAGTGTGTGCGTGCGATGGAGTGGCGCCGATGAGCCCGGTCTACCCGTTCGACGATGCCGGGACGGCGCGCGCCGTCATCGGCCCCGACGGCACGCTGGTCGAGTGGAACGAAGGTGCCCGGCGGCTGCTGGGCCACACCGCCGCCGACGTCGTGGGCCGCCCCGCCGCCCGGCTGCTGGCCGACGCCGACGCCGGGCGACCGCCGGTGCCGGCCGGGTCGCGCTGGGACGGCACGCTCACCCTTCGCCACCGCGACGGCCGGGCCCTGACCGTGTGGCTGCTCGCCCACCGCGACGGCCCCCGGCAAGGCGGCACCGGCGGCTGGCTCCTCGTGACCCCGCTGACGGGCGGCTCCCCGGCCGCCGCGGAGGACCCCCTCGAGACCGCCGCGCTGACCCAGTCGCCCTGTGCCGTCGCGGTCTACGACGAACAGCTGCGGCTGCGCCAGGTCAACGACGCGATGGCCGACGTGATCGGAGTCCCCGAGGACCGGGTCCGCGGGCTGCGGCTTCCCGAGATCGGCGGCAAGCCGGAGAGCGTGCAACTGGAACTGGAGATGCTCCGGGTCCTCACCACCGGTACCGCGCGGGACGTCCAGACGTACATGCGGACCGGCGGCGAGGACCGGGCGCACGCCTGGCTCGTCCGGCTGGCCCCCGTCAACGATGCCGAGGGGCGGGTGCGGGGCGTCTGTCTCGCCGCCCACGACTTCACCGAGAACCACCTTGCCCGCGAGCGGCTCCAACTCGTCAACGAGGCGAGCGTACGCATCGGCAGCACCCTCGACGTCACCCGGACGGCCCAGGAGCTGGCGGACGTGTGCGTGCCCGCCCTCGCCGACTTCGTGAGCATCGACCTGCTCGACCCGCCGGAGCACGGCGGCGAACCCCCCTCGGCGCTCACCGCCCCGCTCCGGCTGCGCCGGGCCGCCCACCGCTCGGTGCGGCCGGACAGCCCCAAGGCCGTGACCAGGCCCGGCCAGCCGGAGCTGTACCCCACCGAGTCGCCGCAGGCCGACGCGATGGTGGCCGGCCGCACCCTCGTCGTCTCCGGCGACGCCCTCCGGCAGTGGCTGTCCTGGGACCCGGAGCGCTACCGGCAGGTCAAGGAGCTCGGCATCCACTCCTCGATGTCCGTGCCGATCCAGGCCCGCGGTCTCACCCTCGGCGTCGCGGTCCTGGCCCGCTACCGGCGACCGGACCCTTTCACCGACGACGACAAGCTGCTCGCCGAGGAGATCACCACCCGCGCCGCCGTCTGCATCGACAACGCCCGCCGCTTCTCCCGCGAGCGCGAGACCGCCCTCGCCCTCCAGCGCAGCCTCCTGCCCCTCAGACTGCCGAGCACCGCCGCCCTGGAGGCCGCCTCGCGCTATCTGCCGGCGGCCCGGGCCGGGGTCGGCGGCGACTGGTTCGACGTGATCCCGCTCTCCGGGATGCGGGTCGCCATGGTCGTCGGCGATGTCGTCGGCCACGGCATCCAGGCCTCCGCGACCATGGGCCGCCTGCGTACGGCCGTCCGCACCCTCGCCGACATCGACCTCGCCCCGGAAGAGCTCCTGACCCACCTCGACGACCTCGTCGTACGGCTCTCCACCGAGGCCGACGGCGAGGGCAGCCCGGGCGAGGTCGGCGCGACCTGCCTCTACGCGGTCTACGACCCGGTGTCACGGCGCTGCGCGATGGCCCGCGCCGGACATCCGCCGCCCGCCATGGTCCGGCCCGGCGGCCCGCCCGAGCAGATCGAGCTGCCCGCGGGGCCGCCGCTCGGCCTGGGCGGGCTGCCCTTCGAGTCGGTCGAGCTGGAGCTGCCCGAGGGCACCGTGCTCGCGCTCTACACCGACGGGCTGGTGCAGAGCCGCGCACGGGACACGGACACCGGTCAACGCCTGTTGTTCGACGCCCTGTTCACCTCCTCCGACTCGCTCGACGAGACCTGCGACCGGATCCTGCACACCCTGCTCCCGCACGGCGGCGCCACCGACGACGTGGCGCTGCTGCTGGCCCGCACCCAGGGGCTGCCGGCCTCCCGGGTGTCGACCTGGGACATCCCCGGCGACCCGGCGCTGGTCGCCCCGATCCGCAAACAGGTCATCGAACAGCTCGACACCTGGGGACTGAGCGAAGCCACGTTCACGGCCGAACTCGTCGTGAGCGAGTTGGTCACCAACGCCATCCGCTACGGCGCGCACCCCATCCGGCTCCGGCTCATCCACGACACCGCCACGCTGACCTGCGAGGTGTCCGACACCAGCCACACCGCGCCCCATCTGCGCCGCGCGAAGACCTGGGACGAAGGCGGCCGGGGGCTGCTGCTGGTCGCCCAGCTGACCCAGCGCTGGGGCAGCCGGCACACCGCCGACGGCAAGACGATCTGGGCGGAGATCACCCTGCTCGGCGACGAGTGAGCGCCTCAGGGCGCGAAGGTCGGCCGGGCCCGCCCCGCCGGGCGCCTCCCGCTCCCGCATACTCCGCTCCCCGCGGGTCACCTGACCCTCGTACGGGAAGAGTCACCGGAGTTCCGTGCACGGTTCCCGCCGGACGCGCAGCGGACTCCCGTCACGGCGCACGAGGCGTCGTACACCTACGGCCGGCGGTGAGATCAGGAGTGTCGGACATGACGAACACGTCCCAGTCCCCGCACCGGACGGCCCTGCTGGCGAGCGCGGTCGCCGTGCTGGGCCTGCTGACCGCCTGTGGAAACGACAGCGGTCCATCGAACGCCCCGCGCGCCCCGCGCGCCCCGAGCGCCGCGCGACAGGAGTCCTTCACGACCGGCGCCTCCGGGCCGCGGAGCGCCCCGGCGAGCGCCACCACCACCACCACCCCGGTCACCTCGAAGTCCGCCACGGGCTCCGGTACGGCCACCGGCGGCCGGTGCCACACCTCCGCACTGCGCGCCTCCGTGGGCCGTGACGATCCGGGGGCCGGCCAGGAGAACTTCCCGCTCGTCCTCACCAACACCTCCGGCCGTACCTGCACCCTGCGCGGATTCCCCGGCGCCGCCTTCGTCGACGCGTCCGGCAAGCAGCTGGGTCCCGACCCGCGCCGGGAGTCCGGCACTCCCGCCACGGTCACCCTGAAACCGGGGCGCAGCGCCTGGGCGGGGCTGACGTTCTCCAACCCCGGCGTCAGCGGGGCGAAGACGGCGACCCCCGCGTCGCTGGTGATCACCCCGCCCGACGAGCGGGACCCGCTGAAGGTCAGGTGGACGGGGGGCGCGGTGCCCGTCTCGGGCAACTCCTCCTCGGTGTTCCTGACCGTGTTCGCCGCCGGCACGGGCGCCTGACCTGGGCTCGTTCACCCCCGCCTGGTTGGATGGGCGGGCACCACCGACCGCGTCCCGGAGGACCGACCCCTGAACACCGCCCTCGCCGAGACCCTGTCCGTCGTCCTGCTCGCCGCCGTGCTCGTGTGGGCCGTGGTCCGTCCCTTCGGCTGGCCCGAGGCGGCCATGGCGGTCCCGGCCGCCGGCATCGCCGTAGTCACCGGGGCGATCTCGCTCGACCACGCCCGGGCGGAGGCGGAGCAGCTCGGGCCGGTGGTGGGTTTCCTCGCCGCCGTGCTGGTGCTCGCCCACTTCTGCGACGTCGAGGGGCTCTTCACGGCGTGCGGGGCGTGGATGGCCCGCTGGGCGGCGGGCGGCCCCGGGCGGCTGTTGACGGCCGTGTTCGCGCTGGCCTCGGTCATCACGGCCGTGCTCAGCCTGGACGCGACCATCGTGCTGCTGACCCCGGTGGTGTTCGCGACGGCCTCCCGGATGGGCGTACGCCCCAAGCCGCATGTGTACGCGTGCACCCACCTGTCGAACACCGCCTCGCTGCTGTTGCCGGTCTCCAATCTGACGAACCTGCTGGCGTTCGCGGCGAGCGGGCTCAGCTTCACCCGGTTCGCCGCGCTGATGGCGCTGCCCTGGCTGGTCGCGATCGGCGCCGAGTACGGGGTGTTCCGGCGCTTCTTCGCCACCGACCTGGCGGCTGCCGCGCCCTCGCCCGGCCCTGCCGACGCGCCGGAACTGCCGCTGTTCGCGCTGGTCACCGTGGCCGGCACGCTGGCCGGGTTCGTCCTGACCTCGGCGGTGGGCATCGAACCGGCGTGGGCCGCGCTGGCGGGTGCCCTGGTGCTGGCCGTCCGCGCCCTGGTGCGCGGCAAGGCCACCCCCGTGACGGTGGTGCGGGCGGCGGCGCCCGCGTTCCTGGCGTTCGTGCTGGCGCTGGGCATCGTGGTGCGGGCGGTCGTGGACAACGGTCTCTCCGACGCGCTCGGGCACCTGCTGCCCGGTGGCACGGGCCTGCCGGCACTGCTCGGGACCGCCGTGCTCGCCGCCGTACTGGCGAATCTGATCAACAACCTGCCGGCCGTGCTGGTATTGCTGCCGCTGACGGCCGCGGCCGGGCCGGGGGCGGTGCTCGCCGTGCTGCTCGGGGTGAACATCGGCCCGAACCTGACCTACGCGGGATCGCTCGCGACGCTGCTGTGGCGGCGGATCGTGCGGCAGCACGAACATGACGTGGACCTCTGGGAGTTCACCCGGCTGGGGCTCTACGCCGTACCGATCGCGCTGGTCCCCGCCGTGGTGGCACTGTGGGGATCACTGCACGTTCTCTGACGCCTGGGGAGGCCCACCGATGCGTGTGATCGCCTGGCTGGTGGAGGGCACCTGGCCCGCGTGTGTGGACGCCGTGCGCGGGCACGCCCCGGAGGGGGCGGAGGTCGTGCTGCTGCACGTCAGCGAGCCGGACGTGCCCGGTGTCGCGCGCGGCGCCTTCGCCGGGCTGCTGGGCCGGGGCCGGGCGGAACGCGATCCGGGGACCCTTCTCGCCGATCTGGGCGGCGCGTCGGCGGCGGCCCTGCTGGACGCGGCGGCCGAACGGCTGGGACGGCCGTGCACCCGGCTGGAGCGGACCGGGCGGGTCGAGCACGAAGTGGTGGCGGCCGCCGGCGACGCCGATCTGCTGGTGCTGGCACGGGACGGCGACCGGGCCCGGCTCGGCCCGCACAGTCTGGGGCGGGCCGGGCGCTTCGCGGTCGATCATGCCCCGTGCCCGGTCCTCCTGGTGTGGCCGGAGGCGGCGCCGGACCTCTCGACGCTGCCCCCTCCCCCGCCGCCGGGCCGCGGTCCGGGCGACGCGGGACCGGGCCGCGGTCCCGGTCCGGGCCCGACTCCCGTTCACTGAGGTCCAGTTGTCAGTGGTCGCGGGGTCCGTAGCCGGCTCCGTAACCCCCGTAGCCGTAACCCCCGTAGCCGTAGCCTCCGTACCCGGAACCGCCGTACCCGGAACCGCCGTTCTGGCCGTCCTGTCCGTTGCCGTAGCAGAAGTACGGGTTGGCGGCGCAGGGGTCGCCGGCCGGGACCGAGGCCGCCGGGGCCGGCTGCGAGGCCGCCGCCGACGGGGGCGGGGTCGAACTCGGCGCGGGCGAGGGCTTCTTGGCGGTCTTCGGGGTGGGGGTCACCGAGGGGGCCGGTGACCCGGCGGTGTCGGCGTCCCAGTTGACCACCTGCATCTGGGGGTCGGTCTTGGAGGTGTCGAAGACCCAGCGTTGGGTCGAGCTGTCCGCCCGGGTCTTGAGGACGAGTGCGCCGCCGCCGGAGGTGGAGGCGGGGGCCAGCGCCAGGTCCTGGTTCCAGCGCGGTACGAGGACGCCCTGCAGGGTGAAGTCGTAGCGGACGCTCTTGGTGCCGGCCGCCGACGTGCCGGTGCACGGCGCCAGTTGGACCGAGTAGCCGAGGTGGGAGTCGAGGCAGAGGTTGGGGTCGGCGGCGCGGCGCAGCTGTCCGTCGGTGTCGTACGCCCACTGCTGGCCGGCCGCCGAGGAGCAGGTCTGCAACTCGGCCTCCGCGCCCTTGACGGGCTTCTTGCCCACGACGCCGATACACAGACCGGACTGGACGTTGTGCAGCCGGCCGCTGAGCGTGCCCTGCGTGCTGTCGCCGGCCCCGGCCCAGGACGGCCCTGCCGTCGACCTGCCGCTGCCGGACGCGCCGGAGGTGTGTCCGGCGGCGCTCGACGACGATCCGTCGCCGGAGCCGAGCACCGCCCACAGGATGAGCGGGACGACGACGAGTGCGCTCGCGGTCAGGACGGCCGCGGCGAGGTTGCGGCGGCGGACCCGGCGGGCCGCCCGGTGGGCCGAGCGGCGCTCACCGCGGCCCGGGCCGGAGAGCACCACGAACTCGGCCGAGGTCGGGGCCGGTTCCGCGGGCAGGCCGCTGCCCGCCCTGATCTCCAGGTAGGCGTGTGCGCCCCAGCCCAGCACGGCTTCGGCCAGCGCCGTGCCGAGCCGCCCGTTGAACTGGTTCAACTGGTCGGCGGTGTACCGGCAGTGCTTGCATCCGGTCAGGTGCTGGGCGAGGTCGGGGTCGACGTCGTGTCCGCCGCGCCGGTAGGTCACGTCCAGGAGCCGGATGTAGCGGTGGCACTCCTCGTCGGAGGCCAGCTCACGGTGGGCCTGGACGCACTCCTCGCGCAACCGTCCACGGGCCCGGTCCAGTTCGGCGCGCGCGCCGTCCACGTCGAGACCGAGGAGACCGGCGGGGGTCGCGAGGGGCTCGGACTCGACCTCGATGTGCCAGAGCAGGGTGCGTCCGGTCTGCGGCAGCCGCTGGAACGCCCTTGACAGCAGGCGCCGTTCGGGCGGCGGCAGCATGCGGGCCGCGGCCCGGTCGCCGTCGCGGCCCCCGGAACGCAGGTCGGGGTGGAGCATCTCCTGCCGGTGGTCGGTGTCCCACTCGGCGGCGATGCGGCGCGCGGTGACGAGGAGTTGGGGCCGCCAGGCGGAGCTGGGGCCGCCCTGGCGCAGGGATTCCCCGAAGAGCCGGGTGAAGGCCGCCGTGGTGAGCATCCCCGCCGGATGCGGTCCGTCGGTGCACAGCCGGGCGTAGGCGTAGGCCGCTTCCCAGTGCCGGTCCAGCAGTTCACCGACGGGTTGCAGCGCGGGCGTCGACCCCGTCCAGTTCTTCAGCTCGGTACTCAGTTGTTCGTCGGTCACGTCGAACGGGTGCACCGGGGTTGGGGAATTCGACAGACCTGCGTCCTTCACGGCTGCATTCCTCCAGGGAAAACACGGTAAATAGTCCATACCAACGGGTATGCGGTCCGGTCAGCGAGGGACCGGGCCCACCCGTACGAGATTCGGCATCTCGAACGTCCGCCTGGGGAAAGACTTTTGAAGCATGGGGGGTGGCGTAGCGTACGGGATCGGCCTCGTGCGCGCAGAGGACGAACATCCCTTGTCTGCGCGCCGACAGGGCACACCTTTGCACAGGTCAGCGAGGCGGAACAAGGTGTGCCCCGGTTTTGCGCGCCGGGTCTCCGCCCCGGTAAATCGACACGACGTCAATAGGCGCCGACGCGGGAATGCCGTCCTATCGAGACGGCATTTGCCAGAACCATTGGCCGGGTCCCGCAGAGCGCGCGACAAGGCCGACGGAGGCCGTGCGCTTCGCGCGATCTCCGCAGGTCATCTCCGAGAGGCGGGGGCCATTACCGGGCGGCGGGGGTTCGTCTCCGAAGTGGGCGAACACACACCGCCACCGTGCGGGATGTGCGCGAAACCAATAGGCGGGCACAGCGGAGGAGTGAGGACTTCACGGGCCGTACCCGCTGGTACGCGCCAGGCGGAATCGTCCGGGGACCGCGGAACACCTGGTCGCGGGGGAACGGCCGGGCACAACCGGAGGCGGCGGGACGCGGCCGGGCCCGGCGCGGCGAGAAGAGGGAGCACGGGGCCCCGAATGAGGCCATGGACAGGCGGAGTCCGCACCAAGTGGGGCCGTGCGGAGCGGGATTCGCACCGCACGGTTCGAGCTGACTTGTCATCAAAGGGGAAACTGATGGGCCGTCAGGAGTGGCCGCTGATCGCGTGCGGGGTGTAGGGACGCTCCAGCGCCTCGATCTCCTGGGCGGTCAGCTCCAGTTCGACGGCGGCCACGGCGTCCTCGATGTGCCGGGGCTTGGCCGCGCCCACGATCGGCGCGGCCACCGAGTCCTGGTGCAGCAGCCAGGCGAGCGCGACCTGGGCGCGCGGGACGCCCCGCTCGCCGGCGATCCGGGTGACGGCCTCGACGATGGTCCGGTCGGCCTCCGAGTAGAGACGGCTGCCGAAGTTGTCGCTGGCGCTGCGGTCGGTCTCCGTGCCCCAGTCGCGGGTCAGCCGACCGCGCGCGAGCGGGCTCCAGGGCAGCACCCCGACGCCCTGGTCCGCGCAGAGCGGCAGCATCTCGCGCTCCTCCTCGCGGTAGAGGAGGTTGTAGTGGTTCTGCATGGAGACGAACTTGGTCCAGCCGCCCCGCTCGGCGGTGTGCTGGTGCTTGGCGAACTGCCACGCGTACATCGAACTCGCCCCGATGTAACGGACCTTGCCCGCCTTCACCAGGTCGTGCAGCGCCTCCATCGTCTCCTCGACCGGGGTGTGCGGGTCGTGGCGGTGGATCTGGTAGAGGTCGACGTGGTCGGTGCCGAGGCGGGCGAGGCTGTGGTCGATCTCCGCCATGATCACCTTGCGGGAGAGTCCCGCGCCGTTGGGCCCGGCGTGGGTGCGACCGTGCACCTTCGTGGCGAGCACGATCTCGTCGCGGCGGGCGTAGTCACGCAGTGCCCGGCCGACGATCTCCTCGCTGGTGCCGTCGGAGTAGACGTTGGCGGTGTCGAAGAAGGTGATGCCCGCCTCCAGCGCCTGCCGGATCAGCGGGCGGGACGCCTCCTCGTCGAGGGTCCACTCGTGGACGCCGCGGTCCGGGAGGCCGTAGGTCATGCAGCCCAGACAGATCCGGGAGACGTCCAGGCCCGTCGAACCGAGCTTCACGTACTGCATCGTCGCTGCTCCTGCCTTCGGGTTCGGTACCAGGGGGAGCGTACGTTTCGTGCGCGCTCCAGGTCACGCATGCGGTGCGCGCCCTTGACGGGTGGCGCCCGCGAGCGCTTTGATCCTGGACGTGCCCGCGCGTTCGGCGCGGTACGCGAGAGGTGCGCCCAGCCGGTAGCGGACAGGTTCCAAGCCCGGCCAGAGTCGCCAGGACCGCGACGCCATCCGGCTGGCCGACGCGATGCTCCAGAAGGTGACCGCCGCGCTCGCCGCCGGCGCCTGTCCGGACGTCGCCTACGTCTTCGGCTCGGACCTGGCGAGCGTGGCGCGCAGCCCACGGGTGGTCGACCTGACGTCCGCGCTGCGCTCGGGGCCGACGCCGTGGAGCGCGTTCTGGAAACCGGTGCGGGACGCGGTCACCGTCAACGGCCGGGTGCGGGCCGCACCCGCCGTCCTCGACTCGCTGGCCGTCGTCTACAACAGGAGACTGTCACGAGGCGATCGAGAAGGACCCCGGACTGCTGCGGCGGGTCCGGGTCGACATGTACCGCAGGCTGGGCCACTACCCCACCGAGACCAGCGAGCACTCCGCCGAGTACGTGCCCTGGTACCTGCCGCACGCCGAGGAGGTCGAGCGGCTGCGGCTGCCGGTCGGCGCCTATCTGGGGATCGTCGAGGAGAACACGGCGAGCTACCGGCGGACCCGGGACGCGCTGGCCGCCGGGACCCCGCTCCCGGTGGAGGGCACCCTGGAGTACGCCCCGCAGATCATCCACAGCGTGCTGACCGGCACCCCCCGCACGGTCTACGGCAACGTCCCCAACCGGGGTCTCATCGACAATCTCCCGGCCGACTCCGTCGTCGAAGTCCCGTGCCTGGTCGATGCCTTGGGCGTCCAGCCGACCCGGATCGGGGCACTGCCCCCGCAGTGCGCGGCCCTCAACAGCGCGTACGTCTCGGTCACCGACCTGGTGGTACGGGCCGCCGCGGACGGCGATCCACGGCACATCCGGCACGCGGCGATGGCCGACCCGGCGACGGCCGCGGCGCTGCCGGTGGAACGGATCTGGGACCTCTGCGACGACCTCGTACGGGCGCACGGGGAGCTGCTCCAGCCGGAGCTGCGGGTGACGCTGGGGCACTGAGGGGCCTCCGGCGTCGGGGTGACCACCCGGCGTGGGAGCGGCCGGGCACCCCTGGCCTCCCGCATCCTCGGCGCAGACGACCGGCGCCCGGCCGGTCGCACCGGTGGTACTGGAGGCAACCAGGTGTCGAGACGTCCGACGAACCGGAGCATGCTGCTGGGGGCGGTCGCCCTGCCCCTGGCCCTGGTGTCGCCCGCCTGGGCCGGCCCGGCACCGGCACCCGTGGCCGAACCGCCGTCCACCCTGTGCGCGCCCGCCGGGACTCTGCGCGGCGGCCACGGTGAGAGCGCCACGGTGAGTCTCTGCGCGGGCAGCGGCACCCCCACCATGGCGGTCTCGGCGCCGGCGAGCTGCCGGCGGCGCGGCGCGGCCGAGCCGTACACGTGTCTCACCTCGGGCGGCTGGACCGCGCGGCGCACCGACGGAACGGTCGTCTCGGGCGCGCTGCCGGGTGCGCAGGACTATCCGGGTCCGGGAACCTACGACGTCACGGCCGCCGTCCAGGTCCGCTCGGTTCCCTCGGGGGTCGAACTCTCGGGCACGGTGCGCGCCACCCTCACCCTGACCGCGCCGAAACAGCGGCCCACGCACCGCATCGACGTCGACCGCTCCACGCTGGCGCCCGGTTCCGTGACGACGCTGACGTACACCGTCTCCCGGGAGAGCGAGGGGGGTGACGGCAGCGCGCGCTTCGGGCTCATCGCCGAGGAGGGCTCGGGTGCGGAGCTGACCACCTCCGACCGGCGCTGCGTCAATCCGCTCGTCGGACGCCACCCCTCGAAGGTCCGGCTGCACCACTCCCTGGACTGCGCCCTCACCGACCTCCAGCCCGGGCACCCGGACACCGTACGGGTGCGTGTGACCCTCAACTCCCGTTGTTCCACGGTGGTTTCGAAGCTGGGCTACTGGACGCCCAGGGGCCAGGCGCTCTACACCGGCGGCATGCTGGCGGGTCCCACGGTCGGCTGTTCCTGAGGGCTGTCGAGCAGGTCGAGCGCCCGTTCCCACGCGAACTCCGGCCGCCTTCCGTCCTGTTGGACCTCGCCGGAGTACGGGTCCGCGAACCGGACGCCCATCCCGCGCAGCCGTTCCAGACTCCCCCGGTAGGCGGGGTGCGCCGCCAACGCCTCGCCCACGCACGGCAGTACGACGGTGGGGACGCCCAGCCCGTACGCCTCGCAGAGGGTGCCCAGGGCGAGGGTGTCGGCGATGCCGGCCGCCCACTTGTTGACGGTGTTGAAGGTGGCGGGTGCGACGACCACGGCGTCCGGGGGCGGGAACGGGCGCGGGTCCCCGGGGCTGCGTCCGGCGGAGCGGATCGGGCGGCCGGTCCGCTCCTCGACGGCGGCGACGTCGAAGAAGCCGGAGGCGGCGACCGGGGTCGCGATGACCCCGACCTCCCATCCCCGTCGCTGCGCGGCGGCGATGAGTTCGCCGACTCCGGCGGCGATCCCGGCACCGCAGACGACGACGTAGAGGAAGGGTTTCCCGGCGGGTTCGGTCATCCGGGAACCCTACTGTGGTCGCCGTCGGCGGTGATCGGGGTGCGGTCTCGTGCCCGGTGGCTCAGTCCGCCGTGTCGGACACCGTGATGGCGGTGACCGGGCAGGCCCGGGCCGCTTCGCGGATCATCGGATCGCCCGCGCCGTCCGCACGGCCGGGCAGCAGGGTGCTGTAGCCGTCGTCGTCCTGGGTGAAGACGCCCGGGGCGGCCATGGCGCACTGGCCGGCTCCGATGCAGAGGTCCTTGTCGATGGTGATTTCGGTGTGCATGGACCGCAGCCTCTTACCAGGTCACGGGGAGTTCCAGCATCCCCTGGATCGTGTCGCCGGGTTTGAAGGGGATCTCGTCGGCCGGGGCGGCCAGGGCGAGCGTGGGGAGCCGATCGAGGAGGGTGCGCAGGGCGATCTCCAGCTCGGCGCGGGCCAGGTTCTGGCCGAGGCACTGGTGGATGCCGAAGCCGAACGCGACGTGGTGGCGGGTGGGCCGGTGCCAGTCGAGGCTGTCGGGGGCGGCGTAGACGTCCTCGTCGCGGTTGATGACCGAGGTCGAGAAGAGCACGCCGTCGCCCGCCCGGATGGTCGTGCCGTCCAGTTCGATGTCCTCCTTGGCCAGCCGCAGCAGACCGTCCGCGATCGACAGCATGCGCATGAGTTCCTCCACCGCGTCCGGCAACAGGCCCGGATCCGCCCGCAGTTCGGCGAGCCGTTCGGGGTTCCGCAGCAGGGTGAAGGTGCCCAGCGAGATCATGTTGGCGGTCGTCTCGTGTCCCGCGATCAGCAGGATCAGCCCCAGCGCGATCGCTTCCTCGCGGTCCACCTCGCCGGTGCGCAGCTGCTCGCGGACCAGGTCGTCGAGGAGTCCCTCGCCGGGCTCGGCGAGCTTGCGATCGAGCAACTCGCCCAGATAGAGGTCGAGTTCGTCGCGCGCGGCCTGGGAGTCCTCCGGCCTCGGGCCGCGCAGCAGCCGTCGTGACCGCGCCTCGAAGAACTCGTGGTCGGCGTAGGGCACGCCGAGCAGCGCGCAGATCACCATCGAGGGCACCGGGAGGGCGAAGGCGGAGACGAGGTCGGCGGTCGGGCCCTGGGCGATCATCGCGTCGAGCCGTTCGTCGACGATGCGCTGGATGCTCGGGCGCAGCTCCGCGGCGCGGCGCAGGGTGAAGCCGGGGATCAGCATGCGCCGCTGGGTGCGGTGTCTGGGGTCGTCGACGCCGAGCAGCGCGGTCGTCCGGTTGCGCAGCCCCGCGAAGCGCGCGGTGACGGCGGGGAAGTCGGGGTGGTTGCGCTCGGTGGAGAGGCGCTGGTCGGCGAGGAGCGCGCGGGCGGCGGCGTGTCCGGTCACCAGCCAGGCCGGGCGGCCGTCGTAGAGGGTGACGCGGGCCAGTGGGCGTTCGGCGCGCAGGGGGTCGTAGCCGGTGGGCGGGTGGTAGGGACAGGTGCGGTCCTGCGGGAAGGCGACGGTTCGGGTGGGGCCCGTCAGTTCCGTCAGTTCCGTCATGGAAGACCTCGCAGACAGAAGAGTGCGTCGTACCGATCTTCATTAGATGCCCCAGGCATCTATGGGGCCATGGGAAGTTCGGCCAGATCGGGGACACGCCCGATCTGGCCGAACCTGGCGGCCGGGGCCGTCGGTTCCGGGCCGTAATTCGGTTGCCGGTGCGGGGGCGCCGCCGCCAGGATCGCGCCATGCCCACGATCGATGTCCCGCTGCCGCCGGCCTCCGCCACCCTCGCGGTGCGCGGCCGACAGCGGCCCGGCCGTCCCGGAGGGCCCGGTTCCGCGCGGTCATGACCGCCCCGCTCGTCGCGGGGCTGCTCGCGGGCTACGGCATCGCCGTGCCCGTCGGCGCGGTCGCGGCCTACCTGGTCTCCCTCACCGCCCGTACGTCGCTGCGGACCGGTGCCTCGGCCGCGCTCGGGGTCGCGACCGCCGACGGCGTCTTCGCCCTGCTGGCCACGGTCGGCGGCGCCGCCCTCTCCGGGGCGCTGCGCCCGGTGCTGACCCCGCTGCGCTGGGCGTCCGCCCTCGTCCTGCTCGCGCTGGCGGCACGCGGCACGGTCACCGCCGTACGGCAGCACCGCGCCGGCCGCCCCGCCACCCGCGCCGCCCCGGACCCGCCGAGCCCGGCGCGGGCCTTCCTCACCCTGCTCGGGGTCACTCTCCTCAACCCGGCCACCGTGGTCTACTTCGCCGCCCTCGTCCTCGGCTCCCGCACGCAGGGCACCGAACAGCCTCTGGAACAAGGGGTGTTCGTGGTGGCTGCCTTCGTCGCGTCAGCGAGCTGGCAACTGCTGCTCGCGGGGAGCGGCGCGCTGCTCGGGCGGGCCCTGACGGGTCGGCGGGGGCGGCTGGTGACGGCGCTCGGGTCGAGCGCGGTGATCGTGGCGCTGGCCGTCCGGATGGTGGTGCGGTCGTGACGCGCGGGGCCGGCTGGCGTGAACGTGCCGTTGCGGTGCCCGTCCGGCAGCCGGATCCCGCCGCGTGCGACGCGGACACGCCAGACCCGCGGCGGAACGCGGTCACCGTGATCATTCGGGGAATACGGTAGGGAGGAAGCCCGCCCGGACCGGCGTTGCCACCCGGTGCGGGGCAGCCGCAGTACGCGAGATGGGACGGATGACATGCCTCTTCAGGGCGAGTACGAACCGAGCCCGAGCCAGTGGGTGCGCGACCAGGTGGAGCTGTACGAGAGCTCCGGCGGCACCAAGGGCACGACGCTCCAGGACACGGGCCTGCCCGTCATCCTGCTGACGACGGTGGGCGCCAAGAGCGGCAAGATCCGCAAGACCCCGCTGATGCGCGTCGAGCACGAGGGCCGCTACGCCGTCGTCGCCTCCCAGGGCGGCGCGCCCAAGCACCCGGTCTGGTACTTCAACATCCGGGCCGATCCCCGCGTCGAGCTGCAGGACGGTCCGGCCAAGCAGGACATGACGGCCCGTGAGGTCACCGGCGAGGAGAAGGCCGCGTGGTGGGAGCGGGCGGTGGCCGCGTATCCGTCGTACGCCGACTACCAGGAGAAGACCGACCGGGAGATCCCGGTGTTCGTGCTGGAGCCGGGCGGCACCCACTGAGACCGGCGCCCGGAGAAATCCGATCCGGGCAGGCATGAGCCGGTGGCTCACGGGAACCCGGATTCCAGGCCCCGCCGCGTTCCCCCGTCGCGGCGGGGCCGTTCCGTGCCCCGTCGAGGTGCGTGCGTCCTCGCGCCGGACTACCGCGCACCGCGTTCCGGTGGCACGGTCGGTCTGCCGAACACGTGGCACGCAGAGGAGATCCAGGTGGCCAAGAAGAAGAAACTCCCGCTCGTCTACCAACCCGTCGGGCTGGTGCTCGGCGCCGTGAGCGGGGCTCTGGCGGCGCGCGCGTTCCGTGCCGCATGGAAGGCCGTACGGCATGAGGACGACGCGCCGGACCCGCTGGACCGGGACCGGGGCTGGGGCGAGATCCTGCTCGCCGCCGCCGTGCAGGGCGCCCTGTTCGCGGTGGTGCGCGGCGTCGTGGACCGCTCCGGCGCGAAGGCCATCGAGCGCTCCACGGGGACCTGGCCGGCCCAGGACAAGGGCGGCCGGGACTGACCAGCGCGTAGTACGGGAGCGGGCCCGGGGGTGGCGTTTCACCCCCGGGCCCGCTCCGGTTCTCGGCCCCGCCCTCCCGCGGCCTCAGTCCTGCTTCGGCGCGGTCGGGGTGAGGAGGCGGAGCGTGAAGGAGTGCCCGGCCGGATCGGCGTAACCGCGTTCCTCGTACGGGCCCGAGAAGTCCTTGGTGTCCAGCGGACGGCCGCCGAGCCCGATGATCCTGCGCTCGGCCTCGTCCAAGTCCTCGACCAGGAAGTCGAGATGGGCCTGGAGGGAGTTCTCCGGGCGCGGCCAGCTCGGCGGGGCGGCGTTCACATCGCGTCGGAACGCCATCTGGATTCCGCCCGGGGCGCTGATCTCGACGCGGTTGGCCGTCGCCTCCGTCTGGACCGCTTCCAGCAACTCCGTGTAGAACACGGCGAGTTTCTCCGGTTCCGCGCAGTCGAGCACGATGTGACCGGCTATCACGAGTGCCATGGTTCCTCCGTGGGACGGTGCGGGCGGGACCCCGCCGCGTTTCCCTACCGGATATCCCCGTCCTCCGCTTTCACTCCGCCGCCGTTCCCGCGCCCGCGCCCGCGCCCGGTACGCGACGAGCGGGCCCCGCTTTCACATGGACACCCGTCCAGCTATGATGGACACCTGTCTTGAACATCTGGGCACCCCGCGCGGATACAGAGGAGTCGTCTGCTCATGAACACGGTCGCGAATGTGCTGGTGGGGCTGGTGGCCGCACTGCACGTGTACATCCTGGTGATGGAGATGTTCCTCTGGGAGAAGAAGCCCGGTCGGGGACTGCACGGGTTCGATCCGGAGCTGGCCCGGGCGACCGCGCCGATGGCCGCCAACCAGGGGCTCTACAACGGGTTTCTGGCGGCCGGTCTGGTCTGGGGCCTGATAGCGGCCGATCCGACCGGCTTCCGGGTCCAGGTGTTCTTCCTCGTCTGCGTCGTGGTGGCCGGCGCGTTCGGCGCGGCCACGGCGAACCGGCGCATCCTCTTCGCCCAGGCGCTGCCCGGAGCAGTGGCGCTGGCCGCCGTCCTGATCGCCCGGTGAGCCGCCCCGCGCCCGAGGACCCGCGGGCCGCCCGCACCCGGGCGCGACTGCGCGAGGCCCTCCTCGACGAGTGCGCCGAACACCCGTTGGCGGAGGTCGGCGTCGCCGCACTGGTGCGCCGGGCGGGGGTCGGGCGGGCCACGTTCTACGTCCACTACGCCGACCTTGAGGCGCTGGCCGTCGACGCGTGCGCCGACGTGGTCCGGGACGCGGTGGAGGCCCTGCACGCCTGGCGGGGCCGCCCCGACCCGGTCCACGCGCCGCCCGCCCTGCCGCTCTTCTTCGCCGGTCTGGTGCCTCACGCGGCCCTGTACCGCGCCCTGTTGACGCCGGGCGGCGGCGGTCCGCTCGGCCGGGTGCTCCACCGGGACCTGCGGGCCTACAGCCTCCGCGAGCGGGAACTCGCGGGCGCGGCCGACGCTCCCCTCGTCGCGTCGGCCGTCGCCGCCACCTTCGCGGGCGTGCTGGCCGACTGGCTGCACGGGCTGCTCGAAGCGACCGCCGACGAAATCGCCGACCAGGTCTGGCAGTTGCTGGTCACGCTGCACAGGAGCCGCTGAGCAGGCGAGGGTTGGGGTTCGGGTACGGCGGACCGACGCGGACGTGCGCGGTCAGCGTGCCGCAAAAGCCTTTGAGCAGGCTGGAGTTGGGGTCAGTTACAGCAGACCGACCCGGATGTACGCCGTCAGCGTGCCGCAAGATCTGCTGAGCGGGCGGGAGTTGGGGCCGGGTCCTGCGGACTGGCCGAGCCATTCGTGGTCAGCGTGCCACAGAAGCCGTAGAGCAGGCGGAAGTGGGGGCCCGAATACGGCAGACCGACCCGGATGTACGCCGTCAGCGTGCCCCAGGTGCCGTGCAGCAGGCGGGAGTTGGGGCCGGATGCGGCGGACCGAGCGGGCCGTTCGTCGTCAGCGTGTCGTCTGGAACGTACGGCGGTACGCCTGCGGGGAGACGCCGATCGCCGCGTGCAGGTGCTGGCGCAGGGACGCGCCCGTCGCGAAGCCGACCTGGCCGGCGATCTGGTCGACCGGCAGGTCACTGGCCTCCAGGAGGTGACGGGCCCGGGCCACGCGCTGCTGGATCAGCCAGCGGCCGGGGCTCAGCCCGACCTCCTCGTTGAAGCGGCGGGCGAAGGTGCGCCGGCTCATCCCGGCGTGCCGGGCCAGGTCGGCCAGGGCGAGGGGCTCGTCGAGGCGGGTGAGGGCCCAGTCCCGGGTGGCGGCGGTGCTCGTCACGCCGGGTTCGGGCATCGGCTGCTCGATGTACTGGGCCTGTCCCCCGTCGCGGAACGGCGGCACGACACAGCGGCGGGCGACCTTGGTGGCCAGCTCGCTGCCGTGGTCCCGGCGCACGAGGTGCAGCAGCACGTCGACACCGGAGGCCGCGCCGGCCGAGGTCAGCACGGCGCCGTCGTCGACGTAGAGCACTCCGGGGTCGAGGGTGATCCGCGGGAACATCTCGCGGAACCGGTCCGCCAGGCTCCAGTGGGTGGTGGCGGTGCGGCCCGTGAGGAGCCCGGCCGCGGCCAGCACGAAGGCGCCGGTGCAGATGGAGACGTACCGGGTCCCGGGCCGGACCAGGGCGAGCGCGGCGGTGACCTCGGCGGCCGGTTCGGCGGTGACGCGCGACGCGTCGACCGCCGGGATGATCACCGTGTCCGCCGTCCTCAGCAGCTCCGGCCCGTGTTCGACGGTGATCGTGAAGTCGGCGTTGGCACGCACCGGTCGACCGTCCACCGAGCAGGTCAGCACCTCGTACCTGCCGTCGGCCGCGCCGAGGATGCGGCTGGGCATGCCCAGCTCGAAGGGATAGACGCCGTCGAGCGCCAGGACCACGACCCGCTCCGGAGGTTGCATGGCACGATCCTATCGAAGGGTGGCCATCGTGCCATTTTCCCGTCGGGCGGCAGCCGCCAAGCTGGTTGACCATGAGCACTGTGAACACCATGCGAGTCATCACCCAGAACGTCCTCGGCGGGCCCGAGGTCCTCCAGGAGGCGGTGGTGGAGCGGCCGTCGCCGCGTCCCAACGAGATCCTGGTCCGGGTCCGCGCCGCCGGACTCAACCCGACCGACTGGAAGCACCGCGCCACCGGCGGCTTCCTCGGCGAGCCGCCGTTCGTCCTCGGCTGGGACGTCTCCGGCACGGTCGAGGCCGTCGGCGTGGGCGTCGCCCGTTTCGCGCCGGGCGACGAGGTCTTCGGCATGCTGTCCTACCCCTTCGGGCACGGCTCGCACGCCGAGTACGTGACCGCCCCGGCCCGCGGCTTCACCCACAAGCCCGCCGGGATCGACCACGTCCAGGCGGGCGCGCTGCCGCTGGTCTCGCTGACCGCGTGGCAGGCCCTGGTCGAGACGGCGGAGCTGCGGCCCGGCCAACGGGTGCTGATCCACGCGGCGGCCGGCGGGGTCGGGCACGTGGCCGTGCAGATCGCCAAGGCACGCGGCGCGTACGTGATCGGCACGGCGAGCGCGGGCAAGCACGACTTCCTGCGGGAGATCGGCGCGGACGAGGCGATCGACTACCGGGAGACCGACTTCGCCGAGGTGGTCAAGGACGTCGACGTCGTCCTGGACACGCTCGGCGGCGAGACCTCCGTACGGTCGCTGCGGGTGCTGCGGCCGGGCGGGATCGTGGTCTCGATCGTGCCGATCGGCTCGGCGGAGTTCCCCGAGGAGGCCGAGCGGCTCGGCATGCGGGCGGCGAGGATGCTCGTCGACGCCGACCGCGCGGGGATGCGGGCGATCGCGGAACTCGTCGAGGAGGGCAAGCTGCGGGCGACCGTGGCGCAGACGTTCCCGCTGGCCCGGGCCGCCGAGGCGCACGCGCTCGGCGCGACCGGCCGGACCACGGGCAAGCTGGTCCTGGTGGTCGACTGACATCCCCGTCAGGACGTGCGCACAGGCCTGACCGCCCTCCCTGGGACCAGGCCTCGGCACGGACGGCACTCCTGGCAGCCTTACTAGGCTGCGTCCATGGACGGCACCGAAGCGGAACCCCGGGCGGAGAAGACACCCCCGTCCCTGCTGTACATGGTCAAGCAGGTGGAACTCGCCGTCCGGTCCCGCCTGGACGAGCTGGTCAGGCCCTACGGGATCACCGCGCTCCAGTACACGGCGCTCACCGTGCTGGAGCGCCACGACGGACTGTCGGCGGCGCAGCTCGCCCGGGACTCCTTCGTCACCGCGCAGTCCACCGCCGATCTGGTGCGCTCCCTGGAGAGCCGGACGCTCATCCGCCGGGAGCGCAACCCGCGCAACCGCCGCGAGCTGCTGATTTCGCTGACCGCAGAGGGGCGCGAGGTGCTGGCGGGGTGCGCGGAGCCCGTGCGACAGTTGGAAGCGCGGATGGTGCGCGATCTCACAGCGCGCCAGGCGGACCAGCTCCGCCAGGCACTCTCCAGGACTTGGCACGCCTTGTCCTAGTCCGGTCCGGCGATTCACAGCCAAGTGCGCCCGCGTTTAGCAGACATATGTCAATCGAACTTGCTCAGATTCACTCCATCGAGGGTAACTTGCAGTGCGGGGAGCCGTTCTGGCGCTCAACACCCCAGCAACGAGACCCGGTTGGAGGCGATGTGGCCGTGCAGCATGATCCCGCACCGCTCACCCGGCATCTCCGAGTCCATCAGGACCGGGGGTGCACGGTGCTGGAGTTCCGCGGCGAGATCGACATCGCAGCGGCCATGGAGATCGCCCCGTACCTGGACCGGGTGACGGGGCGGCCGGGCGCGCGGGTCGTGATCGATCTGCGGCCGGTGGAGTTCTTCGACTGCTCCGGACTGCGGCTGCTGTACCGGGCGCGGCAGCGGGCGCTCACCCACGACGGCCGGCTGCATCTGCTCTGCACGGACCCGCTGACGCTGCGCGTCCTGCGGGTCACCGGGCTGAACCGGCTGCTGCCGCCCCGGCCGAGCCTGGACGCCGCCCTGGCGCAGCCGGAGACCACCTCCGGCACGTTCTGACCGCGCGGCGGCTGACGGCGGACCGTCACCCACCACCACCGCTTCAGGAGCGGACGGTCACACACCTCGGCTCGCCGGCTCGTCGAAGAGGGCGCTGACCGACTCCCCGTTGTGGATGCGCCGCACCGCCTCGGCGAGCGCCGGGGCGATGGACAGGATCCGGAGCTTGTCGGTGCGCTCCTCCTCCGGCACCGGCACGGTGTTGGTGCACACGATCTCCAGTACGTCCGGCTGCTCGCCGATCCGCTTCAGCGCGCCCGCCGCGAACAGCCCGTGGGTACAGGCGACCCGGATCGAGCGCGGCCCCAACTCACGGAGCCGGTCCAGGAGTTCGAGGACGGTGCTGCCCTTGGCGATCTCGTCGTCCAGGACGATGACGTCCCGGTCGGCGATGTCCCCGATGACGGAGCTGATGGTGACCCGGTCGTCCGCGAACCGCTGTTTGGCGCCGGCGGCCACCTGGGCGCCGATCAGCCGGGCGAACGCGGCGGCCTCCTTGGCGTTGCCGAGGTCCGGGGAGACGACGGTGGTGCGCGAGAGGTCGTAGCGCCGGAAGTGCGCGGCCAGTTCGCGCAGCGCGTGCAGATGGTCGACCGGCACCGAGAAGAAGCCGTGCACCTGCGGGGAGTGCAGGGTCATGGCGAGCACCCGGCTCGCGCCCGCCGCGACCATGAGGTCGGCGACCAGCCGGCCGCCCAGCGAGATGCGCGGGGCGTCCTTCTTGTCGGAGCGGGCGTACGAGTAGTGCGGCATGACGACGGTGATCCGCCCGGCGGAGGCGCCGCGGGCCGCGTCGCACATCAGCAGCAGCTCGACGAGGTTCTCCTGCACCGGCTTGACCAGCGGCTGGATGATGAAGACGTCCCGTTCCCGGCAATTCGCCTGGAGCTGTACCTCCAGGCAGTCGTTGGCGAACCGGCTGACGCGGGTCGGGCTGAGCGGCACTCCCAGATGCGCGCAGACCTCCTTCGCCAGCTCGGGGTGGGCACTCCCGCTGAACACGGCGATGTCTCGCACGATCTGCTCCTCGCATGATCATTCCCGGCCGTGCCTCATGCTACTGACCCGGGAAAACAGGTTGCGGACCGCCCATGCGGGCGCGCCATGATGGCCCGGCCCGTACGTTCCCCCTGTCAGGAGCTCCAGATGCGCCGACTCCTCGGAATCCACCAGCGACCCCACTGGATGACGGTTCTTGAGGACTCGACCGCGTATGCGCACCCTGAACATCGGAATTGTCGCCCACATCGACGCCGGTAAGACCAGCCTCACCGAGCGGCTGCTCTTCGACCACGGCGCGATCGACCGGCTCGGCAGCGTCGACGCCGGTGACACCCGCACGGACGACGGAGCGATCGAGCGGCAGCGCGGGATCACCGTCCGCTCCGCCGTCGCCGCGTTCACCGTCGGGGGCACCCAGATCAACCTCATCGACACCCCCGGCCACTCGGACTTCGTCGCCGAGGTGGAGCGGGCCCTGGAGGTGCTGGACGGCGCGGTGCTGCTGCTCTCCGCGGTGGAGGGCGTGCAGGCCCGGACCCGGGTCCTGATGAGGACGCTGCGACGGCTGCGGCTGCCCACCTTCGTCCTCGTCAACAAGATCGACCGCGCGGGCGCCCGCGCCGAGGGGCTGCTCGCCGACGTCCGGCGCCTGCTGACCCCGCACATCGTGCCGCTCACGGACGTCACGGGCCTGGGCACCGCCGCCGCCCGGGTGCTGCCGCGCCCGCTGACGGACCCCGTCGTGCGCGCGGCCACGGCCGAGGCGCTCGCCGAGGTCGACCCCGGTCTCCTCGCGGCGGTCGTCGACGGCCCCGAACCGGCCCCCGACACCGTCCGCGCCGTCCTCGCCGCCCGCACCTCCGACGGCTCCTGCCACCCGCTCTACTTCGGCTCCGCCCTCGGCGGCCAGGGCGTCCCCGAACTGGTCGACGGCCTGCTCCGGCTGCTCCCCGCCACCAGCGCCCCGGCCACCGCTTCCGGCCCGGCCACCCCGCGGGGCACCGTCTTCGCCGTACGCCCCGGCCCGGGCCGCGAGCGGACGGCGTATCTGCGGCTCTACGACGGGGTGGTCGCCCCCCGTCAGCGGCTCACGTTCCGCCGGCTCGGCGCCGACGGCCGCGCCCGCGAGGTCTCCGGCCGGGTCACCCGGCTCGACGTCGTCGGGCGGCCGGGCCCGCTGACCGCCGGGAACATCGGGGCGCTGACCGGGCTCAAGGACATCCGTGTCGGTGACCGCCTCGGCGAACTCACCGAAGGGACACCGCAGTTCGCGCCGCCGACGCTGGAGACCGTGGTACTCGCCCGCCGCCCCGGACAGGCGGCGGCGCTGCGTACCGCCCTGCTGGCACTGGCCGACCAGGACCCGCTGCTGCACGCGCGTCCCACCGCCGCCGGGGCCACCGTGCTGCTGCTGTACGGCGAGGTCCAGAAGGAGGTGCTCGCGGCGACCCTCGCCCAGGACTACGGTGTCGAGGCGGACTTCGAGCCCAGTCGGGTCCGTCTCCTGGAGCGCCCGGCCGGGACCGGCGAGCACCGCGCCGAGCTGCCCTGGCACGAAGGCATCCGCTACTGGGCCACGATCGGGCTGCGCGTCGAGCCGGGCGAGCGCGGCTCCGGCGGGGAGTTCCGCTACGAGACGGAGCTCGGCGCGCTCCCCCGCGCCTTCCACCAGGCGATCGAGGACACCGTCCACGCGACCCTGCTGACCGGTCCGACCGGTGCGCCCGTCACGGACTACCGCGTCACCCTGACCCGTTCGGGCTTCGTCGGCCCGCTCAGCACGGCGGCCGACTTCCGCGGTCTCACGCCGGTCGTGCTGCGCCGGGCGCTACGGCGCGCGGGAACACGGTTGTACGAGCCCTGCGTAACGTTCGAGGCGGAGGTCCCGCTCGACGCGCTCGCCGCCGTCACCGCCGAACTGGCCGCTGCCCAGGCCGAGTTCGGCGGTACGACGGGCGGCACCACCGCGTGGGTGATCACCGGCGAGCTGCCGGCCCGCCGGGTGCGCGACCTGGAGCTACGGCTGCCCGGCCTCACCCACGGCGAGGGCGTGTGGTGGTCCCGGCCGTCGGGCGACCGCGAAGTACGGCCTCGCTAGCGCACGTCGCGGGAGATACGGTCAGGAAACGCCAGGAACCAGCGCGCACCGGCGGGCGTGGCAGGGGACTTCGCGCCGGTACGCCCCCCTCACCGCCGCCCGGTTTCATCAAGAGGCCAATAATGCAGTCTGGCAAGGCATTTGGCGGGCATCCGGTCCGTAGGAGAGAGAGGACCGTGCACATGACGACATCCATCCGGCGTCTGCCCAGGCGCATGCCCGGCTGGGCGAAGGTGGTGACTGCCGTCGTCCTGGTGATCGCCGTACTGTTCGCCGGGATCCGGCTCGCCGTGCTCCCCGGCCTGCGGGACCTGTTCGGCACCGAGACCCACGACCGGTCGGGGCCCGCGCTGCTCCAGTCGATCCAGGACATGAGCCGTTACGACGCGGCGTCCGGCAACTTCCAGGTCGTCGTGGACCTGGAGAAGGACGCCAAGTACCTGCCCAGCGCGATCCGGGGCACCCGGACCCTGTACGTGGGGGCGGGCACCGTGGAGGCGTACGTCGACCTCGGAAAGCTCGGCAAGCAGGACGTGACGGTCAACTCCGACCGCACCTCGGCCACGATCCGGCTGCCGCACGCGGCGCTCGGCAAGCCGGCTCTCGACGCCGACCACTCCTACACGGTCTCCAAGCAGCGCGGTCTGCTCGACCGGCTCGGTGACGTCTTCTCCGACAACCCCAACAGCGAGCACGCCGTGCAGCAGCTCGCGGTCAAGCACATCGGCGAGGCGGCGAAGGACAGCGGGCTGACGGCACGCGCCGAGACGAACACCACCAGCATGCTCCAGGGTCTGCTGGGCTCGCTGGGCTTCAAGGAGGTGCACGTCTCGTACAAGAAGACGTGACCCGCCCGCCGTACACGCACCGACGCCGTACAGAACCCGAATTCGCGCCGGGGATTCTCCGGCCGGCGACGCATCGCCGGCCGGTTCCCGGGTATCCGCCCTGCCACGCAGTTTTTCCCAGACTGGAGGCCCCACCGCATGGCCCGTACCGTCGTCTCGCGCCTGCGCGGTCCCTGGACCAGGACCGCGCCCAAGACCGCCCCGGACACCGCGGCGGGGACCGGGGCGAAGACCGCGCCCGAGCCGCAGACGGGGCGGAGGTTCGCGTCGCGCCGGCCGAAGCCGACCGTCACCCGGGTCGAACGACGGCCGATGGCCTGGCCGTTGCGCATCCTGGCGATGCTCCTCGCCTTCGGCTTCATGGTGGCGTTCGCCGTCGCCCTGGCCAAGGTCACCCTGGAGCCGTCCCCCGCCTCCGTGTCGCTGGTGCACACCAACCTGCATCCGGGCCGCTCCCTGAAGGCCTATCTCGACCAGCCCGAACTGCGGAGCGCCGTGAAGCAGGTCGGCGGGAACGTCCTGCTCGGTGTCCCCTTCGGCATCCTCGTCCCGGTGCTCGCGCCGCGCGCCCGGGGCATCCTGCGGGTGCTGCTGCTGACCGCGCTGGTGATGCTCGCGGTGGAGTTCGCGCAGGGCGCGCTGATCACCGGCCGCGCCTTCGACATCGACGACGTCATCCTCAACACCACGGGCGCGCTGCTCGGTTACCTCTTCCTGGGGCGGCGGCTCGGCCGTGCCGTGCACGCGCGGAAGGTGACCAGGACGGTGGAGGCCACGGAGGCCCGCGAAGCGACCTCGTGACGATCACTCACTGGTCCGGACCAAAGTATTGACGGGGGCTTACCTCACTCCTTAAATCAAGAGGCGACGCTTTCACCCCCCACCTGAGTCGGCGCTCCGCTCCCCCCGGAGCGCCGTACGGAAGGGAGAGCCGTGGCCTCCCCACGCCTGCTCCGCAGTTGCCTCTTCGCCGCCCTGTCCGCCGCGCTGGTCGCGTCGGCCGCGATCGGTCCCGCCCACGCGGACAGCTCGGGCGCCGCCCAGGCGGACGCCGTCACCTTCTCCGACACCTTCGACGGGGGCGCCGGCAGCGCCGTCAACTCCTCGAAGTGGACGATGGAGACCGGTGACAACGTCAGCAACCACGAGCGCGAGTACTACACCTCGGGCACCCACAACGCGGCTCTCGACGGCCAGGGCCATCTGGTGATCACCGCCCGCAAGGAGAACCCCGCCAACTACCAGTGCTGGTACGGCAGTTGCCAGTACACCTCGGCCAGGCTCAACACCTCGGGCAAGTTCAGCGCCCAGTACGGCCACGTCGAGGCCAGGATGAAGATCCCGCGCGGACAGGGCATGTGGCCCGCGTTCTGGATGCTCGGCAACGACATCGGACAGGTCGGCTGGCCCAACTCGGGCGAGATCGACGTCATGGAGAACGTCGGCTTCGAACCGTCCACCGTGCACGGCACCATCCACGGACCCGGCTACTCCGGTTCGGCCGGCATCGGCGCCGCCTACTCGCTGCCCAACGGCCAGGCGTTCGCGGACGCCTTCCACACCTTCGCCGTCGACTGGGCGCCGAACTCGATCCGCTGGTCGGTCGACGGGACCGTCTACGAGACGCGTACGCCCGCCGACGTAGGCGGGAACACCTGGGCGTTCAACAAGCCGTTCTTCCTGATCCTCAACCTGGCGGTCGGCGGCTACTGGCCCGGCGACCCCGACGGTTCCACCGCGTTCCCCGCACAGCTGGTCGTGGACTCGGTCTCCGTGACCACCAGTGACACGGCCGCCGGGGTGGCGATCCACGGCCTGGCCGGGAAGTGCGTGGACGTGGCGGGGGCCAACTCCGCCAACGGCACCCCGGTCCAGCTCTACGACTGCAACGGCACCGCCGCCCAGCAGTGGACGGTCGGCTCGGACGGCACGATCCGCGCGCTCGGCAAGTGCCTCGACGTGACGGGCAACGGCACCGCGGACGGCTCCACCGTCCAGCTCTGGGACTGCGCGGGCACCCCCAACCAGAAATGGGCGGTATCCGCCGCCAACGACATCGTCAATCCGCAGGCCGACAAGTGCCTCGACGTCACCGGCAACACCTCGGCCAACTCCACCCGCCTCCAGCTCTGGACCTGCACGGGCGGCGCCAACCAGAAGTGGACGGTCGGCTGAGCGCGTAGGGACTCCGCCGGGACCGGCACCCTGATCGACGCTCCGGGAGATGCGGACCGGCGCTTTCGGTCATGAAATGGAGCCAGAAGGGCGGCAGCCGGTCCCGGACGGAAGAAGGAGGCCGCGATGGAGCCCGTGGCGGCGCTGGAGCGGATCGCCTTCCTGCTGGAACGGTCCCTGGCCCCGACGTACCGGGTCCGCGCCTTCCGTACGGCGGCCAGGATCCTCGCGGCGCTGCCCGACGGGGAGATCGCCGAGCGGGCCGCGGCCGGGACGCTGGAGTCCCTCAAAGGCGTCGGGCCGAAGACCGCGCAGGTGGTCGCGGAGGCCGTGGCCGGGCGCACGCCCGCCTATCTGGAGCAACTGGAGGGCGCGGATCCGCCGGCGCGCGCGCCCGGCGGCGAGAGCCTGCGGGCGCTGCTGCGCGGGGACTGCCATCTGCACTCCGACTGGTCGGACGGTGGCAGCCCGATCGAGGAGATGGGGCGGACCGCCGCCCTGCTCGGCCACGAGTGGGCGGTGCTGACCGACCACTCGCCCCGGCTCACCGTGGCGCGCGGCCTCTCCCCCGAGCGGCTGCGCGAACAGCTGGCGGTGGTGGCGGACCTGAACGCCGGCTGGGCGCCGTTCCGGCTGCTCACCGGCATCGAGTGCGACATCCTCGACGACGGCTCGCTGGACCAGGAGCCCGAGCTGCTGGAGCGGCTGGACGTGGTGGTGGTCTCCGTCCACTCCAAGCTGCGCATGGACGCCCGCGCCATGACCCGCCGCATGGTGGCCGCCGTACGCGATCCGCACGCGGACATCCTGGGCCACTGCACCGGGCGGCTGCTCATCGGGCGGGACGGCGGGCGCGCGCGGCCGGAGTCGGAGTTCGACGCGGACGAGGTGTTCGCGGCGTGCGCCGAGTCCGGCACCGCCGTGGAGATCAACAGCCGCCCCGAACGGCTCGATCCGCCCCGACGGCTGCTGCGCGGGGCGGTGGCGGCGGGCGCGCTGTTCTCGGTCGACACCGACGCGCACGCTCCCGGGCAGCTCGACTGGCAGCTCGCCGGCTGCGCCCGCGCGGAGGAGTGCGGGGTGCCCGCCGGACGGGTGGTGAACACCTGGCCGGCGGAGCGACTGCTGGAGTGGACCCACGGAACGTGACCCGTGCCCGGACGCGGGAAGGCGGGTGACTCACATCACCGGGGTACGGGGCGGCCCCCGGAACACACAGCGGTGGTTCTCCGTTGAACAGACTGTGGGTGCGGACGGAACAGTGTCCCCGGGCCTCAACCTCCGCCCACAGGGAAGATCGTTCGGCTGAAGCCCTGTGGAGCCTTTCGCCGCGAGGCGACCGCCGTCCGCCCCCGCCACCTGGCCGCCCCGGCCGTGATTCCCCCGTCGCGGTCGGGGCTTCTCGCTGTCCGCGGCCGCCCGGTCCGCTTGACTTGGAGAGCACTCCAATCCGTAGCGTTCCGGGTATGAGTACTGCACAGCACAAGATCGGTTCGGGATTCGGCGCCCGGAGCACCGCCGACGACGTCCTCCAGGGCATCGACCTCACCGGAAAGCTCGCGATCGTCACCGGCGGCTACTCGGGCCTCGGCCTGGAGACCACCCGCGCGCTCACCAGGGCGGGCGCACAGGTCGTCGTCCCGGCCCGCCGCCCCAGCACCGCGCGGGAGGCCCTGGCCGGCCTCGACGGCGTCGAGACGGACGCGCTGGACCTCGGCGACCTGGACAGCGTGCGCGACTTCGCCGAGCGGTTCCTCGCCTCCGGCCGGACCGTGGACTTCGTGATCGACAGCGCCGGCATCATGGCCTGCCCGGAGACCCGGGTCGGGCCCGGCTGGGAGGCGCAGTTCGCCACCAACCACCTCGGTCACTTCGCCCTGGTCAACCGGTTGTGGCCGGCGATCGCGCCGGGCGGCGCCCGGGTCGTCTCGGTCTCCTCCGCCGGCCACCACTACTCCGGGATCCGCTGGGACGACGTGCACTGGAGCCAGGGTTACGACAAGTGGGAGGCCTACGGGCAGGCGAAGACGGCGAACGTCCTCTTCGCCGTCCACCTCGACCGGCTCGGCGCCGACCACGGGGTACGGGCCTTCGCACTGCACCCGGGCGGCATCCTGACACCGCTCCAACGCCACCTCCCCCAGCAGGAGATGGTGGACCGGGGCTGGATCGACGAGAACGGCACGCCGCTCAACCCCGAGGGCTTCAAGACCCCCGAGCAGGGCGCGGCCACCCAGGTCTGGGCCGCGACCTCTCCCCAACTGGCCGACAAGGGCGCCGTGTACCTGGAGGACTGCGACATCGCCGAGCCCGCCCCGGCCGACGGCGCACGCGTCGGCGTCAAGGACTGGGCGATCGACCCCGAGCAGGCGGCCCGCCTGTGGGAGCTGTCGGCCGAGCTGACGGGCGTGAACGCGTTCGCCTAACCGGCCCACGTACGGCCGGTCACCGGCAGGTGTGTCGCCGCGTAGAGGGCGGCCGGGGCGCCGGTCGTCAGAGCCCAGTAGCGGTCTCCGTACGACCAGTGCCACCACTCCGTCGGGTAGTTGACCAGGCCGGCCGCGCCGAGGGCGTCGCCCAGGACGGCGCGGTTGGCCCGGGCGTCCGGGGTGACGTTGCCGGCGTCGGTGTAGCAAGCCCCTTGACTCTGCTCGGGGTTGGCGTTCATCGGTGTGCCCAGGTCGAGTTCGCGGCCGTCGGCGTCCGCGAGGGTCAGGTCGACCGCCGCGCCGGCGCTGTGCGGGGCGATCCCGGGCGGGGACACATAGCGACTGGCGGCGGCCCTCACCCGGTCGGAGGTCCACTCCGGGTGGGCGGTGCGCAGGCCGTTCGCGTACTCCTCGAAGTAGCGCCGCTGGAGGTCCGGCAGGCGGTAGCCCTCGACGAAGAGCAGCCGCAGGCCCGGTGGGAGCAGGTCCTGCGCTCGCAGCAGCCGGTCCAGGACGCCCCGGCGCAGGTGCGTTTCGGCCCCCTCGGCGTCCCCGTGCTTGCGGTCGTCGACCAGCAGTGCGTCGCGTACGTCGACGAGGGGCTCCCCGCACTCCTCGACGGGGACGGCCGCGACGCGGGGGTCCGACATCAGGATGATCTCGCTCATGAGGCCATCATCTCCCGGCCGTGCGAAGGAAGTTTGAGCGAGCGCCGGGTGGGCTGCTTCCGGGGTCGTGCCGCTCAGTGCGGGGCCCGCTCCTCAAGTGCCGTGCGCCAGGCGGGCGGTGGCCCTTGCGGCTCGGGCTGCGCACGGCGTCCGCCCCGGGTGAAGAAGTCGGCGAGGGGCAGGATCGCGGCGCCGACGGTCACCGCGTCGGGCCCGAGCCGGCCCAGCTCGATGGTGACGCGTCCGGCGGGGTGACGCAGCGCGTAGGCGGTGGCGTGCCGGCGTACGGCGGGCAGGAAACGGGAGCCCAGTTCGAGGCCGGCCCAGCCGCCGATGAGGATGCGCTCGGGCTGGAAGAGGTTGATCAGGTCGGAGAGGCCGGCGCCGAGGTACTCGGCGGTCTCCTCCAGCACGGTGAGCGCGACCGGGTCGGCTTCGGTGCCCTCGGGCGGGTAGGCGGCGGCCAGCATCGCGGTGAGCGCGGTCTCCTCGTCGGTGCCGGCGGGCGGCCGGCCGCCCTGCTCGCGCCAGCGGTCCAGCAGGGACTCGGCGCCCGCGTACGCCTCCAGACAGCCGAGGGCTCCGCAGCGGCAGCGGCGCCCCCGGACCCGTACGGTCAGGTGCCCCCATTCGACGGCCCGGCCGTGCTCCACATCGGGGGTGACCAGGCAGGCGCCGACGCCGGAGCCGAAGAGGACCACGATCGCGTTCCGGGCGCCGCGCCCGCCGCCGAACCACATCTCGGCCTGGCCGAGCGTCTTGGCGCCGTTGTCGATGAAGTAGGGCACGCTGTCCGGGAGTTGAGGGGCCGAGCGGAGCAGCTCCTCCAGCGGGACCGCGTTCCAGCCGATGGTCTGGCCGTGCACGACGGCGCCCCGGTCCTGGGTGTGTTCGACGATGCCGGGAACGCCGATGCCGACACCCAGCAGCTGTTCCGGAACGATGTCGGCGGCGTCGAGCACCTCGGCGATGCCGTCGCGGATGCGCTCGACGATGCCTTCGACGGCGTACCGCTGCTGTTCCAACGGGCGTTCGGCGCGGGCGACTTCGGTGAGGGTCAGGTCGAACAGCTCGACCCGGACCCGGGTCTCGCCGACGTCGACGCCGATCATGTGGCCGCTGCGCGGGGCGACCCGCAGCAGGGTGCGGGGCCGGCCGCCGTCGGAGTCGACGCTGCCGGCCTCCTCGACCAGTCCGTCGGCGACCAGGTCGGCGACGACGTTGCTCACCGAGCCGGAGCTGAGGCCGGTCGCTGGGCCGAGTTCGAAGCGGCTGAGGGGTCCCTCGAAGTACAGCCGTTGCAGCACGGCCGTGCGGTTGGCCCGCCTGAGGTCGCGTACCGTGCGCCCGTTCCGCCCCGCCGCCATGTGGCTCCCTTCGAACCCTGCCCCGACCTGCAACATACCCTTGCGGGCCGGCCGGGCGCGACTCTCCCCACCCGCTTAATTCACGCTATGAACTAAGGGGCAGAGGAACAGACTACGGGGTGGCGGCCGTCGCGTCGATCTCCCTCAGGGCCGCGAGCAGTTCGGGGGTGACCGCCTCCCGCACCCAGCGGTCGTTGGCGTTCGTGGGTCGGCCCGGGTGCGGTGGGCGCGGTCTTCGCCACCAGGCGGCTGCCGTCGGCGAGGAGGAGTTCCTCGACGGTGTTGTAGGTGCCGCCGCCCATCGGTCGGAGGCGGGCGAGGCGGCCGGGCGGGATGCCCGCCGCCGCGAGGAGGGAGCGGGCCCGCTCCCAGGAGTCCGTCACCGTACGCCCGCCTCTCCGTTCTCGCTCCGCCCGACCGCGCACCCGTCGTCCCCGGGGGCAACGCCCGGCGGTGGTCGGTTCGTTGAGCCACTCCGAGCAGCTCCGAGCCGCTCCCCCGGCGTCCGTGTCGTCGGCGGCCGGCGCGCGGTCCCGGTCCAGGGTACGGAAGGTCACGCGTGCGCCGGGCGCCGTCCTTACCTCGTCGCCGCGGGCTTACCCGCGACCGGCTTCACCGTCGGCCGTCGGGGGCGCCCGGGGAGTGACCACCGGTGCCGGCCGGGTCGGACGACGGCGACAGGCAGGCGGTGCCGGTGAGCCGGTGCGGCCCGGCCGCGCGCGCCGTCCCCGCCCCTTCCGGCGCCCCGAAGCGGGCGACCGTGTGCCACACCTTCTTGAGGTCCTGCACCGGGTAGCGGCCGGTGCGGGCCGCGTCGCCGATGACCCGGGGGTCGACGGCGCCCCGCTCGGCGATCAGGGCGCCGAGGTCGGCGTACTCCTGGCCCCGGTAGTGCGCGTACCGGCGCAGTTCGGGCACGGTGAGCCGGTAGCCGGGGTGCCACTCGACCGGGCAGGGCAGGTTCCGGGCAGCCCGTTCCACCGGGGAGCCGCGGTAGCTCGCGTCCAGCACCAGCGCCTCCAGGTCTCGGGCGAGGACGACACCGCCGTGCACCTGCGCCTCGATGTAGTCGTCGAGCGCGTCGCGTTGGTCGGCCTCGGCGAGCGCGATCAGCGACATGCCCGCGGCGACACCGAAGTCGGTGGGCTCGGCCGCGCTGTCCGGGTAGCAGAACGTGGAGCGGGCGAGGGCCGCGCCGGTCAGCCGGAAGTGCGAGGAGCCGAACCGCGGTGCCGCGCCCACCACCTGGCCCCGGAAGTTCAGCGCGCCGTAGACCGGGCGCTCGGCCGCGGGCGCCTCGTCGTACGCACCGGCGAAGATCCGGCTCTCCCAGCGCCGGCGGTCACCGCCCGGGTGCGCGGTCAGACCGCCGTTGCCGGTGCCGGTGACGAACTGCGAGTGGTAGCCGCCGTCCCGGGCCAGCGCCTCCAGGATCGGCCGGCCCCGTGCCGTACGGTCCGGATGGAAGTTGAGCGTGACCCGCAGGCGGGCGGCGACGGCCGGCCCGGAGGAGCGCGCCGCCACCACCCGCAGCGCCCGTGCCTGGCGCACGCCCAGACCGCCGACGCCTGCGACACCTCCCATGCTTCCCACGCTTCCCACCCCTCCGAAATCCACTGGCCCCCTCCTGCCTCGCGTGCTTACCCTGGGCCGGCCAAAACCTAGGATCCCTAGGTTCCGGAGAGCCAAGTGCCGGGCGAGACCCAGGAGTTACTCCCCATGAGATCACTCACCGAGCAGGACATCCGCGCCTCGTTCATCAACTGCTCCAAGGGCGAGGCCAAGCGGCTGGCGATACCGCGCGATCTCGACACCCGCCCCTGGGACCACCTCGACTTCCTGGGCTGGCGGGATCCGGGGGCACCGGACCGCAGTTATCTGGTCACCGAGCGGGCGGAAGGCCCGGTCGGGATCACGCTGCGTTTCCCGTCCGCGCACCGCGGCTTCCTGCACCGCAGCATGTGTTCGCTCTGCCTGACCACCCATCCCGGCGGCGGGGTCTCCCTGATGACCGCGCGCAAGGCGGGGCCGGCGGGCCGCGAGGGGAACTCCGTCGGCCTGTACATGTGCACCGACCTGGCCTGCTCCCTCTATGTACGGGGCAGGAAGGTCCCGGACTCGGGCCTGCGGATCGAGGAGAGCCTGACGACCGAGCAGCAGATCGAGCGGGCCGTGGGCAACCTGAACGGGTTCCTCGACAAGCTCCTCGGCTGACTCCGGGCGCCCCTTGCCCGCTGACCCACCGCTTCCGGGCCGTTGCGGAGCGCGATGGTTCCGGACGGGTACGTTCAGCGCATCCACCGGAGGGAATGAGCCAGAGGATGCGAGAGGTAAGTGAATGGACGGCGCCCCTGACGCGGTTGCTGGGGCGCCGCAATGACCCTGTGGTCGCACGGACGCTGCGTTCGACGGCCGCGGCGACGGTCGCCTACGTCGTCGCGGTACGGCTGAGCCCCGAACCGGCGCCGCTCACCGCGCCCCTGACCGCCCTGCTCGTCGTCCAGGTCACCCTGTACGCCACCATCACCAACGGCATCCGCCGGGTGACCGCGGTGGTCGCCGGTGTCCTGGTCGCCATCGCGTTCAGCCTGCTGGTCGGGCTCACCTGGTGGAGCCTGGCCCTGGTGATCGTGGCGGCGCTGGGCGTGGGGCATCTGGTGCGGGTCGACGAGTACGTGCCCGAGGTCGCGATCAGCGCGATGCTGGTCCTCGGGGTGACCTCGGTCGGGAACACGGCCTGGGCACGGGTGTTGGAGACCCTGATCGGCGCGGTCGTGGGGCTCGGATGCAATCTGCTGTTCGCTCCCCCCGTGTGGGTGGACGAGGCCGGGGAGTCGATCGAGGAGCTGGCCCGGCGACTGCGCCGGCTCATGCTGCGGATGGGCGAGGAGGCGGCGGGACGTACGTCCGTCGACCATGCCACCGCCCGGCTGCACGAGGCGCGCCGTCTCGACCACGACATCGTCGCGGTGGACGCGGACCTGCGGCAGGCGGAGGAGAGCCTGCGGCTCAATCCGCGGGTGCGGGAGGGGCTGCTGCACCGCATCGTGCTGCGGACCGGCCTGGACACACTGGAGATCTGTACGGTCGTCCTGCGGGTCCTCGCGCGCACCTTCACCGACCTGGCCAAGGAGCGCGACCCCGAGCCGCTGTTCGGTCCGGCGACGGGCGCCGCCGTGGAGCAGCTGCTCTCCGAGATCGCCGACGCCGTGGTCAGCTTCGCGGTGCTGGTGACCACCGATGTCAGCGTGAGCGCCGAGTCGGCCGAGTCCCGGCTCGCCGCCGAACTGCACACCGCCGCGGCCACCCGCGACAAGCTGGCTCAGCTGCTCCTGGAGGAGGTCCAGCACGACGCGGCCCAGTGGCAGCTGCTCGGCGCCACGCTCGCCGAGGTGAACCGGATCCTGGACGAGATGGACACCGAACACCGCTCGCACCGCCTCCTGGAGGAGTTGGACCGCTGCGCCCGCGAACAGCGGGAACGCATGCCCCGGCTGACCTGGGTGCGGGAGCGCGTCGGCGTGCCGGACCGGCTGCGCAGGAGCCGGGTCACACCGCGCGGACGTTAGCCCCCGCCCGCCACCCGCGTGCACGACCCGCCAGCGGGCCCGCCTCGCCTGCCTTGCTCGCGTTGCCTGCCTTGCTCGCGCTGCCTACCTTGCTCGCGTTGCCTGCCTTGCTTGCGCTGCCTGCCTTGCTTGCCCTGCCTGTCGCGTTCGCTTGTTTGCGCCGGACCGCCGGTCCGCGTCAAGGTGGCTGTGACGACCGGGACGGGCGACGACCGTGAGGTGTGGGCATGGACAGGGGTACGGACGCGCCGCGGGGCGGCTGGAGCAGACGCCGTTTCGTCGGCGCGCTGGCGGGAGCCGCGGCGGTGGCGACGGTCCCGGCACCTGCGGCCCCGCACCGCGCCGCCGCCCCGCCGGCCGTCGAACGGTCCGCGCCCCGCCGCAAGGCCGGCCCGCCCGGCCCCCGCCCGCTCCTCCTGGGCACGTACACCTCGGTCGACGGCGGCGGCAACGGCATCGGCCTCGCGACCTACGACCCCTCGACCGGCCGTATCACCGCGGCGGGCACGCTCACCGGGATCGGCGACCCCTCGTATCTCGCGGTCCACCCCGACGGGCGCACGCTCTACGCGGTCGACGAGCGGACCTCCGGCGCGGTGACCGCCGTACGTCTGGCGGACCGCAAGATCCTGGGGGCGCGGTCCACCGGCGGGGCCGGTCCCTGTCATCTGTCGGTGCATCCCGGCGGTCGCTGGCTGCTGAGCGCGAACTACGGGTCGGGCAGTGTGGCCGTGCACCCGGTGGACGGTTCGGGCGCGCTCGGCGAGCACACCGACCTGGTCACGCACTCCGACCCGCGGCCCGGCCCGGGTCAACAGGGGCCGCACGCGCACCAGTTCGTGACCAGTCCGGACGGCGGCCACCTGCTCGCCGTCGACCTGGGCACCGACACCGTCTACAGCTACCGCCTGGACACCACCGACGGCACGCTCACCGAGGTGGCGCGGGCACACGCCCGTCCGGGCGCGGGCCCGCGCCACCTCACCTTTCATCCGGGGGGCCGTCACGCCTACCTGGCCAACGAGGTCGACGACACGGCGACGGTGTGCGGGTACGACCCGGCGAGCGGCCAACTCACCATCGGGACACCGCAGTCGACGGGCAGCGGCAAGGGCACCAACTACCCGGCACAGTTCCTGGTGACGTCGGACGGCGCGTACGCCTACCTCGCCAACCGCGGCCACAACAGCCTGGCGCGGTACGCCGTGGAGGCGGACGGTGCCCGTCTCAGGCTGCTCGACACGGTGCCCGTCTCCGGCGACTTTCCCCGGCAGATCGCCTTCTCGCCGGACGGATCGCTGCTGTTCGCCGCCAACCAGCGCTCCGGCACCGTCAGCGTCTTCCGGGTGGACCCGGCCAGTGGCCGACTGCGCCTGGCGGGCGAGCCGTTCGCGTCACCGGTCGCCGTCTGCGCGCTGCCGCTGTAGGGCGCGGGGGCAGCCGGCGGCGGTCGCCTGCGCGAGCAGCGCGTGCACCCGCTCGGTGAGCTGTCCGAGGTCGTCGGCGGGCGTGTGGAAGGGCAGGCGTACGTCGCCGTGGGCGCGGCGGCGTTCGATGCGCAGCGTCAGTCCGTGCCGGTCCATGGCGAGCGGCTGGACGCGTACCGCGCCGTGCAGGGTCTCGGGCGGGACGAGCCGGGTGAGCCGCTCGACCGCGTCGGAGTGGCGGTCGGCGAGGTGGGTCAGCACGCCTGCCTCGGCCGACGCGAGCGGGTCGGGTGCGGCGGCGGCGAAGTCGTCGAGAGCGACGACGACCGCGCCGGACGGCGGGCGCAGCACCACGCGGGTCGCCCGGAACGCGAGCCGCCCGTCCTCGGGCACGCACCGGCCCGCGAGCCAGAGCCGGCCGCGGATGCGGTCGCGGACGGGGACGGGCGCGACGTCCGCGAACTCCAGGACGGCGGACGGCTCGCCGCGCGGGGCGAGGATCGCGGCCGTGTGCCGGGCGCTGTCGTCGGGTACCCTCAGCACCCGGCCGTCCGCCTCGACGCTGTGCGCGCCGACGAACTCCTCGCGACCGCCCGCCGCCGTCACCGCGCAGGACCATGCGGACGCTAGCACCGAGCGGGCCCGCTGCGCCGCGGCAGGCGCGGCCGTCCACGTCTGGCTGTCACCCATCCCGAACCTCCTCATTAGGTAAGCCTCACCTAACCTATCCGAGACCGGGGCGCACGCCAACCGCGCCCCGCGCACTCCGCGACGCCTTCCTCCCTACGCAAGGGGACTCAGGGAGAGATGACACCCAACAGCGCCCGGGCGCACAGGTCGCGCACCTGTTCCTGGCTCAACTCCGGGTCGCGCAGCCACTCCAGGCAGACCGCGGTGGTGAAGGCGAGCCAGCCGCGCACGGCGAGCTTCGTCCCGGGCCGCGCCCCGACGGCCGGACCGAACTCGGGGTCGGCGGCGAGCGCGGCGAGGATCTGCCGCTCCTGGGCGGCCAACGCCCGCTGGTAGACGCGCCGTACGCTCCGGTCGCCCGCCGCGTCGGCGCGATGGAAGGCGCGGTAGCCGTGCGCGTGGGTCCGCACGTACTCCAGGTACACGTCGAGACCCGCGCCGAGCTGGGTGCGCGCCGGAACGCCCGGTACGGCCGCGGTCATCCGCAGCATGCGCTCGCTCTCCCGCTCGACGACGGCCGCGAAGAAGTCCCGCTTGGTCGGGAAGTAGTGGTAGAGCAGGCCGCGCGAGACTCCGGCGATCTCGGCGACCCGCTCGATCCAGACCTCGTCGTAGGGACTCTCCGAGAACAGCCGCGCGCCGACCGTCAGAAGCTGGTCGCGGCGCTCCCCCGTGCTGAGTCTGCGGCGGGTGCGCTCGCCCGGGTTCGCGGCCATCCCCGCACTTTACTTGACGTCGGTTCAACAGCGGGACCAGACTGACGGCACGCTATTGAACCCACGTACAACATGCTCGACGTGCGGCGGCAGCAAGGGAGATCGCGCATGGCGGAGACGGCTACGGGGGCCGCGCTGCCCAGGGGATTCCGCGGTGCCGAGGCGGGCTGGCCCCGGCTCGACCTGATTCCGCGCCCCCCGCACCGGCTGCCGCTCCTCGGTGACGTGATCGGCGTCGACCGGCGCACCCCGGTCCAGGACTCGCTGCGCTACGCCCGGCAGTTGGGGCCGATCTTCCGGCGCCGGGCGTTCGGCAAGGAGTTCGTGTTCGTCTGGGGCACCGGACTGGTCGCCGACCTGGCGGACGAGGAGCGGTTCGCCAAACACGTCGGCCTCGGGGTCGCCAATCTGCGGCCGGTCGCCGGGGACGGGCTCTTCACGGCGTACAACCACGAGCCCAACTGGCGACGGGCGCACGACGTCCTGGCCCCCGGGTTCAGCCGGGAGGCGATGGCCGGCTACCACCCGATGATGCTCGCCGTGGCCGAACGGCTGACGGACAGCTGGGACCGGGCGCTCGCGGCCGGGCGGTCGGTCGACGTGCCCGGGGACATGACGAAGCTGACCCTGGAGACGATCGCCCGCACCGGCTTCGGGCACGACTTCGGCTCCTTCGAACGCGCCCGTCCGCACCCCTTCGTGACAGCGATGGTGGGCACCCTCAGCCACGCGCAGCGGCTCAACAGCGTGCCCTCGGCGCTGGCCCCGCTGCTGCTGCGCGGTGCCGTCCGGCGCAACACCGCCGACATCGCCTACCTCGACCGCACGGTCGACGACCTCGTCCGCACCCGGCGCGCGGGCGGCCGGGACGGGAGCGGGGACCTGCTCGACCGGATGCTGGAGACGTCCCATCCCACGACCGGCGAGCGGCTCTCCCCCGAGAACGTCCGCCGCCAGGTCATCACCTTCCTCGTCGCCGGTCACGAGACGACCTCGGGCGCCCTCTCCTTCGCCCTGCACTACCTCTCCCGCCACCCGGAGGTCGCCGCCCGGGCCCGCGCCGAGGTCGACCAGGTGTGGGGCGGCACCGAGGCCCCGGCCTACGACCGGGTGGCCCGGCTGCGGTACGTACGGCGGGTGCTCGACGAGTCGCTACGGCTGTGGCCGACGGCGCCCGCCTACGCCCGCGAGGCCACCCGGGACACCGTGCTGGCCGGCACCCACCCGATGCGGCGGGGCGCCTGGGCGCTGGTCCTGACGCCGATGCTGCACCGCGACCCCGAGGCGTGGGGCCCCGACGCCGAGGAGTTCGACCCGGACCGCTTCGACGCCGGGGCCGTACGCTCCCGTCCCCCGCACACCTTCAAGCCGTTCGGCACCGGGGCACGGGCCTGCATCGGCCGGCAGTTCGCGCTGCACGAGGCGACGCTGGTGCTGGGCCTGCTGCTGCGCCGCTACGAACTCCGCCCCGACCCGGCGTACCGGCTGCGGGTGGCCGAGCGGCTGACCCTCATGCCGGAGGGACTGCGGCTGCGTCTGGACCGGCGCACGGCGGGCACTCCCGCGCCGGCCGCGGTCACCGAGGAGGGCCCGGCGGAGTCACGCTGTCCAGTGCGCGGGGCGGGTGACTGACGCCGGGAGCCTGGTGCCGGCGCTGCCGCGGGCGGCGTTCACCTGCGGCTGGGTGAGGAAGAGGACACCGGTCAGGTCGGCGTCGGTGAGGTCGGCGTCACGCAGGTCCGCGCCGATCAGGTCCGCGCCCCGCAGGTCGGCGCCGGTGAGGTCGGCGGCGATGAGACAGGCGCCGCGCAGGCTGGCCCGGTTGAGGTCGGCGCCCTTGAGGCGGGCGCCGAAGAGGTCGGCGCCCCGGCGGTCCTTCTTCCTGCCCTTCGCGCCGGACCGGGCCAGTTCGCTGGTCCGCAGCAGCAGGACGTTGACCTCCTCCCGGTGCGCGCCGACGTCGAGCGCGCCCAGCTCCGCGGGCGTCCCGCGCGTGAGCCGTTCGGTCCTGTCCAGGGCGCCGCGCAGCTCCGCCCGGACCGGGCCGGCCGCGGGCAGGGCGACGGCCTCGGTCAGATAGACGAGCAGTTCGTGCAGCTGGCGGACGACGGGGAACACGTCGAACATGAGCCGGGCGTGTGCCCTGGACGCCGTGCGCCAGTCCCGGCCCGCGAAGGTGACCTGGGAGACCTTCTGCCCGGCGCCGAAGCAGTCGTAGACCGTGCAGCCGCCGAAGCCCCGCTGCCGCAGTTCGGTGTGGATGCCGCACCTGTTGTCCGGGCGCAGTTCCGGGCAGGGCTGTCCGGCGTCCTTGTCGATGGCGAAGTCGGCGGAGGCGGCGAAGCGCAGCGCGACACAGCACAGCCCCACGCACTGTTCGCAGTCGCCGCGCAGGTCGGCCGGGTGTTCGTCCATGGCACCAGCCTACTGACCTCTCAGTAGCGCTGTGCCTTGGCCAGCTTCGGGGTGAGCACCGGCTGCGGCGGCTTGCGGCTGATCGCGATCGGCTGTGCCCGCGCGCCGGGAGCGAGGTTCTCGGCGCCGACGTACCGGGTCTCGACCGCCTTGCCCGAGGAGTCGAGGAAGTCGACCTGGACGGCGTAACTCGCCTTCTCCGACGTCTTGTTGGTGATGGTGACGACAACGGCGAGCAGGCCGCCGGTCCGGGCGCGCGGTGCCCCGGTCATGGTGACGTCGGAGAGCGCGTCGCCCCGGCCCGGCACCTTCTTCAGCTCGTTCTCGGCGTCCTTGTTCGCGCGGGCGGTCGCCGCCGACACCGAGGCGTCGAAGGAGGACGCGGCGGCCGACGCCGAGGAGGCCGCCGAGGACGCGGCGGCGCGTGCGGAGGCGACGGCCGACGCGGCGGAGGAGGCGAGGGCGGACGGTGGCATCCCGGAGAAGGACGCCGTGTCGGGCGCGGACGGCCGGGTGCTCACCGTCGGGCCGGAACCGTTGCTGCCACTGCCGTCGCCGCAGGACACGAGGGTGAGCGTGCCCGCGGCGGCGAGGGCGGCGGCCAGGGTCACGGCGGCTGGGCGGCCCCTGCGGGGCGACATGAGGTTCATCGAAATGAACCATATGCCGGGATTCCGGCCCCGGCATGTCGTCGCTCGCCCGATCAGCGGGCCGCCAGGCTGGAGCGGCGCACCACGAGCTCCGGCTGGAGCACCACCCGCCGGTGCTCGTGGGGGCGGGAGGCGGTCTCGGCCTCCGTCTCCTCCAGCAGCAGCCCGGCGGCGAGGGCGCCCATGGTGACGGCCGGTTGGCGGACGGAGGTGAGGGGCACGGCCGCGGCGGCGGCGAACTCGATGTCGTCGTAGCCCACGATCGCCAGGTCTTCCGGGACCCGTACCCCCGCCGCGTACAGGGCCTGGAGGACGCCGAGAGCGAGGAGGTCGTTGGCGCAGAAGACGGCGGTGGGCCGGTCGGAGAGGCCCAGCAGGCGCGCTCCGGCGTCCCGGCCGGCGGCCACGTCCAGCCGCTCGGTGGGCAGCTCGCGCAGCCGGTCCGGGCCGAGCCCCGCCTCGGCGAGCGCGCTCAGGGCGCCCGTACGGCGGTCCCGCACCTGGGTGAATCCGGGCGGTCCGCTGACGTAGGCGAGGGAGCGGTGCCCGGCGTCGATCAGGTGCCGTACCGCCAGCGCGCCGCCCGCGACGTCGTCCACGGAGACCGAGCACTCGGTGGTGCCGTCACCGACCCGGTCGACCAGGACGAACGGGATGTGGTGGCGACGGAAGGAGTCTATGTTCCGTCCGGTCGCGTCGGCCGGGCTCAACAGGACGCCCCGTACCCGCTGTTCGGCGAAGAGCGACAGGTACTCGGCCTCCTCGCCGGGGCTCTGGCCGCTGTTGCAGACCATCACTCCGAGTCCGGCGTCACGGGCGGCGCGCTCGGCGCCCCGGGCCACGTCCACGAAGAAGGGGTTGCCCATGTCGAGGACGAGCAGCCCCATGATCCGGCTGCGGCCGGCGCGCAGTTGGCGTGCGGACTCGCTGCGGACGTAGCCGAGCCGGTCGATCGCGGACTGCACCCGGGCGCGGGTCTCGGTGGCCACGCTCTCGGGACGGTTGATGACGTTCGACACCGTGCCGACGGAGACTCCGGCGGCGCGGGCGACGTCCTTGATACCCACCGACTGGGCCATCAGGCGGAGACCTCCAAAGTGACATCAGGCGGCGGGAAGGCCCTCACAGTACCGTCATGTCCGCGCACGTCCGCGCCCCTCACGCGGGGAGCGCGAAGTCGATGACGCGGAGCGCCGAGGGGGTCGTACCGCTGGACTTCTCCTGGTACATGAAGGACAGGACGGCGTCCTGTGCCACCCGTGTCGCGTCGACGACGACCTCGCCGAAGGCGTTCAGACCGCTCGCGTCGTACAGAAGTGCCCAGTCGGTGTACCCGGAGGACTTCGAGGCGGCGGCGATCCGCCCGAACGGGAGGACGGCGTAGACGTTGTCGTACCTGTCGAGGACGAGCTTCGTGCGCTGGCTGGAGCCGAGGGCGACGGGGATCTCGGTCTTCCGCCAGCTGCCGGCGGCGTTCTTGCGGAGGTGGAAGGCGCGGCCGTTGGCGGTGCGGTCGGCGACGTAGTCGGTGGTGCACTGGCCGAAGCGGCCGGGTACGTAGCTGATGACCGCGTGCGGCAGCCCGGCGGAATCGGTGGCCTGGCTCTCCTGGTTCATCAGCGAGTGGTCGGGGTCGAGCGGGTCGACGACGAGTCCCGCGTCGGTGACGGCGACCCGGTCGGTGCTTCCGGTCGTTCCCACGACGGTGCCGGCGTCGTTGCGCCAGGTGCGGCCCCGGTCGGCCGAGTAGACGTAGCCGGTGTCGTGGTTGGTGATGCCGCCGGCGCCGCACATCACGGCGGCGGACTGCTCCCGCCAGGTGAAGAAGGCGTGCAGCCGCCCGTTGATGTCGTAGTCGATGCCGTGCAGGTACATGTTGCGGGCGGTGCTGGAGCCGTGCGCGCTGGTGTAGGTGCCGGTGGAGGAGGTCCACTCCCCCAGCGCGGTCCAGGCCGAACCGTCGTACTCGGCAAGGGCGTTGCGGCCGTTGCCGGAGATTCCCGCCCGGTAGCCGAGCTGGAGCCTGCCCTCGGGGGTGGCGATGAACTGCGGGTAGGTGAACTGGGTGGTGGGGGCGACGCCGTCGAGTGTCGTCTGTACGGCGCCGAAGACGCCCGAACTCCAGGCGGTGGACGCCGGGTTGTCGACGAGGCCGGCGGCCGACTTGACGTAGAAGAAGCCGTCGCTGTGGGAGTCCATGTTCAGGTGCAGGCGGCCGTCGGTCCTGGAGACGCCCATCGAGATGACGTTGTGGGAGTCGTCGCTCTTCAGGGTGTGCGAGAGGGTGGCCTTTGACCAGGTGGTGGCGCCGAGGGCACGTCGGCCGACGACCGCGTTGCGCGTGGCGGTGTACCAGACCGCGTACTGGTAGCCCTTGTAGGTCAACAGCCCGTTCTGCTGGAACGAGTTGTTGTTGACCAAGCCGTCGTAGGAGACGAAGTAGACGGCCTGGCTGTCGAGTCGAGTGGTGCCCTTCTCGGTGACGGACGGGCCGGGGGTGGCCGCCCGGGCGGTGGTGCCCGGCGCGGCCACGGCGGCCAGCAGGGCGGTCGTGAGCACGGCGCGTCTTCTCATGTGCGGCTCCCGTGGGGGGTCAGGCGAGGTGGAAGACCTCGGTGAGGGGCTGCATCGCTTCGTCGGGCCGGGCGCCGTCCAGTGACTCGAAGAACGGCGCCATCCCCGCCTGCCAGCGGGCGTTGACGTCGGTGGCCTCCATGGCGGTCTGGGCGGCGGCGAAGTCCTCGGTCTCCAAGTAGCCGACCAGCAGGCCGTCTTCGCGCAGGAAGAGCGAGTAGTTGTGCCAGCCGGTGGCCGAGAGTGCGTCGAGCATCTCGGGCCACACGGCGGCGTGCCGCTCGCGGTACTCGTCGAGGCGGTCCGCCCGGACCTTCAGCAGGAAGCACACGCGCTGCATCAACACTCCTGCTGGTGCTAGAAGTTGAACTGGTCGATGTTCTTCGCGTCGAAGACGGTCGGCTTGCCGAGGTTGATCACGCCGTCCTTGCCGAGGGTGAACGTGCCCATGTCGCCGGCCTTGAAGGTCTCCCCCTGCGCGCCGGTGATCTGGCCCGAGGACAGCGCCACGGCGGTGCGGGCGGCCAGCTCGCCGAGCTTCGCCGGGTCCCACAGCTCGAAGCCGTCGACGGTGCCGTTCTTGACGTACTTGCGCATGTCGTTCGGGGTGCCGAGGCCGCTCAGCTTGACCTTGCCCTTGTACTTCGAGCCGGACAGGTACTGGGCCGCGGCCTTGATGCCGACGGTGGTCGGGGAGATGATCCCCTTCAGGTTCGGGTGTTCCTGGAGGAGGCCCTGGGTCTGCTGGAAGGACTGCTGGGCGTCGTCGTTGCCGTACGCGACCTTCACCAGCTTGACGTTCTTGTACTTCGGGTCCTTCAGCTCCTCCTTCATGAAGCCGATCCAGGTGTTCTGGTTCGTCGCGGTCTGCGCGGCCGACAGGATCGCGATCTCGCCCTTGTAGTCGATCTGCTTGGCGAGCAGCTGCACCTCGGTGCGTCCCAGGTCCTCGGCGCTGGCCTGGGAGACGAAGGCGTTGCGGCAGTCGGCCTGGGTGTCGGAGTCGTAGGTGACGACTTTGATCCCGTTCTTCATGGCCTGCTTGAGCGCGGTGCACAGGGCACCCGGGTCCTGCGCGGAGACGGCCATCGCGTTGACCTGCTGCTGGGTGAGCGTGTTGACGTAGCTGACCTGGCCGGCCGTGTCGGTGGCGCTGCTCGGCCCGACCTCCTTGTACTTCTCGCCCAGCGCGGTGAGGGCGCTCTGGCCGCCCTTGTCGGCGGAGGTGAAGTAGGGGTTGTTGACCTGCTTGGGCAGGAACCCGACGGTCAGCCCCTTCTTCAGGGCGGCGCTCGGGTCGGCCTTGCCGCCCGCGGCGGCGGCGCCGGTGTTCTCGCTCTTGACGTCGTTCTTGGTGGTGCCGCCGCACGCGGTGGCGGCGAGGGCGAGGGAACTGACGGCCGCGAGGGCCACACAGGCGCGGCGGAGGGACGACTTACGCATGGCGAATCCTTTACGAGGTGCGGTTGGCGCGTCCCCGAGGGGGCGCGGGACTGGGTCGGTCGGTGCGCGGAAGTCCGCGCGGGCGCCGGACGGCCTATCCGGTGGAGCGGGCCGCGGCCCTGGCCACGGAGATCTGCTGGGCGACCCGGGGGCCGAGTACGGAGACCACGAGCAGCACACCCGTCACGACGATCTGCGACTGCGCGGAGACGTTGAGGAGGCTCATCACGTTCTGCAGCGCGCCGAGGAGGAAGACTCCCGCGATCGCGCCGCCCAGCGTGCCCCGGCCGCCGTCGAAGTCGATGCCGCCGAGCAGCACGGCGGCCACGACGGAGAGTTCGAGCCCGGTGGCGTTGTCGTAGCGGGCGCTGGCGTAGTGCAGGGCCCAGAAGACACCGGTGAGCGAGGCCATCACTCCGGTCAGGGCGAAGAGGATCAGCTTCTGCCGCCTGACCCTGATCCCGGCGAACCTGGCGGCCTCCTCGTTCGCGCCGATCGCGAAGAGCGACCGGCCGAACGGCGTCGCGTGCAGGGCGACCACGGCGATCGCGAGCAGCACGAGGAAGGGCAGGAGCGCCTGCGGCAGGAACGTGTCGCCGAGCCGCCCGGACGCGAAGTCCAGGTACTGGGTGGGGAAGTCGGTCACCGCGTCCGAGCCGAGGACGATCTGGGCGATACCCCGGTAGGCGGCGAGGGTGCCGATGGTGACGGCGAGGGACGGCAGCCCGAGGCGGGTCACCAGCACTCCGTTGACCAGCCCGCACACCACACCGAGCAGCAGGCAGAGCGGGATGATCATCTCGATGGTCATGCCGCCGTCCCACAGCTTGCCCATCACCGCGCCCGACAGGCCCGCCGTGGAGGCGACCGACAGGTCGATCTCGCCGGCCACGACGAGCAGCGTCATCGGGAGGGCGACCAGGGCGATCGGCAGGGTGTTGCCGATCAGGAACGACAGGTTGAGGGCGTTGCCGAAGCCGTCCACGAAGGAGAAGGAGAACAGCAGCAGGACGATGAGGAGGGCGCCGACGACCGTGTCCCAGCGGATCGCGCGGTTCGCAAGCGACGCGGACTCAGGCATGGCGGGCGTTCCTCTTCTTCAGTGCGGTGGCGACGCGCAGCGCGACCACCCGGTCGACCGCGATGGCGAGGATGAGCAGGACGCCGTTGATGGCGAGCACCCAGACGGAGCTGACGCCGAGGGCGGGCAGCACGCTGTTGACCGAGGTCAGCAGGAGGGCGCCGAGGGCGGCGCCGTAGACGCTGCCCGAGCCGCCGGTGAAGACGACGCCGCCGACCACGACCGCGCTGACGACGGTGAGTTCGTACCCCGTGCCGGTGCCCGAGTCGACGTTGCCGAAGCGGGCCAGGTACATGGCGCCGGCGAGGCCGGCGAGGCCGCCGCAGAAGGTGTACGCGGCGAGGGTCCGCCTGCGGACGGGGATGCCGGCGAGCCGGGCGGCCTCCGGGTTGGAACCCAGCGCGTACAGCTCGCGGCCGCTGCCGAAGTGCTTGAGGTAGTAGGCGGTGGCGAGGAGTACGGCGAGGGCGATGAGGGCCAGCCAGGGGACGGCCGACAGGCCGCCGGAGCCGAAGTCGACGAATCCGCCCGGGAGATCGGCCGCCGTGATCTGCCGGGAGCCGACCCAGATGGAGTCGACGCCGCGGATGATGTAGAGCGTGCCGAGCGTGACGACCAGCGCGGGCACCTGGCCGAGGCTGACCAGCAGTCCGTTGAGCAGGCCGAGGCCGATGCCGAGCAGTACCGCCAGCACGATGGCGATGACCGGGTTGCCGCCGCCCTGGAGGTAGAGGCCGGTGGCGAAGGCGCTGATGCCGAGCGTCGAGCCGACCGACAGGTCGACGTTGCGGGTGATGACCACCAGCGACTGGCCGGTGGCGACGAGGACCAGGATGGTCGCGTTGAGCAGCAGGTCCTTGATGCCCTGCTCGGAGAGGAACTCGCTGTTGCCCGCCTGGGTGACGCCGATCATCACCAGGAAGACGACCAGGATGGCGAGTTCGCGCATCTTGAAGACCCGGTCGACCAGGCGGGCGCCGCTGGACTCGGGCGCCTCGGCGGCGGGCGCGGGATTGGGCGCGGTCACCGTCATGCGGCGGCCCTCCCGGTGGCTGCGGCCATCACGGTTTCCTCGGTGGCTTCGGAACGGGGGATCTCGGCGGTGAGCCGGCCCTCGTGCATCACGAGCACACGGTCGGCCATGCCGAGGATCTCGGGCAGATCGGAGGAGATCATCAGGACGGCCACCCCGTCGGCGGCCAACTCGCTGAGCAGCCGGTGGACTTCGGCCTTGGTGCCGACGTCGATGCCCCGGGTCGGTTCGTCCACGATCAGCACCTTCGGCCCGGTGGCGAGCCACTTGGCGAGGACGACCTTCTGCTGGTTGCCGCCGGAGAGCGTGTTGACGGTGTCGGCGATCCGGGCGTACTTGACGTGGAGTTTGACGGCCCAGTCGAGGGAGCGGCTGCGTTCGGCGGTCCGGTCCATCAGGCCGGCCCGGACGGTGGTGCGCAGCCCGGTCAGGCCGATGTTCCGTTCGATGGACATGTCCATCACCAGACCCTGGGCGCGCCGGTCCTCCGGGACGAGGGCGAGTCCGGCGGCCATCGCCGTGGAGGGCGCGCCGCTGGTGAGCGCCCGGCCGTCGATCTCGACCTCGCCGGCGTCCCACCGGTCGATGCCGAAGACGGCGCGCGCCACCTCGGTCCGGCCGGCGCCGACGAGCCCGGCGAGACCGACGATCTCGCCGCGGCGGACGTCGAAGGAGACGTCGGTGAAGACTCCCTCGCGGGTCAACCGCCGCACGCTGAGCGCGACTTCGCCCGCTTCCACGTCCTGCTTGGGGTACAGCTCGTCGAGGTCGCGGCCGACCATCCGGCGTACGAGGTCGTCCTCGGTCATGCCCTCGACCGGCTCGCTGGAGATCCAGGCGCCGTCGCGCAGGGTGGTGACGCGTCGGCAGATGCGGAAGATCTCCTCCAGACGGTGGGAGATGAAGAGGACGGCCGCGCCCTGGTCGCGCAGGGTGCTGACCACGCCGAAGAGACGGGCCACCTCGCTGCCGGTGAGGGCGGCCGTCGGTTCGTCCATGATGAGGACGCGGGCGTCGAAGGAGAGCGCCTTGGCGATCTCCACGATCTGCTGGTCGGCGATGGAGAGTCCACGCGCCGGGCGGTCGGGGTCGAGTGCGACACCGAGGCGTGCCATCAGGGCGGCGGTGGCCGCCCGGGTGGCCTTGTGGTCGATCCGGCCGAGGGTGAGCCGCGGCTGGCGGCCCATGAAGATGTTCTCGGCGATCGACAGGTCGGGGAAGAGCGTGGGTTCCTGGTAGATGACGGCGATGCCCGCGTCCCGGGCGTCGCCCGGTCCGTGGAACACGACGGGCTCGCCGTCGAGCAGCACCTGCCCGGCATCGGGCCGATGGACCCCCGCGAGGGTCTTGATGAGAGTCGACTTACCGGCTCCGTTCTCACCGGCGAGCGCGTGCACCTCGCCGGGGAACAGTTCCAGGGACACCTCTCGTAGAGCGCGCACCGCGCCGAAGGACTTGGAGATGCCCTTGAGCGCCAGCACCGGGGCAGGACCCGTGTCGGACGGGTGGGTCATGAGGGGCTCCTCGACGACACCGGCGGGTGACCATCACGGCGTCGTGAAAGGTTTCAACTTGGTTGCCGGGACGTTAGGCGCGTCCGCCTTGTCGCGTCAATGGGTCCGGATCGAAAAAGTTTCGATAGCCAAAGGTCACATTGGAGTCACGGAGGACCGACTGTGCCGTAGGGCTTGACACCCCTCGGGGAGGCTCATAGCTTCCCTTTCTGAATCGTTTCATACTCACGTTGTCCCGTCGCATGTCACAGGAGCCTCAAGTGACCGATCTCGCCGCGGTGAAGGCCGCTCTCAAGACCCAGGCAGTCGAGACGCCGTCATGGGCGTACGGGAACTCGGGGACCCGGTTCAAGGTGTTCGCCCAGCCGGGCGTGCCCCGCACCCCGCGGGAGAAGCTCGACGACGCGGCGCAGGTGCACGCCGTCACCGGCGTGGCGCCCACCGTCGCCCTGCACATCCCGTGGGACCGGGTCGAGGACTTCGGGGCGCTGGCGAAGTACGCCGAGGAGCGCGGGGTCAGGCTCGGCGCGATCAACTCCAACACGTTCCAGGACGACGACTACAAGCTCGGCAGCGTCTGCCACCCGGACGCGGCGGTACGGCGCAAGGCCATCGGTCATCTGCTGGAGTGCGTCGACATCATGGACGCGACGGGCTCCGCCGACCTCAAGCTCTGGTTCGCCGACGGCACCAACTACCCCGGCCAGGACGACATCCGCGAGCGGCAGGACCGACTGGCCGAGGCACTCGCCGAGGTGTACGAGCGGCTCGGCGACGGGCAGCGGATGCTCCTGGAGTACAAGTTCTTCGAGCCGGCCTTCTACGCCACCGACGTGCCCGACTGGGGCACCGCCTACGCGCACTGCCTGAAGCTGGGGCCGAAGGCGCAGGTCGTGGTCGACACCGGGCATCACGCGCCGGGCACCAACATCGAGTTCATCGTCGCCACCCTGCTGCGGGAGGGGAAGCTCGGCGCCTTCGACTTCAACTCCCGCTTCTACGCCGACGACGACCTGATGGTCGGCTCCGCGGACCCCTTCCAGCTGTTCCGGATCATGTACGAGGTGCTCCGCGGCGGGGGCTTCACGGCCGACGTCGCGTTCATGCTGGACCAGTGCCACAACATCGAGGCGAAGATCCCGGCGATCATCCGCTCGGTGATGAACGTGCAGGAGGCCACGGCGAAGGCGCTCCTGGTGGACCGGGAAGCACTCGCCGTCGCTCAGCGGTCCGGCGATGTGCTCGGCGCCAACGCCGTGATCATGGACGCCTACAACACCGATGTGCGGCCGCTGCTCGCCGAGGTGCGCGAGGAGATGGGTCTGGACGCAGATCCGATCGCCGCGTACCGCGCGACCGGGTGGCAGGAGCGGATCACCGCCGAGCGGGTGGGCGGGCAGCAGGCGGGGTGGGGCGCCTGAGCCTCCGCCGGATTCCGTAGGACACGCCTCCCCCAGCACGCAGTCGCCCTCTCTGGAAGTAAGGACCGAACGTTCATGGCACCCCACCCCGAAGCCGCCGCCCTGCTCGGCCGCTCCCATCGGCTCGGCGCCGATCCGCGCAACACCAACTACGCCGGCGGCAACACGTCCGCCAAGGGCAGCGACACCGATCCGGTGACCGGTGGCGACGTGGAGCTGATGTGGGTGAAGGGGTCCGGCGGCGACCTCGGCACCCTGACGGAGTCCGGGCTCGCCGTGCTGCGGCTGGACCGGATGCGGGCGCTCGTCGACGTCTACCCGGGGGTGGAGCGCGAGGACGAGATGGTCGCCGCGTTCGACTACTGCCTGCACGGCAAGGGCGGCGCGGCCCCGTCCATCGACACCGCGATGCACGGTCTGGTCGACGCCGCCCACGTCGACCACCTGCACCCCGACTCCGGTATCGCGCTGGCGTGCGCGGCGGACGGGGAGAAGCTGACCGCCGAGTGCTTCGGCTCCACGGTGGTGTGGGTGCCGTGGCGGCGCCCCGGCTTCCAGCTCGGGCTGGACATCGCGGCCGTCAAGGAGGCCAACCCGCAGGCGATCGGCTGTGTCCTCGGCGGGCACGGCATCACCGCGTGGGGTGCCACCTCCGAGGAGTGCGAGCGCAACTCGCTGCACATCATCCGGACCGCCGAGGCGTTCCTCGCCGAGCGTGGCAGGCCGGAGCCGTTCGGACCCGTCGTCGAGGGGTACGCGCCGCTGTCCGAGGCCGGGCGCCGGGAGCGGGCGGCGGCTCTCGCGCCGTACGTCCGGGCTCTCGCCTCCCAGGACCGGCCGCAGGTGGGGCACTTCACCGACACCGACGTCGTCCTCGACTTCCTCGCCCGCGCCGAACACCCCCGGCTCGCCGCGCTCGGCACCTCCTGCCCCGACCACTTCCTGCGGACGAAGGTCCGGCCGCTCGTCCTCGACCTGCCCCCGGGCGCCCCGCTGGACGAGGCGATCGCCCGCCTGAGGGAACTCCACACCGCCTACCGCGAGGAGTACGCCGCCTACTACGAGCGGCACGCCCTGCCCGACTCCCCCGCGATGCGCGGCGCCGACCCGGCGATCGTGCTGATCCCGGGCGTGGGCATGTTCTCCTTCGGCAAGGACAAGCAGACCGCGCGCGTGGCCGGCGAGTTCTACGTCAACGCCGTCAACGTGATGCGCGGGGCGGAGGCCGTCTCCACGTACGCGCCGATCGAGGAGTCGGAGAAGTTCCGCATCGAGTACTGGGCGCTGGAGGAGGCCAAGCTCCAGCGGATGCCCAAGGCGAAGCCCCTCGCCACCCGGGTGGCGCTGGTGACCGGCGCGGGCAGCGGGATCGGCCGGGCCATCGCCCAGCGGCTGGTCGCCGAGGGGGCCTGTGTCGTCATCGCCGACCTCAACGCCGAGAACGCCGCCGCCGTCGCCGAGGAACTCGGCGGTCCGGACAAGGCCGTGGCCGTCTCCGTGGACGTCACCTCCGAGGAGCAGATCGCCGACGCGTTCAAGGCGGCGCTGCTCGCGTTCGGCGGGGTCGACCTCGTCGTCAACAACGCCGGGATCTCCATCTCCAAGCCCCTGCTGGAGACCACGGCCCGGGACTGGGACCTCCAGCACGACATCATGGCGCGCGGTTCCTTCCTCGTCTCGCGCGAGGCGGCCCGGGTGATGACCGCGCAGGGCCTGGGCGGCGACATCATCTACATCGCGTCGAAGAACGCGGTCTTCGCCGGCCCCAACAACATCGCCTACTCCGCCACCAAGGCCGACCAGGCCCATCAAGTCCGGCTGCTGGCAGCCGAGTTGGGTGAGCACGGGATCCGGGTCAACGGGATCAACCCGGACGGCGTGGTACGCGGCTCCGGCATCTTCGCGGGCGGCTGGGGTGCCCAGCGCGCGGCGACCTACGGCATCGAGGAGGAGAAGCTGGGGGAGTTCTACGCCCAGCGGACCATCCTCAAGCGCGAGGTGCTGCCCGAGCATGTCGCCAACGCCGTCTTCGCCCTGACCGGCGGAGAGCTGACGCACACCACCGGGCTGCACATCCCGGTCGACGCCGGCGTTGCGGCCGCCTTCCTGCGGTGAGCGCGCCCGTGAAGTCGTACGCGGCGGTCGACCTCGGCGCGTCCAGCGGGCGGGTCATGGTCGGCCGCGTCGGACCCGGCACCCTGGAGCTGACCGAGGCACACCGCTTCCCCAACCGGCCCGTGCGGGTGCCCGAAGGGCTGCGCTGGGACATCCTCGCGCTCTACGCCGGCGTCCTCGACGGGCTGCGGGCGGCGGGGGCGCTCACCGGCGGCCGGCTCGACTCGGCCGGCCTCGACAGCTGGGCCGTCGACTACGGCCTGCTGGACGCGGACGGGGCGCTGCTCGGCGCCCCCGTCCACTACCGCGACGCCCGCACCGAGGGCGTCGCGGAGAAGGTGTGGGCCACCGTGCCCGCCGCCGAGCTGTACGCGGCGACCGGACTCCAGTACGCGCCCTTCAACACCCTGTACCAGCTGACCGCGGCCCGCGACTCCGCCCAACTGCGGTACGCGACACGGCTGTTGCTCATCCCCGACCTGCTCTCCTACTGGCTCACCGGCGAGCAGGGCACCGAGCTGACCAACGCCTCGACCACCCAGCTCGTCGACCCCGCCACGGGCGACTGGGCCCACGGCGTCGCCGAGCGGCTCGGGATCGACCTCGGGCTCTTCGCGCCGCTGCGGCGGCCGGGCGACCCGGCGGGTGTCCTGCTGCCGGAGGTGCTCGACGAGACCGGTCTGCGCGGTCCCGTACCGGTGACGGCGGTCGGTTCGCACGACACGGCGTCCGCGGTAGCCGCCGTGCCCGCCACCGGGGAGCGGTTCGCCTACATCTGCACCGGCACCTGGTCACTGGCCGGGCTGGAACTGGAGGCACCGGTACTGACGGAGGAGAGCCGCGCCGCCAACTTCACCAACGAACTCGGGCTGGACGGCACGGTCCGCTATCTGCGCAACATCATGGGCCTGTGGCTGCTCCAGGAGTCCGTACGGGCCTGGGGGAACCCGGAGTTGGGCGAGCTGCTGCGCGGGGCGGCGGAGGTGCCGGCGCTGCGGTCGGTGGTGGACGCGGGCGACCCGGCGTTCCTCGCGCCGGGCCGGATGCCGGAGCGGATCGCCGAGGCCTGCCGCCGGTCGGGGCAGCCGGTGCCCGAGTCCCGCGCGGAGGTCACCCGCTGCGTCCTCGACTCGCTCGCCCTCGCCCACCGCAAAGCCGTCCTGGACGCGCAGCGGCTCGCCGGCCACTCGGTCGACACCGTGCACGTGGTCGGCGGCGGCACCCGCAACGCGCTGCTGTGCCAGCTGACGGCGGACGCCTGCGGACTGCCCGTCGTGGCCGGCCCCGCGGAGGCCGCGGCCCTCGGCAACGTGCTCGTCCAGGCCCGCGCGCACGGACTCGTCGGCGACCGGGCCGACATGCGGCGACTGCTGACCGCCACCCAGCCGCTCACGCGGTACGAACCCCGGGGCGACACGGCACGCTGGCGGGCCGCCGAGTCCCGGCTCGCCGCGCGGTGAACGGGGGTCTCCCCGGAGACGCTGCCCGCCGACTACCCTTCACTCATCCGATGACCGAACTCTAGGAGCCGCGATGCGTGTCGCCCTGTTCCTGACGTGTGTCAACGACACGCTCTATCCGGACACCGGGCGCGCCGTGGTGAAACTGCTGACCAGACTGGGTGTCGAGGTCGACTTCCCGATGGCTCAGACCTGCTGCGGCCAGGCGCACTACAACACCGGCTACCGCCATGAGGCGGAGCCGCTCGCCCGGCACTTCTCCGATGTATTCGGGGAGTACGAGGCGATCGTCACCCCGTCCGGCTCCTGCGGCGCGATGGTGCGGGAGCTGTACCCGCGCATGGGCGAGCGGGCCCGGGCGGAAGGTCGCGGCGACTCCCTCGCCGCGACCCTGGCGCCGGTGGTCCCCAAGACGTACGAGCTGACCGAGTTCCTCGTGGACGTGCTCGGGGTGACGGACGTCGGCGCGTACTACCCGCACCGGGTGACCTACCACCCCACCTGCCACGGGCTGCGCGGTCTCGGGCTCGGGGACCGGCCCCGGCGGCTGCTCCAGGCCGTGAAGGGGCTGGAGCTGGTCGAGCTGCCGGGTGCCGAGGAGTGCTGCGGGTTCGGCGGCACGTTCGCGGTGAAGAACGCGGACGTGTCGGCGGCGATGGGCGCCGACAAGGTGCGCAACGCCGAGTCGACGGGGGCCGAGGTGCTGTGCGCGGCCGACAACTCCTGTCTGATGCACATCGGGGGGACGATGACCCGGCTGGAGACGGAGATGCGGCCGGTGCACATCGCGGAGATCCTGGCCGGCACGGAAGAAGAGGCGGGCGTATGAGCGGCACCGATACGGAGGCGGGCACGTGAGCGGCACGTTCGTCGGCATGCCGGCGTTCCCGGCCTTCCCGGAGGCCGCGCGCGAGGCGGTGGGCAACCAGACCCTGCGGGGCAATCTGCGGCACGCCACCCACACGATCCGCGCCAAGCGGGCGAAGGCCGTCGCGGAGGTGTCCGACTGGGACGCGCTGCGCGAGGCGGGCAAGCAGATCAAGGACCACACCCTCCGCCATCTCGACCGCTACCTGGTGCGGTTGGAGGAGACGGTCACTGCGGCCGGTGGTGTGGTGCACTGGGCCGCCGACGCCGACGAGGCCAACCGCATCGTCACCGAACTGGTGCGGGCGACCGGGGAGTCGGAGGTCGTCAAGGTCAAGTCGATGGCCACCCAGGAGATCGGGCTCAACGAGGCCCTGGAGGCGGCGGGCATCCGCGCCTACGAGACCGATCTCGCCGAACTGATCGTCCAGTTGGGCAAGGACCGGCCCTCGCACATCCTGGTCCCGGCGATCCACCGCAACCGGGGCGAGATCCGCGACATCTTCGCCCGCGAGATGGGCGAGTGGGGCCGCCCGGCCCCCGAGGGCCTCACCGACACCCCGGCCGAACTCGCCGAGGCCGCGCGCCTGCACCTGCGCGAGAAGTTTCTGCGCGCCAAGGTCGGCGTCTCCGGCGCCAACTTCATGGTCGCCGAGACCGGCACCCTGGTCGTCGTGGAGTCGGAGGGCAACGGACGGATGTGCCTGACCCTGCCCGAGACCCTCATCTCGGTGGTCGGCATCGAGAAGATCGTGCCCACCTGGGGAGACCTGGAGGTGTTCCTTCAGACCCTCCCCCGCTCCTCGACCGCCGAGCGCATGAACCCCTACACCTCGACCTGGACCGGCACGACCGACGGCGACGGCCCGAGCACCTTCCACCTGGTGCTGCTCGACAACGGCCGCACCGACACCCTCGCCGACGAGGTCGGCCGCCAGGCCCTGCGCTGCATCCGCTGCTCGGCCTGTCTCAACGTCTGCCCGGTGTACGAGCGGGCCGGCGGGCACGCCTACGGCTCGGTCTACCCCGGCCCGATCGGTGCGATCCTGAGCCCCCAACTCCGGGGCACCGCGAGCGAGATCGACGCCTCGCTGCCGTACGCCTCCAGTCTCTGCGGGGCCTGCTACGAGGTCTGTCCGGTCGCCATCGACATCCCCGAGGTGCTGGTGCACCTGCGCGAGCGGGTCGTCCAGGGCGGCCCGGCGACCCGGGAGGGCAACAAGGTGGTGCTGCGGCCCGCCAAGGGGCACGCGGCGGAGCGCGCGGCGATGCGGGCGGCCCGCTGGACGTTCACCCACCCCGGCGCGCTGCGCGCCGGTCAGCGGCTCGCCGCGCGCGGACGGCGCTTCCGGCCGCGCACCCTGCCGGGCCCCGGCGCCGCGTGGACGGCGACCCGGGACCTGCCCGTGCTCCCCGCCGAGCCGTTCCGCGACTGGTGGCAGCGCACCCACGGCGGGGACAGCCGGACCGGCGGGAACAGCGCGAGGGGAGACGTCAAGTGAGCGACAGGGAACGGATTCTGGGCCGCGTACGGCGCGCTCTCGCCGACGTTCCGCCGGACGACACCCCGTACGAGCGGGCCGTCGAGCGCGGCTATCTGCGCGAGCACGGCGCGCGGAGCACCGAGGAGACGGTGGAGCTGCTGGCCGAGAACCTGGCCGACTACCGGGCGCTGGTGCACCGCTGCACGGCGGGTGAACTGGCCGGGGTGATCGGCCAGTTGCTCGCGGCGCGCGGCTCCAGGACGGTTCTCGTGCCGCAGGGGCTGGAGCCGGACTGGCTCACCTCCACCGGTGCCGAGCGGGTCGAGGACCGCGCCGACAGCACCCCGTACGAACTCGACCGCGTGGACAGCGTGGTCACCGCCTGCGCGGTGGCCGTCGCCGAGACCGGGACCCTCGTGCTGGACGGCGGATCGGACCAGGGCCGCCGCCGGATCACGCTCGTCCCCGACCACCACATCTGCGTCGTACGGGTTCCGGACCAGGTCGTGTCCTCGGTGCCGCAGGCCCTCGAACAGCTCGATCCCACGCGTCCGTTGACCTGGATCTCCGGGCCGTCGGCGACCAGCGACATCGAACTGGACCGCGTCGAGGGGGTGCACGGCCCGCGCACCCTCGAAGTGGTGCTGGTGAGCGACCGGTGAGCAGCCGGACCTGACGACCCGGAGCGGGACGGTCCGGTCCTCGCTCCGGGTGCCGCCGGTGCCGGTGCCGGCACCCGCGACGGCCGGTGGACTCGGACGCGGACGCGAACACGCGAAGTGCCGCACCGGAAGCGGGAGTTCGGCTCGGGGTGGCGTACCGCCTGCGCGGCGCTCCACGGCTCACGCGTAGGTCATGGGGCACCCCCGCCGCAGCGAGTACCGGGCCGCCCGCAGGTAGAGGGCCACGTAGAAGGCCGTGTCGAGGTCCTCGCTCCAGCGGCCGGGGCGGGCGGCGGCCAGTTCCTCCGCCTCGCCCTCCAGGAACCAGAAGGTGAGGGCGAGGTTCCCGGACGCCTCAGGTACGTCGTCGGGGAGTCCGGCCGCCGCGGCCAGCCGCTCGGCGAGGGCGAGCACCTGGGGCGCCCCCGCGATCACCGTCTCGTCGGTGTAGGCGGAGCCGACCGGCAGCCGTACCACCTCGTCGAGGGAGAGCGGCACCAGGACCGACCAGTTGCCGATCAAGTCGTGCTCCGCCGGGGTCAGTCGGGCCCGGCACAGGGCGTCGAAGCCGAGCATGGAGGGGCTCAGCTTCTCCTCGAACCCCGCCGCCGTCGTCCGCCGCGGCACGGGCCGGTACGGCGGCAGCCCGCGCCGGGCCAGCTCCGCGTCGAGCCCCCTGGCGATCGCGCCCATTCCCCCCTCCCCAGCGTCCGCACCGGACCACTCCCCCGCGTCGACGTCGACCAGATAGACACCCATGCCCGCACGGTACAAGCCGCCTCTGACAACGCCCGCCGGCCCACTTCGGCAGTCCCCTGTACCGGAGGCAGGTCAGCGCCCGGGGTGCCAACCGGCGCCGCCCGCACACCCGTTGGCGCGTGGGCGTCAAGTAGACGGTGCTAGACCGGAGTTGAACCCGTCCGACGGGGTGTCGCTGGGTACACCCCGCGATACGGGTTCTGCGCCCCGTGTGCTGCGGCCGCCGGCTCCGTAGCGTCATGGGTACGGCGCAGGGCGTGCCGTCGAAGAGGGTGATGACGATGTTCCGCAGGGACACACAGCGGCCGTACGACATGGGACCGGCCTCCGCCGAGGCGCTGCGGCTGGTGAAGGTCGGCAAGACCTACGGCAGCGGCGACGGCGCCGTGACCGCGCTGGACGGCGTCACGCTGAGTCTGGAGCGGGGCACCTTCACGGCGGTGATGGGGCCGTCGGGTTCCGGCAAGTCGACGCTGTTGCAGTGCGCGGCAGGTCTCGACCGGCCCGACAGCGGGATCGTGATGGTCGACGGTGCGGAGATGACGGGGAGTTCGGAGGCGCGGCTGACCCGGTTCCGGCGGGAGCGGATCGGGTTCGTGTTCCAGCAGTACAACCTGCTGGAGACGCTGACCGTCGCGCAGAACACGGTGCTTCCGCTGAAGCTCGCCGGACGGCGGGTCGACCGTCGGCGGGTCCAGGAGGTGCTGACGGCGGTGGGGCTCGGCGACCGGCTCGGGCACCGGCCCGACCAGCTCTCCGGCGGTCAGCGGCAACGGGTGGCGATCGCCCGCGCCCTGGTCACCGAACCGCGGGTGATCTTCGCGGACGAGCCGACGGGCGCCCTGGACACCCGCAGCGCGCGGGACGTGCTGCTGCTGTTGCAGGAGGCGGTGCGGGTGCACGGCCGGACCGTGGTGATGGTGACGCACGACCCGGTCGCCGCCTCCTTCGCCGACTCGGTGGTCTTCCTGGCGGACGGCAGGCTCGCGGGCCGGCTGCGGACGCCCACCGTCGACGCGGTCGCCGAGCGCCTCGCGCACCTGGGCGACGACGTGCTGGCGGGGGTGTGAGCGATGTTCACACTGGCGATGCGTTCGGTCCGGCACCGTCCGGGACGCTTTCTCGCGACCCTGCTCTCCGCGTTCCTGGGGGCCATGGTCATCATGACGTTCAACTCGCTGCACGACACGGCGGCCGGCCCCGGGGTCGACCACGTGAGTGCGCAGACGCTGTCCGTCTCGGCGAGCGTCGTGGGCGGTTACGGCACGCTCCTGGTCTTCTTCGCCGTCGCCTCGACCCTGACGGTGAACGTCCGCCAGCGGGCCGCCGAACTGGAGCTGCTGCGCTGCTCGGGGGCGACGCCGGGGCAGCTGGGGCGGATGGTCGTGGGTGAGGCGGTGGCCGTGGCACTGGCGGGCACGGCGCTGGCGATCGGCCCGGCGATGCTCTGCGGGCGGGCGCTGCTGGGGATGTTCCGGGACAGCGGCCAGGTCGCCGCTTCCGTCGGCTACTCCTTCGGTCCGGTCGCGCTCGTGTCGGGCGTCGGCGTGACCCTGGTGGCCGCGGCGGGCGCCGCCTTCCTCGCCCTGCGACGGGCCCGGCACGACGGCCGGCGGCCGGCCGGCGCCCGGCGGTTCCTGGCCTACGCGGCGCTGCTCGCCGGCGCGGTGTCGGTGCTGGCGACCTTCACCTTCAAGGCCACGGACGAGTGGCTGATGGCGGCGCCGGCCTACGGGGCGATCCTGCTCTCGGTGGGGTTCGCGCTGCTGGCCTCACGGCTGATGAAGGGGGTGCTGGACCGGTTGCGCCCGGACGGCGCGAGCGGCTGGCTGGCCGTACGCAATCTGCGGGAGCGGGCCGAGCACCTCGCCGGGATCCTGATGTCGCTGATCCTGTTCACCGCGGTCGCCACCGCGACGCTGTCCATGCAGGCGGTGGAATCGGACGCCGTCGCGGCATCCGGCCTGACCAAGTCGGTCGACGCCAAGAACCTCCAGACGCTCAACTTCACGGTCGTCGCCATCATCGTCGCCTTCGTCTGCGTCATGCTGATCAACTCCCTCTACGCGGCGACGACTTACCGCACCCGGGAGTTCGGGCAGCAACGGCTGGCCGGCGCGACGCCCGGCCAGGTGCTGGGCGCGGTGGCGGTCGAGGGCGCTGTCCTGACCCTCACCGGGATCGTGCTGGGCACCCTGGCGGCACTCGCGGGCATCGTCCCCTTCACGGTCGTCCGTGCCGGCACGGTCCTGCCCCACCAGAGCCTCGGCACCTGGCTGGCGGTGATCGCGGTCGCGACAGCCGTGACGCTGGGCACGAGCCTGGCAACAGCCTGGCGGGTGCTACGCACTCCGGCGGTGGCGGCGGTGACCCTGGCGGCCTGAACGAGGCGTCAGGATGGGGGCGTTCGCCACGGCGGACGCCCCTGCGGCACGAGGTGGGGCGGTCGCCACGGCGGACGCCCTTCTCGGCCGTGACCACCTCTCGGCCGTATCCCGTGACAACCCGTGACGCTGCCCACGCCGCCCACGCCGATTCCCCCACCGCGCCGATTCCCGGCCGGCTACGCCACGCCGGTCCGTCCGCGGTCGCTTTCGACCGGCTGGGCCACGCCCGCCGCGTCCAGCAGGGTCGTCACGGTCGCCGTGGTCAGTCCGTCCAGTGTCTCGATCCCGGCGCCGGCCCGAGCGCTCGCGCCGTCGAAGACCAGCATCAACTGGCGGGCCAACAGCTCCGGATCGCGCGCCCCGCCCAGCTCCGCCTGGTCCCGGAAGGCGTCCTTGAGCCGGTCCTTGGCGGCCCGGGCGACGACGCTGGCCGGATGGCCGGGGTCCTTCAGCTCCACCAGCGCGGCGAGGAAGGGACAGCCCCGGTACTCGGGCGCGGCCGACAGCCGCTCGGCCCGAGCGAAGGTGTCCAGGATCCGTTCGCGGGGTGTCGCGGCGTCCGGCTCCGCCGGCGTCAGCTGTGCCGCGTAGCCGGGAGCGCGGCGCTCCAGGCTGGCGGCGAGGACGTCGTCCTTGCTCTCGAAGAGCTGGTACATCGACCGCTTGGAGACGCCGGCGGTCCGGCACAGCGTCTCGACGCCGATGGAGACACCCTCGCGGTAGAAGAGGTCGGCGGCTGCGTCGAGCAGCCGGTCGCGGGTGGACGCCCTGTCTGTCGTGGCCATGCAGCCAGGTTAGCGCGGAACGGACGGAGAGGAAACCGATCGGTGTACCAGGGTGACAGAGGTGGTGAACAAGCGCTTAGATAGTGAGTGCCGAGTGGGTGGGCAGGTACCGATCACGTCCGTGCGCGCTGGAGGCCCCGTTGCTGTTCACTTCCGTCGACGACGTCTCCGCGCGCCTCGCCGAGACCGGCTACCTCGCCTCGCCCGCGGTCGCCACCACCGTCTTCCTCGCCGACCGGCTCGGCAAACCGCTCCTGGTGGAGGGCCCGGCGGGCGTCGGCAAGACCGAACTGGCCAAGGCCGTCGCCGAGGTCGCCGGGGCCCGACTGGTCCGGTTGCAGTGCTACGAGGGGGTGGACGAGTCCCGGGCGCTGTACGAGTGGAACCACGCCAAACAACTGCTGCGCATCACCGCCGGCCGCGATGAGAGCTGGGACGAGACCCGCACCGACATCTTCAGCGAGGAGTTCCTGCTGCCCCGCCCGCTGCTCACGGCGATCCGCGGCGACGACCCCAAGGTCCTGCTGATCGACGAGACCGACAAGGCCGACGTCGAGGTCGAGGGCCTGCTGCTGGAGGTGCTCAGCGACTTCCAGGTCACGGTCCCCGAACTGGGCACGATCACCGCAACCCGCCGCCCCTTCGTGGTCCTCACCTCCAACGCGAGCCGGGAACTCTCCGAGGCGCTGCGCCGCCGCTGCCTCTTCCTCCATATCGGCTTTCCCGACGAGGAGTTGGAGCGCCGCATCGTACGGCTGAAGGTGCCGGAGCTCGGCGAGGCGCTGGCCGGGTCGGTGGTCCGGGTGGTCGGCGCACTGCGGGAGATGGACCTGCGCAAGGTCCCCTCGGTGGCCGAGACCGTCGACTGGGCGCACACCCTGCTGGCGCTCGGCGCCGACACCCTCGACGAGAAGGTCGTACGGGACACCCTGGGCGTGCTGCTCAAGCACCAGGACGATGTCCTCAAGGCGTCTGCGAAGCTCGACCTGGACGCCGTGTGACCGCCGGTGTCGGCGAGCGGCTTACCGGGCTGGTCGGGGCGCTGCGCGCGCACGGGCTGCGGATCGGTACCGGCGAGACCGTGGACGCGGCGCGGGCCGTGGCCGCGCTCGGCCTGGCCGACCGCGAACTGCTGCGCGAGGGGCTGGCCGCGACCCTGCTGCACGGCGTGGCCCAACGCCCGGTGTTCGACCCGGTCTTCGACCTCTACTTCCCGCGCGGCACAGGGGCACCGCGCGGCGAGCCCGCCGACCGGGAGAACCTCCGCGACCGGCTCGCGGCGGCGCTCGTCGCCAACGACACGGCACTGCTCGGGCAGTTGGCGGCCGAGGCGGTCGACGGCTTCGGCGGCTACGGCAGTTCGCCCGCGTCGGACGGCTGGTCCTCGTACCAGACGCTGGACCGGCTGCGACCGCGGACGCTGCTGGCCCGGGTCCGGGCCGACATCCGGGCCCGTGGCGGACACACGGGGTTCACCGACCGGCTGCTCGACGACGAGATCCGGCAGCGTATCGAGGGATTCCGCCGACAGGTCGCCGCGGAGGCCCGGCGCCGGGTCGCCGAGCGGCGCGGCACCGACGAGATCGCCCGGCGCGCGGTGGCGCCGACCACCGACCGGGTCGACTTCCTGATCGCCGGACGGGCCCAACTGGCCGAGCTGCGCAGGACAGTTCAGCCACTGGCGCGCAAGCTGGCGACCCGGTTGGCGGCGCGCCGCCGCCGGGCCGCCCGGGGCACCATCGACCTGCGGCGCACCCTGCGCCGCTCGCTGTCGACGGGCGGGGTGCCGATGCGGCCGGTGCTGCGCCGGCGCCGCCCGGTCCGGCCCGAACTGGTGCTGCTCTGCGACGTGTCGGGCTCGGTGGCGGGTTTCTCGGACTTCACGATGCTGCTGGTGCAGGCGCTGCACGACCAGTTCAGCAAGGTGCGGGTCTTCGCCTTCGTCAACCGGATCGACGAGGTGACCGGCCTCCTCGTGCACGGCCGCGCCGATCCGGAGGGCCTCGGCGCCCGCATCCGCGCGGAGGCCACCCTCACCGGCTGGCACGGGAGCAGCGACTACGGCGTCGCCCTGGGCGAGTTCACCGAGCGGTACGGCGACACGGTCGGCCCGCGCACGACGGTCTTCGTCCTCGGAGACGCCCGTACGAACATGAGCGACCCGAACCTGCCGGCCGTCCGGCACCTGACCGAACGGGCCCGCCGCGTCTACTGGTTCAACCCCGAGCAGCGCTCCCAGTGGGGCACGGGCGACTCGGCCGCCCTCGCCTACGCGGAACTGGCCGAGATGCACGAGTGCCGCAACGCCCGCCAACTCGGTTCGCTGATCGGGCGGTTGCTGCCCATCTGACCAGGCTCGGGCGTACCCGGTGAAGCCGCCCTCGCGACCGGACGCAGACGGTCGGGACCAGGCGGGCAGACAGTCGGGCGGTCGGGCGGTCGGGCGGTCGGGCGGTCAGGCGGTCAGGCGGTCAGGCGGTCAGGCGGTCAGGCGGTCAGGCGGTCAGGACCAGGTGATCTCGCCGTCCCGCGAGACGAACCGACCGCTGCCGGCACCGGGTTCCTCGGTGGCGAGGGCGACGATCGCGTCCGTGCCCTCGGTGACCGTCTGGTGCCCGCTGTGGCCGTTGAAATCGGTCGCGGTGTAACCGGGGTCGGCGGCGTTGACGCGGATGTCCTTGAGGCCCTTCGCGTACTGCGTGGTCAGCATCGTCACCGCCGCCTTGGAGGAGGTGTAGAGCGGCGCGACGACGCGCGACTCCGGCCGGCCGGGATCGTGGGTGAGGGCGAGCGAACCCATGCCGCTGCTGACGTTGACGATCACCGGATCGTCCGAGCGGCGCAGCAACGGCAGGAACGCGGTGGTGGTGCGGACGACGCCGATCACGTTGACGTCGAGGACGGCGAGGGCGTCGGCCGCGGTGAGCTCACTGGGGTCGCCCAAGGGACCCGGCACCCCGGCGTTGTTGATCAGGACGTCGATCCGGCCCTCGTGGGCGGCGACGTCCGCCGCGGCGGCGGCCACGGAGGCGTCGTCGGTCACGTCGATGAGGACATGGCGCGCGCCGAGCACGGCGGCGGCCTCCTCGCCCTGCTCGCGGTCGCGGGTTCCGACGAGCACGGTGTGGCCGTACTCGATCAGGCGGCGGGCGGTCTCGCGGCCGAGACCCTTGTTGGCTCCGGTGATGAAGGTGATCGTCATGGCCTAGATACTGGTCCCGACCGGACGGAGGGGCCAGGGACGTCCCGACGGTAGGAGGACCAGTACCACCTTCGCGCCGCCCGCCCGGCCGGGGATGCGGAAGGATGGGGATCATGCCTACGACACCCGGAACCGGCCTGGGCGCCATGATCCGCGTCTGGCGGGAGCGACTGCCCCCGTCGGCCGCCGGACTGCCGGCGGCCCGGGGCCGCCGGGCCGCCGGACTGCGCCGCGAGGAACTCGCCGACCTGGCCGGAGTCTCCGTCGACTACGTCGTACGCCTGGAACAGGGCCGGGCGACGACACCCTCGGCGTCGGTGGTGGCGGCCCTGGCACGCGCCCTGCAACTCTCCCGCGCCGAGCGGGACCACCTGTACCGGCTGGCCCGGCTCGTGCCACCGGCCGACGGCACGGTCTCCGACCATCTGCCGCCGGGTGTGCAGCGGGTGCTGGCCCGCCTCGGGGACGTGCCGGTCGCCGTGTTCGCGGCGGACTGGCAGCTGGTGTGGTGGAACCGTGGTTGGGCCGCCCTGCTGGGTGACCCCTCGGCCGCACCGCCACGGCTGCGCAACTTCGCCCGCGACAGGTTCCCGGTGAACGGCACCCCCGCGAGCCTCGCACGGTGGCCGGTGACCGAAGCCGACCGCGACGCCACCGACACCGCCGTCGTCTCCGATCTGCGCCGGGCCACCGGCCGCTTCCCCGAGGACCGCCGACTGGCCGGGCTGATCCGCGAACTGACCGCGGGCAACCGGCGGTTCGCGGAGCTGTGGGCGACCGGAGCGGTGGCCACGCACCGCGAGGACCACAAGACGATCGACCATCCCTCGGTGGGACCGGTCACGGTGGACTGCGACACCCTGACCGACGGCGACTCCGAACTCAAGATCGTCATCTTGACCTGCGTGCCGGGCAGCGACGACGAGACAAAACTCCGCCTCACCGCCGTCACCGGCCCGGCGGCCCACCCGTACCCCATGCACTCCTGATCCGGCACGGGTCGACTCTTCGATCAGTGGGCCCGTACCGACGCGACTCTCCCCAGGAGGAACCGCGCGCCGCGATGAGTTCGGCGACGTCCGGCGGTCCTACCGTCGAACCCCTTACCGAGGAGGACCTCTGATGCGCAGCGTGACCTATTCGATGAGCGTCTCACTCGACGGCTACATCGTCGGGCCGGACGGCGGCTTCGACTGGACGGCGCCCGACGAGGAGATCCTCCGCCTCGCCACCGACGAGATCCGGCAGGTCGACGTCCACCTGATGGGACGACGGCTGTACGAGACGATGCTGTACTGGGAGACCGCCGACCAGGATGCGTCGCTCGACGACTCGATGCTTGAGTGGGCCGAGCTCTGGAACCCGCTGCCGAAGGTGGTGTTCTCCACCACGCTGTCGGCGGTGCGGGGCACTGCCCGCCTGGCCTCCGGCGGCCTGGCGGAGGAGATCGAGCGGTTGCGTGCCGAGCCGGGAACGGGCGACATCGCGATCGGTGGCGCCACCCTCGCCGCCGAGGCGGCCGCTCTGGATCTGATCGACGAGTACCGGCCCAGGGTCTACCCGGTACTGCTCGGCGGTGGCATCCCGTTCTTTCCACGGCACGAACGCCGGGTGGATCTCGAACTCCTCGAGAGCCGCACCATGGGTTCGAACGTCGTCTGCTTCCGCCACCGCGTGGTGCGTTAGCGGGCTCGTCCGCCGTGCCCCGGGGGAGAAGGGGATCGCCGTCCGGCGCGCACTCGGTCCCGCCGTCCGACGCCCGCATGGACGCGGGCATCGCCTCGACCAGCGTGTCCGTCCCGAGGGCCGGCCACGGCTCCGGCAGCACCGCCTGCGGACACCCCACGATCGCGGATTTCCCCGAGCTCGAACCGCCGCTGACAACGATCACCTGAGTCATCACCGCGCCGCAGTGAGGGCACCGGGGCGGCGCTCGAAACGGGTTCTCCCCGGCCCCACGCCGTGACCGCGACGGCCGGCGGGCCGGCCACTGTCCATGACGGGCGGACACGGGACCGCAGGTGCTGACCGGACGGGGAGTCGCGGTCCTGCTCGCTGTCGTGTGTCACCCGTCGGCGAGGCGTTGGATGGTGGCGCTCAGCCAGGCCTGGAGATCAGCGGGGTCGCCGAGTTCGGCACGCAGGACCCGGCGGCGGGTCGAGACACCGAGCACGAAGGCGTCGATCGCGGCGGCTCGGCGGCGGGCGTCCGCGTCGTCCAGGCCGCTGTCGCGCAGGTAGCGGTGGAGCGGCTCCAGCGAGTTCGCGTCGAGGAAGGCCGCCAGCGCCTCCGCCGCCTCCGGACGTTCGCCTGAGGCGCGTTGCAGTACGAGCAGCGGGTCCTCCCCCGGCGCGCCGAACCAGCGCTGGACGATGCTCGCCGCGAGGCGCGCACCCAGCTCGGAACGTTCGCCGTCGAAGGAGGTGGAGACCGGGATCTCCACCCGCGTCGCCGCCAGGAAGAGCCCTTCCTTGCCGCCGAAGTACCGCGTGATGAGGTTCGGCGACACACCGGCCGCGTCAGCCACGCCCTTGACCGTGATCGCCGTGTACCCGTGCCGCGCGAACTGGCGTCGCGCGTGTTCCAGGATCCGTTGCCGGGTGGCGGTCGCGTCGCGCAGAGTCATGTGTATCAGCATACACATCACGTCCCGTTCATGTGTACGCTGATACACATGAACGATGAGATGCGGAAACGACTCCAGCGGACGCGGCGCGTCACGACCCCGTGGAGTGACGACGAGACACGCGGCATCACCGGTAACCGCCTTGACGCACTGCTCGAACACTGGGCGAGCGGGTACGACTGGGGCGTCCACGAGCGCCGTATCGGCGAGTACCCCTGGGTCACGGTGCGGGCGGGCGACACCGACCTGCGGCTGATCCACCAGCGGTCCGCGGACCCCGGCGCCCCCGTGGTCGTACTGCTGCACGGCTGGCCGGACTCGGTGCTGCGGTTCGAACGCGTCCTGCCTCTGCTGACGGAGGCGCACGTGGTGGTGCCGGCACTGCCGGGCTTCCCGTTCGCGGCCCCGCTCACCGGCCCCGGCATGTCGGTCGACCGGATGGCCGGGATCGTCGCGGACGCCCTCGATGAGCTCGGCCATCCGCGGTACACGGTCTCCGGCGGCGATGTCGGTGGCACCGTCGCGGAGATCCTCGCGGCCCAACACCCGGACCGGGTGGCCGCCTTGCACCTCACCAACGTCGCCCCGCAGCGTGCGCTCACGGCGGACCCGTCGATGTTCGCACCGGACGCGGCGGCCTACCTCCGCCGGTCGGCACAGTGGTTCCGGTCCGAGGGCGGGTACATCGCGGAGCAGTCGACCCGGCCGAACACGCTCGCCGTCGCCCTCGGCGACTCACCGGCCGGCCTCGCGGCATGGATCGTCGAGAAACTGGAGGCATGGTCCGACGGGTCGGCCTTCACGCCGGACGAGCTTCTCACCTGGGTCAGCGCCTACTGGGTCACCGGCACGATCGGCACCTCTTTCACCGCCTACGCCGAACCGGCCGCCCTCCCCGCCCGGATCGAGACGCCGACGGTGCTCTCCGTGTTCGCGCGCGACCTCAAACCGGAGCCGCGAAGCTACGCCGAGGCGTTCCTGAACGTGTGCGCCTACGTGGAACACAGCGCCGGTGGCCACTTCGCGGCCTGGGAACAGCCCGAGGCCTACGCCGACGACGTACTCCGTGCGGTCAAGTTGGGCGTCTGACCTGGAACTTGGGGGTGGATACACCACCCCTGCCCATGTCCTGCCCATGTTCTGCTCCTGGCCATGTCCGCGAACTCGTTATGCCCGCCCGGGAGTTCCGTCGTGCTGCACCGACCGGAAGTCGGCCATCCGTCGGGTGTCCCCGGCTGGGCCGGGTCAGGCGGACGCCGTACGACGCAGGACCAGGCTGACGAACCCCCAGGTGTCCCGGTAGACCCGCAGCCATTCGGAGCGCCGGACCGCGGCCGTCTCCAGCACGTGCGCGCTGTCGGGACCGGCTGGGCGATCGAGGGCCCAAGTGGCCAGTGATCCCCAGCAGTTCCATTCGTAGTCATCCAGCTCGTGGCGCGTGCTGACATGCCCGTGGACAGGTGTCCACCCCTCGGCGGCGATCCTGTCCAGGGTGGTCGCCAGGTCGGTGAAGTCGCCGAGCATGTCGACAGCCTCCCGGGAAGGCTCGCGGTCCCAGAACCCGTCACCGATGAGTAGGTGGCCGCCGGGGGCCAGGTTCTGGCCGGCTGCGGCGAGTGTGGGAAGCAGTCCGCCGAAAGCATGCGTGGCACCGACGCTCAGCACCAGGTCGAACGACCGGGGGGAGGCGAACTCCGCGGCGTCCTGGTGATGGAGAACGAGGCGCTCCCGCACCCCGAGGCGTTCGGCTCCCTGCCGGGCCTGCGCCAGGGCTTCCTCGGAGAGGTCGACGCCCTCCGCCAGTAGGCGCGGCCACGTGGACAGGGCGCGCAGCAGCCACTCCCCGCCACCGCAGCCAAGGTCAAGGACACGCTCGTCGCCGCGCTGAACGCAACGCTCCAGCAGCCGGCGCACCGAGTCGTCATCGAGCGGAGCCTTTATCGGATGCTCGGCATGAGCGATTCGGGAGATCTCTTCGCGATTCATCGGCGCAGCGTGCCACCACCTTCCACTGGCGCGCACCTGATTTTCGCCGCTCCACGTCGCCGCCGGGACGACGACACCGGCGGCGGACAGCGCGACTCGTAGGGACATGGATTCTCCCTGCCCATTCCGGCTCGACCAGGTACTCCGGCATTTCCCGAAACCTAAGCTTGCGTGTCGCGCATCACTCGCAATGGCTCACCGATGTTGATTCGCGGGACAGAACGCTGGCCTGGTAGCGGCTTCTCCGACGCCATCCTGTGAAGTAGTTATCGATTTCCTGAGAATACAGAAATCCCCCGGCTTTCAGCTTGCTCCGTGCCGCCGACGGGTCTACCGTCCCGGGAAGGCTTCAAGACCCTGCATTGAATTCAGCCAATCCTCTCTGTCCGCACAGAACATTAGGAAATCACGGTCTGTTCACACCGACCGGCACCTACTACTAGGAGAATTCCTTGACCTCGGAGAACACGCAGCGTTTCCGTGACGGCCTGGTGAGCCGGCGCCGGTTCCTCGGTGGCACGCTGGCCGCCGCCGCGGGAGTGGGCGCACTCGCCGGAGGCGCGAACCAGGCCGTCGCCGCCACCACGTCGAGCGGCGCCGGGCCCCTGCCCGGCCCGGTGCGGATCGACAACGGCCTGCTCTCCGGGACCACCGCCCAACTCTCGGGCGTCAGCGCCTACTTGGGCATCCCCTACGCGGCGTCCACGGCCGGGGCGAACCGCTGGCGACCGCCGCGGCCGGCCGCCGCCTGGTCGGGCGTACGCAAGGCCGACGCCTTCGGTGACATCCCCCCGCAGAAGTCGATGGGACCGGGGGGTTCCTCCTCCGGCCCGGCGCAGAGCGAGGACTGCCTCAACCTCAATGTGTGGACCGGGGCCACGTCCTCGCACGAGCGCCGTCCGGTCCTCGTCTGGATCTACGGCGGCCGCTTCGCCCTCGGCTCCGGCGCGGACCCCACCTTCGACGGGGCGGGCCTGGCCGCCAAGGGTCTGGTCGTCGTGACCCTCAACTACCGCGAAGGCGCCCTCGGCTTCCTGGCCACCCCGGAACTGACCGCCGAGGACGAGCACAACTCCTCCGGGAACTACGGCTTGTTGGACCAGATCGCGGCACTGCAATGGGTCCAGCGCAACATCCACGCCTTCGGCGGCAACCCGGACCAGGTGACCATCGCCGGGCAGTCGGCGGGCTCCGCCTCCGTCCTGGAGCTGGTGTACTCCCCACTGGGCAGGGGACTGTTCCACGGGGCCATCGCGGAGAGCGGGGCACGCTACCCGCGCGACCCGGAGACCGCCGGACTGGCCACCTCCTACCGCCCGACCCTCTCCGGCGCCGAGACGCAAGGCAGCGCCTATCTCCAGCAGCTCGGCGTCACCACCATCGCCGAGGCCCGCGCCCTGGACTACACGAAGGTGATAGCGGGCGAGAACGCCAACGACACCACGGTGTCCGCGCCGATGAACGGCAACCCCCCGTTGTTCCGGCCGGTGTTGGACGGCTATGTGCAGCCCCGCAGCTACCAGGAGGCGCTCTCTCTCGGCCGGCACAACGACGTCCCGATCATCACCGGCAACAACAAGGACGAGAGCGGCGCCACTCCCACCGCGAACACGACACTGGCCGCGTACCAGGCGATGGCCAAGACCAAGTACGGCTCCCTGGAGTCACAGTTCCTCGCGCTGTACCCGGCGAGCACCGACACCGAGGCCTGGGAGCAGACCAACGCCTCCGCCCGGGACAGCTCCCGGATCTCCACCTCGCTGTGGGCCACGGAGTGGCTGAGCAAGGCCAAGAGCCCGGTGTTCACCTACTTCTGGACGCACGCCCCGCCCGGACAGGACAGGGGTGCCTTCCACGGCTCGGAGATCCAGTACGTCTTCGACAACCTCTACTCCAGCGGCAGCGGTTGGACCGACACCGACCAGGAGATCGCGGACACGCTCTCCGACTACGTGGTCAACTTCGTTACCCACGGCGACCCCAACGGCAAGGGCCTCACGCACTGGGCACCCGCCCGCCGGGACGCGTACACCACGATGGAGCTCGGCGACAGCTGGGGCCCCGTCGCCGACGCCCCCCGCGACCAACTGGACTTCTACGTCAGGGAGTACTTCCCCGGCGGCACCGCCTGGTGATCCTCACCGCCGCGGCATCGGCCCCTCCGTCGCGAGCACGGAGAACCGATCCACTCCTCCTTGCCCTCCCCCTGCCCTTCCCCCACGACAGCTGGAGATCTTCCCGACCATGCGCAAGAACCTGGCCCTCACAACCGGCACCGTACTGTCGGCGGCTCTCGTCGCCGGCGGCTGCGGTGCAGGCGATTCGACGTCGTCGTCGTCCTCAAGCCCTTCGTCGCAGCAGAGCGCCGGTCAAGGGGGCCCAGGGGGCATGGGTATGCAGCAGGTCACGGCGGTCGATCTCAACACCGACGGGGCGAGCCCCGGCGGCGCCAACACCGCTGCGGTAGTGAAGGCGGTGAAGGCGTTCCTTGCCACGCTCGACGACACCGCGCGGGACAAGGTCGAGTACGACTTCTCGGACAACAAGGCGCGCCAGACCTGGTCGAACTTCCCCGCGACGACCGTGCCGCGCGAGGGCATCGAGATGTCCAGCCTCAGCACCGCACAGCAGACGGCCGCCGACGCGGTACTCAAGGTGGCGCTGAGCCCCAGCGGCGCGCAGGAGGACGCCGACATCCGCAAGGCCGACAACAAGCTGAACAGCCTCGGAGGCCAGGGCGCCGACGGTTTCGGCAGCCTGAAGGACTACTACTTCGCCGTGTACGGGACGCCGTCGACGACACAGCCGTTCATGGTCCAGTTCGGTGGCCATCACCTGGCCCGCAACCTCACCTACAACGGCGACAAGGTCAGCCAGACCCCGCAGTTCGTCGGTTCCGAGCCCGCGTCGTTCAAGTCCGGCGATGCCACAGTCGCGCCGGTCAAGGCCGAGTCGACGGCCATGTTCGGCATGCTGGCGGGGCTCACCTCCCAGCAGAAGAAGGCCGCGGAGATCACCTCGGGGACCTTCGACGACCTGGTCATGGGCCCCGGCAAGGACTCGGGAACCTTCCCCACCTCCGAGGGGCTACTGGCGTCCCAACTCACCGCCGCACAGAAGAAGTTGGTGACCGCCGCGATCAAGACGTACGCCGGCGACCTCAACAGCACGGCCGCCACCGAGCTGATGGCCAAGTACGAGTCCGAGCTGGACAAGACCCGCATCGGCTGGTCCAACAACACCGGCCCGACCGACGAGAACAGCTACATCCGCATCGACGGCCCCAGTGTGTGGATCGAGTTCATCAACACCCGCAGCCAGAGCACACCCGACATCCACTACCACTCGGTGTACCGGGACAAGACCAACGACTACGGCAGCAGCAAGCCGAAGTGAGCACGCACACCCTCACACCTCCCCGAGCGGCGCCCCGCCCCAGGCAGTCCCCCGGGCGCGGCCCGCTCGGCAGGTGGGCGGCCCGCGTCGGGACACTGCTCGCCTGTCTCGCCGCCCTGACGGCCGCGGTGACGGTCATGGCACCGACCCGCGCGGACGCCCACCCGCTCAGCACCACCGCCATCCTGCTCGACGCGGCACCCGACCAGGTGACCGGCAAGGTGGAACTGCCCATCGACCGGCTCGCCCTCGCCCTGGACCAGCCGCTCACCGCGAAGACCGTCGTCGAACCGGCCGAACTCGCGGAGCTGCGCCGCTACGTGCTCAGCCACACCTCCGCGGCCGACCCCGACGGCACGCGGTGGACCACCCGCGTCACCGGCGGGCGCGTCGAGAACATCGACGGTGTCGACCACCTGGTCTTCAGCCTGGCCTTCCGGCCGCCGAACGGCACGGTGCACGACTTCCGGCTCACCTACGACGCGATCGTCCACCACCTGCTGTCCCACCAGATCCTCGTCTCACTGCGCCCGGACGGTTCGCACGGCTACACCACCCTGGGCGTGCTCGACTGGCAGCAGCACACCATCGCGGTACCCGCCGCGGGCGCCTCCACCGAGCACGGGTTCGCCGCCGCCGTACACCTGGGCATCCGGCACATCGCCGAAGGCGCCGACCACCTGCTCTTCCTGGTCATGCTCCTGCTGCCCGCGCCGCTCCTCGCCCGCACCGGCCGATGGACCAACGCCCCTGATCTGCGCCGCAATTGTGGGCGGGTCATCCACGTCGTCACCGCCTTCGCGATCGGACACTCGATCACCCTCGCCCTGGCCGCCCTCGGCTACGTCAGCGCCCCCACCCGAGTGGTGGAGAGCCTGATCGCCCTGTCCATCCTGGTCTCGGGCATCCACGCCATCCGGCCACTGGTCCCCGGCGGTGAGGCGTGGATCGCCGCCGGCTTCGGGCTCATGCACGGCCTCGCCTTCGCCGCACTGCTCAACGGCCTCGACCTCGGCCGCGGATCGCTGGTAGCGACCCTGCTCGGCTTCAACCTCGGCATCGAACTGACCCAGCTCATGGTCGTCGCCCTGCTCATGCCGTCGCTGCTGGTCCTCAGCCGAACCCGGGTCTACCCGGCGGCGCGTCTCACGGTCGCGACGGTCGGCATCGTGCTGGCCGCGGCGTGGCTCGCCGAACGCACCACGCTGCTCCCGAGCAACCCGCTCAGCCCCATCCCGGACGCGCTCATCAGGCACCCGTTCCTCGTCGCCGGAGCGCTCGCGGCCGTCGCGGCAGCCAGCTGGTCGGTACCGGGCCTACGAACCGGCAGGCCGGGGAACGACACCGCAGCCGCCGAACCTCACCGCGAGGCACACCCGATCAGCACCGCCAAGACCTGACCGAAGGAGGAAGGGGAACCGAGGTGGCCGCCAGGGAAAGACCCTTCGACCTCCCCAGGCTTCATCGCCCTTCCCTGGCCGGCTCCGGACGGGTACCCCGGCCCTCCGGCCTCATGCCTACCCGATCGGCATATTCCTACGATGCCGAGGACGTCGTAGGACGTCGTACAGGTACAGGTGGTGACGGTGGCCCACTCCCGCAACTCGGTTCGCGGATACGGCAGTTCCCGTCACGCCCCTCGCACCGAGGGTGCAATTCTACGTAAACCGGCCATATCGCATCCCGGTTGACAGTCAGCGGTCCGGTACCGCTCGCATACCGCGTTGTGGGTCCTGGGGCACCGCCATAAGGTCACCTACATGTCTCTACGTCTACGTATGCGTCAAGCACTGCCGGAAGCGATGCGCGCCCGCGACAAGGCCGCGGTGAGCGCCCTGCGCTCGACCCTCGCGGCGCTGGACAACGCCGAGGCGGTGCCCGCCGACGAGACACAGCTTCGCGGGGTCGCCCTTGAGCAGTCGCCGGTCGGTGTCGGCACCACCGAAGCGGCCCGGCGTGAACTGAGCGAGGACGACGTAGTCGATGTCGTACGAGCCGAGGCCACCGAACGGCTGGAGGTCGCGGCGCAGTTCACCGCGCCCGCGCACGCCGACCGAGCTGCGCGGCTCCGCGCGGAGGCCGCCGTGCTGCTCCGCTTCCTCGAAGGTCCCGGCACCGCCCAAGTCTGATCTGCGGGTCGCGGCCCCCATCGCGAGGACGGTGCGGGCTCATCGGGCCCTGCGGACAGCGGACTTGGCGGTGGTCGAGGCCGCCTTCGTTCTCGGCGGACATGCGCCGCCGCTGAACGGGGAGCCCCCAGGCGACCAACCTCGGCGCCGGCCAGCGGAGTTCGCTGCGCCGCGCGTGCACCACCCTTTCTGACCGACGCCTTGAAGCGCTCCTGACCGGTTGTTCGGACGGGTCCCGCGAGGTGAACGCGCCGTCCGGCGTCGCCCTCGCGGGCGCCGCCTAGGCCGCCAACTGCGGGTACAGCGCGGCCGGATCCGCCGCCAGGCCGGCCTTGACCTGGCGGGTCAGGTCATCGGCCAGTACCTCGAAGGCGCCGGACTCGATGCCGTCCAGGGCCTGGGACGCGACGCTCTCGGGAGTGGACTTGGGGCCGTCGACACCCGCGGCCAGGTCGGTGTCGACGTAGCCGACGTGCAGTCCGGTGACGTCGATGCCGCGCGGTTTCAGGTCCAGGCGCAAGGAGTTGGTCTGGGACCAGAGGGCGGCCTTGGACGCGCTGTAGGAGTTGAGGATGCCGAGCCACGACGCCACCGAGTGGACGTTGAGGAGGTGGCCGCCGCCGTTGCGCTCGATGATCGGCACGAAGGCGCGGGTGACGAACAGCGGGCCGTAGAAGTTGGTCTCGAACTCGCGTCGTACGTCCTCGACGGGCGAGTCGAGGAAGTTGGCGTTCACGGACGCGCCCGCGTTGTTGATGAGGATCGTGACGTCCTGCGCCCGCTCCGCGGCGGCGGCGACCGACGCGGGGTCGCTCACCTCCAGGGCGAGCGGGATCGCGTCGGGGTGCGTGACGGTGCGCGGGTCGCGGGCGGTGGCGTACACCTTCTTGGCGCCCCGCTCGTACAGGTCCGCGACCAGCGCGCGGCCGATGCCGCGGCTGCCGCCGGTGACGAGGACGACGGAACCTTCGATGCGTGTCATGGAGATCTCCTGAGGGCGAGGCGCGGCGATCGGAACGCAGCGGACCGGATCGGAAACCGATCGGTTTCCGTTCTTGTCCCACCGTAAACCGATCGGTTTCCGCGAGCAAGCGCGCGAGGATGTATGCCATGAACGAGCCGCATGTGGCCTTGGCCACCTTCCCCACCCCCGTCGAACCGGCGCCCAGGCTGGCCGTCGCGATCGGGCTGAACCCCGACGACCTCTGGGTCAAGCGCGACGACCTGACCGGCCTCGGGGGCGGCGGCAACAAGATCCGGAAACTGGAGTGGACCGTCGGCGCGGCCCTCGCCGAGGGTGCGGACACCCTGGTGACCACGGGCGCCGCGCAGAGCAACCACGCCCGGTTGACGGCGGCGGCCGGCGCCCGGCTCGGACTGGACGTGGTGCTGGTGCTGCGCGGGTCACCGGCCGGCGCGCGCTCGGGGAACCTGGCCCTCGACGGCCTGTTCGGCGCCCGGATCGCCTGGGCCGGAAACGTGGACCGGGCCGGACTGGACCGCGTCGCGGCCGAGGTCTGCGAGGTGCTGGGCAGTCGCGGCGCGCGGCCCGCGCTCATCCCGTTCGGCGGCTCCAGCACGCTGGGCGCTCGGGGCTACGCGCGGTGCGGCGAGGAGTTGCTCCGGCAGGTGCCCGGTCTGCGTACGGCCGTCGTGGCGCTCGGCTCCGGCGGCACGATGGCCGGGCTCGTGGCGTCGCTGGGCACGGACGCGGTGCTGGGGGTCGATGTGGGTGCCCTGCCCGAACCCGCTTCAGCGGTACGGGAGTTCGCGCAGCCGCTCGTGTCGACGCCGGTGCCGCAGGAGTCGCTGCGGGTACGCCGGGACCAGGTGGGCGACGGCTACGGCACGCTCACCGCGGCCACCGCGACCGCCGTGACCCTGGCCGCCCGGACCGCCGGACTGGTGCTCGACCCGACGTACACGGGACGGGCGATGGCGGGCCTGATCGCGGCCGTCCGGGACGGTGACGTCAGGCCGGGCGAGCGGACCGTCTTCGTCCACACGGGCGGCCTGCCCGGCCTGTTCGGGCACGCGGAGGCCGTCGCTCACGCGGAGGGACAGGTCGTCCCCTTCGAGGTATGACGGCGTCCTAGGCCGCAACAGGCAACATTCGCCCCGTCGCGACGCCATGCACGCTCCCCCACTGCCTTGAGGGCGTGGGAGGTGCCCCCACTCGCCGCACCGGCCGAAAGCCCGAGTACGTCCAGTACGAGGACTTCCGGCCGGCCCACCGAGAGCACGCACCTGACGCCGCTCCTTCACGGGCAACCGTTGCCTGCCGCGGCACTAGCCGCAGAGTTGGGCGAACCGTTCGCTGTCGATGTTGCCGCCCGAGACGATCACTCCGACCCGGTGCGGGAGCCGGCCCGCGCGGCCGGTGAGGAGGGCGGCCAGCGGAGTGGCGCCGCTCGGCTCGACGACGATCTTCAGCCGGTCGAAGGCGAACCGCATCGCGGCCCGGATCTCGTCGTCGGTGACGAGGACGACGTCGTCGACGAGGCGCCGTGTCACCTCGAAGGTCAACTCGCCCGGTGTGTGCACGGCTTGGCCGTCGGCGATGGTGCGCGGCACCGGGATGGTGACCCGGCGCCCCGCCTCCAGGGACCGCTTGGTGTCGTCCCCGCTCTCCGGCTCGACGCCGATGACCCGCGTCCCGGGGTGCACTCCCTTGACGGCGGTGGCGGTGCCGGCGATCAGTCCGCCGCCGCCCACCGGTGCCAGCACGGCTCCCAACTCCCCGACTTCCTCGATGAGTTCGAGGGCGGCGGTGCCCTGTCCCGCGATGATGTGCGGATGGTCGTAGGGCGGGATGACGGCGAGTCCGCGCTCGGCGGCCAGCGCCTCGGCGAGAGCGGCCCGGTCCTCGGTGTAGCGGTCGTAGGTGACGATCTCGGCGCCGTACGCGGCGGTCGCGGCCATCTTGGAGGCCGGGGCGTCCTCGGGCATGACGATGACGGCGGTGGTGCCGAGTTCGCGGGCGGCGAGGGCGACGGCCTGGGCGTGGTTGCCCGAGGAGTAGGCGGCGATGCCCCGGGCCAACTGCTCCGGTGTCAGTTGGGAGGCCGCGTTGTACGCGCCGCGGAACTTGAAGGCTCCGACGCGCTGGAAGTTCTCGCACTTGAGATACGTCTCGGCGCCGACGATTTCGTCGAGGGTGCGCGAGCGCAGCACCGGCGTGACGTGGGCGACGCCCTTGAGCCGTGCCGCCGCGTCGCGGACGTCGTCGAGAGTGAGGGGCGGGGTAGTGGTCACGCTTCTCCTCCGTACACCAAAAGGTCAGACTACATGTCCATGCCTTGTACGGACAGTCCAGACGAGCGGGGGTACCAACTCGCCCAAGCCCTAGCAAACTTCGTATCGCCGTACGGCCGCCGGGGGCCACGCACAGGGACGTGCTGGACGGGTTGGACGGACTGGAAGGGCGGGACGAACAGAGAAACCCCTCGCCTCCCGGCAACCTTTCCGCCCCCGGTGGCCACTGAGTGGCGTAGGGCGCACCATCGACACGATCTCTGGAACGGACGGGCATGAGGGCAGCGAGACAGGCCGCGCGGCGTCGCAGGCGCCGGATGATGACAGGCACCGCTCTGGCGGTGATCGCCACGGGCGCGGTCGCCTGGTTCGCGTACGCGGTACTGGCGTCGAGCGGCGTCCAACGGGCCGACGCGGACCGTGCCGGTGCCAGGCCCGTCGCCGGCGACCGGGCGTCGGTCCCGGCCCCCTCGGCCACGCCGAAGCCGGCCGCCACCCCGACCCCGGACACATCGGCGTCCCCCACCGCGAAGGCATCTTCGGCGAGCCCCTCGCCGCGGCCGTCGGCCACGCGCACGACTGCCGCTCCCCGGGCGGTGTCCGCGACCGCCCCGCTGGCCGGACGGATACGGCCCGCCGTCACCTACAAGGGCGTCGCCACCTTCTACGACACCGGGAACGGCGACGGGGCCTGTACCTTCGGCCCCACCAGTGACGTCATGACGGCGGCGATGAACACCGCCGACTACGAGTCGTCCAAGGCCTGCGGAGCCTATGTGCTGGTCCGCGCGGCGGACGGAGCCTCCGTCACGGTCCGGATCACCAACGAGTGCCCGGCACCCTGCGCACCCGGCCAACTCGACCTGAGCCCACAGGCGTTCGCCGAACTCGCCGCTCCCTCGCGCGGCCAGATCCCGATCACCTGGACGCTACAGAGCCCGGCCGATCCGGGCCCGATGTCCCTGCGCTACAAGACGGGTTCCACCCGCTACTGGTGCGGTGTCCAGGTCATCGGCCACCGCAATCCCGTGGCCCGGCTGGAGGTCCGCTCCGGCAGCGGCTGGCATGCGCTGCCCCGCGCCGACTACGACTACTTCCTCTCCGAGAACGGCACCGGATGCGGTGGCGCGATCCGGGTCACGGACATCTACGGGGAGCAACTGACCGTCGCGACACCCGTGTTGAAGCCGGACACCGTGCAGCCCGCCGGGGTCCAGTTCACGCGGCACTGACGGGAAGGGACCCGACGGAGCGGACACCGGCGGATCACCGCGCCGGCCGTCCGCAGCCGGTGACCGACGCCGCACCACTCCCGGCCTCCGGCTTCTGGTGGTCGCCTGCCATGATGCGTACTCGGCAGTAGCTTCGAGTTCCGTCGTCCGTCGAGAGGCAGTGCAGTGGCCCGAGTGTTCAGCGTGAGCGGCAGCGTCGTCATCGACGTCTCACCGGATGCGGCGTACCAGGCCGTGAGCCGTCCCGGCGACATGGGCCGGTGGAGTCCGGAGAACCTGGGTACGACGGACGGCCCGGCGGGTGGCAGTGCCGAGCTGGGTTCCACGTTCGTCGGGCGGAACAAGCGCGGTCGGTTCCGGTGGGTGACGCTGTGCACGGTGACGGCGGCCGATCCGGGCCGTCGCTTCGCCTTCCGTGTCCGCGCGATCGGGGTGCGCAGCCCGCGACTGCGCTCGCCGATCGCCACCTGGGAGTACCGGTTCGAGCCGGCCGGCGAGGGTACTCGCGTGACGGAGACCTGGACCGACGACCGGCGCGCGTGGCCGACGTGGGTGGCCAACGCCTTTGACCGGGTGGCCACTTCGGGCCGGACGTTCGCGGACTTCCAGACCCGGAACATCGACCGGACGCTGCACAACCTCAAGCGGGAACTGGAGAAGGACCGCGCCGCCTGACGGGTGAGCGGAGCGTGTGGACGACGGTCGGCCGTCCACGCGCACCCACCCGCCAGTGCTCCCGCCCGGCCGTTCGGCTCATCGATCACCACGCCGGTGCCCGCTCCCGGCGACCGCCCACTGCGGGCGACCACTGACGACAGCGTCGCGTCCGTCGCGACAGCCCTCGGCATGGGCGCCGCCGCCACACCGCGCCCGCACGTCCTCCGCCCGGTTCGCGCGCGCCCCCGGCCACCTGCCGTCGCGCCTTCCGCTCCCGTACCCGGCCGACGGGATCTCATATATGACCCGAACTCCCCTGGGCGCAAAGGAAATTCATTACCGTCGGGCATCTTGACGCTGGCATGCGGCGAATCTAGCTTCGTGGCGCATCGTATATGAGATCTCGGATACGCCTTCGAGGGCCGGGATCGCGCATACGCGTCCCTCTGGCACCGCAGGAGCCCGCACCGTGGCCGACATCCTCGCCCCGCACGGCAGTTCACCCTCCCGAGCGCTACCGCCCTCGCGTACCGAGGCGGTGCTCGAAACCATCAAGCACGCGATCCTGACCGGCGAACTGCGGCCGGGTCAGGCGCTGGTGGAGGCCGAACTCGCCGAACGCATAGGGGTGTCCAAGACACCGGTGCGGGAGGCGCTCAAGACACTGGCCGGGTCGGGGCTGGTGGTGATGCTCCCCTACAAGGGCGTCACCGTGCGGGAGGTGGACGAGGAACTGGCGCGGGCCGTCTACGACATGCGGCTGCTGCTGGAGCCCGTGGCGGCCGGCCGCTCCACCCTCTCCCGTCAGGCGCTGGAGGAGGCCCGCGCCGCACTGGCCGCCGCCGACCGGGCCGAGGACGCGGCCGACCGCTCGCTGGCCAACCGTGCCTTCCACCGCGCCCTGTACGCCGGTTGCGGCAACGCGCTGCTGGTGAAGTCGCTGGACGAACTGCGCGACCAGACCGCGCTGGTGTCCAGCGCGGCGTGGGCCCGGATGCCGTCCTGGGAGCAGGAGGCCCGGGAACACCGCGAGATCCTGGCGGCCGCCGAGACCGGCGACTCCCGGAACGTACGGGCGTTGATGCGTGGTCACATCAGCGCCTTCATGGCACGCAACTTCCCCGAGAACGAGGCGGAGTAGGCCCGCGCGGCACGACCGCCCCGACCCGCTCCGGCCGCCTCCCCCCGGCCGACCGCGCCGGTGCGGATTCCGTCAACTCCTTCTCCCCGCAGATGCGTTACGGCACAGCGTCACCCATCCCTCGCAAGCCCCGGCTCGCGACCGTCACTGATGAAGGGCCGCCACCGTCATGCCCGAGTTCGACAGAAGTCTCTCCCGCCGCCGTCTCCTCGGCACCCTCGCCGCCGCCTCGGCCGCCGCTCCGGTACTCGCCGCGTGCGGCGCCCCCGACAACGGCACGAGCGGCAAGGCCGCCCCCAGCAGCGTGGCGACCAAGCCGTCGAAGCCGGTCACCCTGAACATCCTGGACGTCGCGGGCAACCTGGCGCTCACCCAGCCGATCATCGACGCGTTCAAGGCGAAGCACCCCGAGATCGTCTCGAAGGTCACCACCACGACGGGCACCGCGCCGGAGCTCGCGCCGAAGGTGCAGGCGCAGCAGCAGGCCGGGAACGTACAGATCCAGCTGGTCCTCACCGGCACCGACGGGCTGGCCGCCGGAATCCAGAAGGGCCTCTGGTACGACCTGAAGCCGTACTACGGCCACTTCTTCCCGGGTCTGATGTCCAACTACGGCAGCGCGGCGGCCTCGATGGCGGCCCTCGCCCAGGACCAGGGCATCGAACTGGTCACCACCCCCGGCGGACCGCTGCTGGAGTACGACCCGGCCAAGGTGTCCTCCGTCCCCACCACGCCGGACAAGTTGCTGGACTGGGCCAAGGCCAACAAGGGCAAGTTCCAGTACGCCCAGCCGCGCAACTCGGGACCGGCCCGGACCTTCCTGATGGGTCTGCCGTACCTGCTCGGCGACTCGGACCCGACCGACCCGACCAACGGCTGGGCCAAGACCTGGGCGTTCCTCACGGAGTTGAACAAGTACACGGCCGACTACCCGGCCAAGACGTCGGCGACCATGACCAACCTGGCCCAGGGCAGTGTGCACATCATCGCCAGCACCATGGGCTGGTACATCAACCCCAGGGCGCTGGGCACCGTACCGTCCGGCATGAAGGTCGCCAAGTACGACAACATGACGTGGGTGACCGACGCCCAGTTCGGCGTCATCCCCAAGGGTGTCTCGGACGACGAACTGATCGCCGCGCTACGGCTGTTGGCGTTCGCGCTCACTCCGGAACAGCAGGCCGTCACCTTCGATCAGGGCTACTTCTATCCGGGCCCGGCGGTCAAGAACGTCACCCTCGCCCAGGCCCCCGCCGCCTCCCGGGCGACCCTCAAGAAGTACGGCGAGACCGAGTTCGACAGCTGGATATCGGCGAGCCCCGCCAAGAACTCGCTGCCCGCCACCGCCCAGGTCACCGCGTTCGACCTGTGGGACAAGAAGATCGGCTCGACCAAGTGAGTCCGGTGACCGACATGACGAAAGCGGAACCCGCCGTGGCCCCGGCGGCCCGACGCCCGGGCTCCCAGCTCGACGAGCTGCAACTGCGCGGTGTCAGCCGGGCGTACGGCGCGCACACCGCTCTCCAGCCGCTCGAACTCACCGTCAGGGGCGGCGAGTTCGTCGCCCTGCTCGGCCCCTCCGGCTGCGGCAAGACGACCGCGCTCAACTGCCTCGCCGGACTGCTGCCGTTGACCTCCGGGGAGATCCTCCTCGACGGGAAACGGATCGACACCCTGCCTCCCGAGAAGCGCGGCTTCGGCATGGTGTTCCAGAACTACGCCCTCTTCCCGCACCTGACCGTGCGCGCCAACATCGCCTTCGGGCTGAAGATGCGCGGGGTGTCCAGGTCCGAGACGGCCAGGCGGGTGGAGGACGTACTGCGCCTGGTCCATCTGACCGAGCAGGCGCACAAGCATCCGGGCCGGCTCTCCGGCGGCCAGCAGCAGCGGGTCGCCATCGCCCGCGCGATCGTCATGGAGCCGCCGCTGGTGCTGATGGACGAGCCGCTCTCCAACCTGGACGCGGCCCTGCGGCTGGAGATGCGCAGCGAAATCCGGCGTATCCACCAGGAGTTCGGGCTCACCACCCTCTATGTGACGCACGATCAGGAGGAGGCCCTGTCGCTCGCCGACCGCCTGGTGGTGCTGCGCGAGGGCCGGGTCAGTCAGATCGGCACCCCCGCCGAACTGTACGAACACCCCGCGGACGCGCATGTCGCCGCGTTCATGGGCTACCGCAACCTGCTGCCCCTCCGGGTCGTCTCCGCCGACGCCGACGGCGCCCTGGCGGAGGGCCGGGGTATCCGGCTGCGGGGCACGCCGGTCGGTGAACTGGACCCGCACGCAGGCCAGTCGGTGACGGTGGCGGTGCGCCCCGAGGATCTGCGGATCGCCGAGGAGGGCGAGGAGGGAGTGGCCGAGGCCGTCGCCGAGATCGTCGAGTACCACGGCCGCGTCCAGCACGTGGAGGCGGTCACCCGCGACGGTCACCGCCTGCACCTCAAGACCGGTCGGCACGTGCGGCCGGGAGACCCGCTGTCCGTCGCGGTCGACCCCGAACGTGCCCTTTTCTTCCCGGACTTGGGGCAACCCGCCGAGGAGGTCACGCCGTGAGCGGCCCGGCCGTCGCCACCCCCGCGACCGTCCGGACGGCCCTGCGGCATCGGCTCGCGGAGCGCGGCGTGGACCGGACACTGCTGCTGGTGCTGCCCGCCGCGCTCGCCGTGATCGCGCTCTTCTGCTACCCCTTCCTCTACGGCCTCCAGCTCTCCTTCCAGCCGGCCGCGGGCGGCGCGCTCGGCGCCTACCGGCACTTCTTCTCCGACCCGTTCGCCCGCAAGTCGCTCTGGGCCACCTTCTCGCTGGCGATCCCGGCCGCGCTGATCAACGTCGGCGCGTCGGTGCCCATCGCCTACCGGATGCGCCGTGAGTTCCGGGGGAAGCGGCTGGTGCTGGCCGTCCTGGTGGTGCCGATCACGCTGGGCACGGTGCTCACCGCGGAGGGCATCCTGGAGTTCTACGGCCCGGCCGGCTGGTTCAACCGCACCCTGCACCTGCTCGGCCTCGCGTCCTCCCCGGTCAAACTGACCATGAACTACACGGGCGTGCTGCTGTCCCTGATCATCAGCGGCTTCCCCTTCGCCTACCTGCTCACCCACTCCTACCTCTCCGGCATCCACCCGAGCCTGGAGAAGGCCGCCTCCACCCTCGGCGCGGGCTGGTGGCAGCGGTTCCGGTACGTCACCCTCCCGCTGCTGATGCCCGGGCTGATGACCACCTTCTGTCTGACCTTCGTGATGGCGTTCGCCGTCTTCCCCTCCGCCATGATGGTGGGCTCCCCGGACGGCTCGACCCACGTCATCTCCATCGAGGCGTACGAGTCCGCCCTGCAACGCTTCGACTACGCCCAGGGCTGCGCGGACGCGATGATCATGACGGTGCTGATGTTCGCCGTCCTCGGCGCCGTGACGCTGCTGCGGTCCCGGCTGTACACGGGTTCCACGGGAGGCAAGGGATGACCGCCCTGCTCGACACCGCGCCCACCTCCCCCGCCGCACCCCAGGCACCCGTACGCCGTCGGCTGGTGCTCAGGCCCGGCGCCTGGCTCACCTGGGCCGCCCTCGCCTTCTTCTTCGTCAACCTGCTCGGCGTGATCGTCACCGTGCTGCTGAACTCCTTCGGCCGCCACTGGTTCGACAGCTGGCTGCCCGGCGGCTGGACCAGCCACTGGTACGGCGACGCCTGGCGCGAGTTCGACCTCGGCCAGGTGCTCGCCACCACGCTGGAGGTGACCCTGACGGTCGTCGTCATCTCCCTCGTGCTGGGCGTACCGGCCGCCTACGCGCTGGCCCGCCGCACCTTCCCCGGCAAGCGGCTGGTCACGACGCTGTTCGTCCTGCCCATCCTGGTGCCGCCCATCGCGTACGGCATTCCCCTGGCGACCGTGCTGTACAAGTTCCAGCTCGCCGGATCGGTGACCGGGGTGGTGCTGGCCAACCTGGTGCCGTCGATCCCCTTCGTGGTGTTCACCATGACGCCGTTCATCGAGCAGATCGACCCGAAGATCGAGCACGCGGCGCGCATGTGCGGGGCGTCCACCCTGACCGTCCTGACCCGCATCCTGGCGCCGCTGCTCCTGCCCGGCATGCTGGCCGCCGGAATCCTGGTGCTGGTACGCACCTTCGGCATGTTCGAACTGACCTTCCTGACCTCGGGCGCGTCCAGCCAGACCCTGATCGTCGCGCTCTTCTCGGCGGTGAACTCGGCGGGCATCCGCGCCACCCAGTCCGTGGACGCGATGGCCGTCATCTACACCGCCTCGATGGCCGTCCTGCTGCTGGTCGCCCTGCGTTTCGTGAACCCGACCCAGCTCGTCGCCCGCTCCGACGACTGACCCGGCGGGTGCGGCCGCGGCACCCGCGCGGGAGGATCGTGTCAGCCCGGTCCCGCGCCCCGACCGCACCCGGTGGAGGAACCTCATGCCCGTCTGCTGCATCGGCCTCGTCGTCCACCAAGGGCGGGCGACGGCCCAGGAAGCGGCGCGCGCCGTGCACGCCTGGAGCGAGGCGCACGGTGTCCGCTGCACGGAGATCGACGTGTGGGGCGAGGCCCAACGGCGCCGAAGCGGACGCGAGGAGGCCGAAGCCGCGGGCAACCCCGATCTCGTCGTCACCCTCGGCGGGGACGGCACCTTCCTGCGCGGAGCCCGCATCGCCGTCAGGAGCGGAGCCGACGTGCTCGGGGTCGACCTCGGCAAGGTCGGTTTCCTCACCGAGGTCCCGGCCCAGGACATCGACGAGGCCCTCGACGTCGTCCACCAGGGGCGCGCCCAGGTGGAGGAGCGGATGACGCTGACGATGCGCGCCTCCCGGCCCCTGGAGATCCCCGCGGAGATGGAGTCCCTGCTGCGCTACGGCCGCGGACCGGCCCTGCCGCCGCCACAGGTCCGGCCCGAGACCACGGAGGGCGACGGCTGGGGCTGCGCCCTGGACGTCACCGCCCTCAACGACGTCGTACTGGAGAAACTCGCCCGCGACCGGCAGGTCGGCGTCGGCGTCTATCTGGCCGGCCGGCTGCTGGCGACCTACTCGGCCGACGCGCTGGCCGTCGCCACCCCCACCGGCTCGACCGCCTACAGCTTCGCCGCCGGCGGCCCGGTTCTCTCGCCGCACATGGACGCGGTGGTCTTCACCCCGATCGCCCCGCACATGACGTTCGACCGCAGTGTCGTGGCCGCCCCCGACGAGCCGGTCGCCCTGCGCGTGCTGCCCCACTCGGGCCAGGCCGCCGTCAGCATCGACGGCCAACTGCGCGGTGTCCTCGACCCCGGCGACTGGATCGGCGTCTTCCGCGCCCCGCAGCGCGTCCGTCTCATCCGCCTCCACCCCACCGACTTCTACGGCCGGCTGCGCGACCGGTTCCGCCTCACCGACGCCCCCGCCACCGCCGCGGACGGCCCCTCGGCACCCTTCTTCCGCCCGGACACCCCGATCCCCCCGGACCTCGCCCGCATGCGCCTCCCACCACCTACGGCCGCCCGCTGAGGGAACTTCCGCTCAGCCCGGTTCCGACAACTCCGCTACTTTCAAAGGAAGTTGTCCGCGTCCTCGCTCCCCCTTGCCGGGGGCGAGTGTGCCGGCCCGTCCTCGCCGATCCGGACCGGCTCCGGCGGCCCGGACACCGCTTGTCAATGGGCGGCCAGCATGCGCAGCACGTCGGCGTACTGTCCGCGGGCCTCGGCGAAGCGCAGGGGTTCGACCGCCTTGACGAGGATCTCGTTCGGGGGTCGCTCATCGGAGCCGAGGATGTCCATGACCTCGTCGAGGAAGGCGTCGAGGGGCATGGCGTTGTCCGCCTCCTCCTGTCCCATCAGGGCGGTGCGCACCGCCGGGGGCACCAGTTCCAGGACGTCGATGACCGTGTCGGCCAGCTGGACGCGCAGGCTTTCGGTGAAGGAGTGGATGGCGGCCTTGGTGGCGTTGTAGGTCGGGGTGATCGGCAGGGGGACGAACGCCAGCCCGGAGGACACCGTCATGATCGTCGCCTGCGGCCGGGTGGCGAGGTGCTCGGTCAGGGCCGCGACGAGGCGGATCGGGCCGAGGAGGTTGGTCGCCACGGTCGCTTCCGCCGTGGTCAGGAAGCCACTGCTGTGCAAATCCTCCGGCAGCATGATGCCGGCCATCGCGACCAGGACGTTGAGGTCGGGGAAGCGTCGCAGCAGGTGCGCGGTGACGTCCTGGATGGCGACCGCGTCGGTGGTGTCGAGCACGACGGACTCGATGCCGGGGTTCTCCGCGACGATCTGAGCCAGCCTGTCCTCGCGGCGCCCGGAGACGATGACCCGGTTGCCTGCCGTGTGCAGCCGCAGCGCGAGACCGAGGCCGATGCCGGAGGTCGCTCCGGCGACGAGGACGGTGTTGCCTGTGGGATTCATGGGGTTTCTCCGGTTGTGTTCGGTGTGAGGGTGGGTGGAAGGAGGGAGGGGAGGGAGGGCAGGGGAGGTCGGACGGCCGGTGGCCTTGGGACGTACCAGGCCGGTCGTGGCCGTGCGTCGAGTGCGCGCGCCATGCCGGGAAGGCGCGGTAGGTGAACGAGTGCCCGCTCCTCCACGAGGTACCGGACACGCTCGGCGTGTTGTCGGACCGGGCGGACACGAGGAGCGGCGCAGGGGTGGGACACGTCGCCGGTCACGGCGTGGGTCACGCGGATCTGCCTGCCGAGGTCGACGGTCCGACCGGCGGAGGCGAACGCAACGACGGTGTCGGCGTGGGCGGCCGTCTACAGGTGGTTCATCGGCCGGCTCCCGTGAGCGCGGCGGTCGCCCGCCACAGGTCGCCGGCCTTTGTCTCGTCCAGGCCTGCCTTGCCCGGCTTGCGGACGGCGGGGTGGCCCTTGATGCCGCCGAAGCCGTCCGGGCCGACGTAGGCGTTACCGGGCACGTCCTGTGTCGCGGCGTACAGGGTCGGCAGGGCCCCGTGTTCGGGGTCGTTGAGCAGGAACGAGAAACGGTTGATGACGTTCGCCGACGAGTGCGCGGCCAGCGAGGTCGTGGCGATGCCGGGGTGGGCGAGCACCGACCGGACCGGGCTGCCCGACGCTGTCAGGCGCCGCTGCAGTTCCAGGGAGAACAGCACGACCGCGAGCTTGGAGTCCCGGTAGGCGTGCATCGGGTGGTACCCGCGCGACCGCCAGTCGAGATCGTCCACGTCCAGCGCGGACTGCCGGTGCAGTTGGCTGGTCACGCTGACGACGCGGTCGGTCAGGTACGGCAGGAGCAGGTTGGTCAGGACGAAGGGGCCGGTGTAGTTCGTCGCGGTCTGTAGGTCGAGCCCGTCCGCGGTCCGCGCCGCCGGGACATCCATGACACCCGCGTTGTTGACGAGGATGTCCAGGTCGCCGGTCCACGCCTCCGCGAAGCTCCGCACCGATCCCAGGTCGGCGACGTCCAGGCGTCGCACGTCGAAGTCGCCGGGCATCCCGGCGATCGCCCGGCGGCCCTTCTCCGTGTCGCGCACCCCCAGCACGACGCGGGCACCGACGCGCCCGAACTCACGGGCGGTGATCAGCCCGATGCCGCTGCCGGCTCCCGTGATGAGCACTGCCCTCCCCGTCATTCCCGGCAGGTCGGCAGCCGTCCACTTGGCCATGGGGTCCCTCTCGTATCGGTCGTCGCGGTGCCGGTCAGCGCGCACCCCGGTCGTCGCGGGGCGCGTGGCGCCGTGCCGCGAGAACCAGTGGACGCCACCCCGCGGCGCGGAGGAAGGACTCGCTCAACCACTGATTCGCAGTCAGTGGTCAAGGCCGTTCGCGGCTGCCACGATGGTGGACGTACGGCGGCGCCGACCGACGTCCCACCCGCACTCGACCTCAGGCGGAACCCATGGAGCACACCTTGGACCGCGCGTCCTTGGGCGCCTTCCTGCGCGCCCGGCGGGAGGCCCTGCAACCGGAGGACGTGGGACTGCGCCGCGGATCGCGTCGGCGCGCCCGCGGACTGCGACGGGAGGAGGTAGCCGAGCTGTGCGACATGTCGGCCGACTACTTCGCCCGCCTGGAACGCGGTAGTGGGCCGCACCCCTCGCAGCAGATGGCGGCAGCCATCGCCCGCGGGCTGCGCCTCACCCCCGACGAACGCGATCACCTGTTTCTCCTGTGCGGGCACCGCACACCGCACCGGCGGCTGCGCAGCGAGCACGTCAACCCGGGGCTGATGCGCATCCTGGACCGGCTTCAGGACACCCCGGCTCAGGTCATGGGTTCCCTGGGCGAGACGTTGCTGCAGACGCCTCCCGCCGTAGCCCTGCTCGGAGAACAGACCCACTACACCGGGGAAGCGCGCAGCGCCCCCTACCGCTGGTTCACCGATCCGGCCGCCCGTGAGCGGTACCTCCCTGACGACCACCCTCCGAACAGCCGGGTGAACGTCGCGCTCCTGCGGGGCGCGTCCACGAGGGAAGGGCCTCGGTCGGAGGCCGCCCGTCTGGTGGCGAGCTTGCTTCGGCAGAGCGCAGAGTTCGCGGCCCTGTGGGACCGGCAGGAGGTCGGCCTGTTCTGGAGCAACGCCAAACGGTTCGTGCACCCGCAGGTCGGGCGCATCGACCTGTTCTGCCAGAACCTGCACGACCCCGACCAGGCGCAGTCCCTGCTCGTCTTCACCGCGATTCCGGGCACCGACAGCTACGACAAGCTGGCTCTGCTGAACGTCCTCGGCGCGGACAGCTTCCCTGTCGGCTGACGCCCGCGATGCCCTAGCGCTGCACCCGGCGTGGGTGAAGGACCTCGCCTCGTCGGCGTATGCCGCGAAGTCGCCATGACGTGCGGGCATGAGGTCGGTCGCGTCGACCGCGATCTTCCCCTCAAGCCCTTTGTCCCGTCACCCCGCTCAGGGCGTCCGCGATCTGTGCGCCTGGTACCGCGACCAGGACGGCGTCCGCGTCCGAGACGGCCCCGCCGTCACGGGCCGACCTGCGTCGCCCGCGCTCATCGCCGCAGCCGGGGCAGTGACCCAGGCTGCGGCGAGATGACCGATCCGAGCAGGTGCCGCCCTCGTAGGACGGTTCAGCGGTCGAGGGGGATGTAGGTGCCGCCGGGCAGGTCCGGCGCTTCGGCGGCGTCGAGCATCGCGGCGGCGACGTTGGCGCGGCTGACGCGGGCGGGGAACAGCCGATGGGGTGCCCGGCTCAGCGGTTCGGTGCGACGGTGTTCGCTGAGCGGTCCGGCGGACAGCGGCCCGCAGTGGAAGACCGCGCCCCCGGCGTCGAGGACGGTGGTGTCGGCGGTGACCTTGTCGGTGAGTTCGGCACCCATGGCCCGGAGCAGGGTGCGCGTCAGGCCGCCGGCCGCGCCGGCGGAGGCGCCGGTGCCGAACGCACCCATCCAGAGGATGCGGTCGGGGTCGGCCGCGACGGCGGCGCGAGCGCCCGCGGTCAGCACACCGACCTGGTCGCGGCCGGGGATACCCAGTGCCGAGATGATGGTGGTGGCGCCTTTGAGGGCGCGGCCGATGCCGTCGGTGTCGCGCACGTCGGCACGCACTCTGATCAGCTGGTCCTCGTGGCCGGTGACCACGAGCCGGTCGGGGTCACGGGCGATCGCGGTGACGGTGTGTCCACGGTCGAGGGCCTGCTGGAGGAGGTACTGGCCGGTGGCGCCCGAGGCGCCCAGAACGGTGAGATGCATGGTCGTATTCCCTTACGGGGAGGCGGTGCTTCGGGGTGTGAACGGTGCCGTCGGCTGGCGATCGCCGCGGCGGCTCAGGTGGTGCTGGACAGCACGTTCAGGGCGGCGGCGTGCACACCCGGCGCGGCGACCAGCAGGTCGGCGCCCGACCGCCAGGGCCGGCCGTGCAGGTCGGTGGCGATCGCGCCGGCTTCGGTGGCGAGCAGCACACCAGCGCCCACGCCGGACATCTCGGGCTGGAACTGCCAGTAGGCGTCGTACTGGCCGGTGGCCACGCCCAGCAGCGGGAAGGTGGTGGGGATCGTGCTGCGTACCAGCAACGCACTGTCCAGCATGGCGGCGAACGCCTTGCCTATGTGCCGGCGTTGCGCCTGGTCCTCGCCGCCGTCCTGGCTGGTGGTCATCATCGCCACCTTGAGGTCGGTCTTGGCGGACGCCCGCAGCCGGGTCCCGTCACGGTAGGCGCCGCCGCCGCGCACGGCGGTATAGGTGACGTTGCCGATGGGCTGGTGCACCACACCGAGCACCGGCTGGTTGTCGCGGACCAGGGTGATGGTGGTGCCCCATTCGGTCAGCCCGTGCAGGTGGTTGATTGCGCCTTCGACGAGGTCGCTGATCCACCACTCGCCGGCGGGCAGCTCGCCTTGGAGCTTTTCCTCCTCGTCCTCGCCGAGCCAGGTGGCCTGCGGCCGGATCGCGGCCAGTGCGGCCTGGACGCCCTCTGCGGCCTCTTCTTCCATGGGTCCGAAGACGCTCATGATGTCGTCGCGGGTGGCCGGTCGGGCATCCGGCGAGTAGCGGGCGAGGACGCGTGCGCCGATCCGTTCGGCGATCTCCGCGACCGCGGGAAGCAGTGCCGCGTCGTCGGTGACCGTGCTCGGCGTGGCAGGAGTGGGCGTGGCAGGAGTGGACATGGCGGGTACCTCCGGGAGATATGACGGACAAGAATCTGACAGGTCGTCAGAACCGTTTGGTGTAACGGTCGTTGTTCATGTGGCCTGCCTCGATCGTCCGGGCCGCGTTACTTGCGGACCCGGCCCCACGGTTTGAAGACCGAGAGCACGGTGGCGAAGCTCAGGAGCGCCAGGGCGGTGGCGGCGAGGAACGAGACGAACCAGATGTCCTGCAACGGCTGTGCACCCGTGGCGAGTTCGGTGACGGGGCCCAGGAAGGCCAGCATCATCGCGCAGGCGATCACATTCAGGACCAGCTTCACGGCGACCCACCAGAACCGTACGAGTCCCCACTTGGTCGCCAACCCCAGCAGGAGGCCGGTGATCAGGCAGAGCGTCCCTGCCACGAGGGCCGACAGCAGGAGGGGGACGACGAAGAAGTCGGCCAGTGCGCGGTAGGCGGCGGTGCGGTCGTCGCCGGCGCGCACCCAGCCGATCGCCACCAGGACGATGGAGATGACATCGATGCCGATCCAGGACCCCGCCGAGACGACATGGGTGACCAGGATGCTCTTGCGCAGCCGGACCGGGATGTTCCAGCGGACCCGGTTGGCCCGTTGCGGTGGGGTGGTTGGGGCTGTGGAAAGCGTGGTCATGGCTGTCCTAGTCTGAGGATCGTCTCGGGTACGGGGGGCAGCAGCCGGAGCCGGCCTCGGCCTCTGACGAGGCCCGCCCTGAGTGGATGAGATGCGGTGCGCGGCCACCGGCCCGTTCCAGCGCCCGCACCTGCCCGCACTACGGACCGTGGCTTCGGTCTACGCGTGCCACAGCCAGTTGGCCCGGTCGTACATCGGCTCGAAGCCGGCGCGCACCAGGTTGCGCAGGGACGGGTTGGGTGCGCCGGGGCCCTCGACGCCGGTCTCGGCGACGATCCACCGGCAGCCCTCGGCCGCGGCCGCGCGGAGGCGGGCGGCGATCAGCGCGGACTGGGCGTTACGGCCGCGCGCGTCCGGGAGCGTGGCCGCGGCGAACATGTGGGCGCACTCGCCGTTGAAGAAGACACTCCCGACCGCGACGATGCGCTCACCGGCCCAGACCGCGTACTGCGTCCAGTTCGCGCCGCCCACGAATGACGCGGCCATCTCGATCATGTCCGGCGTGGTGAACCCGAAGGTGGTCATCATGACGGTGGCCCACTCGTGGGCCCGCTCGACCTCTACGACGCCGACCCGCCAGCCGGGTGCCAGGACGGGAACGTCGGTGGTGGTGGGCGCCGTTTCGAGGTGCCGGCCGAGCTTGGTGTGTCCGCTGCCCCGGGTGAGGCCCAGTTTCGAGACGGTGGTGGCCCAGTCGGGCGGCAGCAGGGACGGTGCGATCATGAGCGAGCCCCGCGCCACCCCCTGCTCCCGGTAGAAGTCGCACACCTGGTTCAGGTCGTCGGCGGTGATCGGACGGTCGGTGCCGAAGCCGCCCGCCCGGTTGAAGAAGTGGCTCGGGTCCTCACGGACGGCCAGTGCCCGCGTGGAGCCGGCGTGCAACGTGCCGAGGCCCAGGGCCTCCTGTACGGATGCCGGAGCGCTGGTCGCGAAGTCGGTGTAGGCCAGGATCTCGGTCAGCTCGGCGACGTCCGTGGGCACGGTGGCGGTCATGCGTGGTTCCTTGGTCAGAGTGGAGAGGGTCGGGGCCGGTCAGATCGAGGACAGGACGTCGAGCGCGGCGGTGTGGAGGTGGGGGGCGGCGGCCAGGAAGTCGCGGCTGGCGGCGTTCCAGGGCTTGCCGTCCAGGTCGGTGACGGTGCCTCCGGCCTCGGTGACCAGCAGGGCACCGGCGACGAGGCCGGAGCGGACGTCGGAGAACTGCCAGAAGGCGTCCATGCGTCCGGCGGCGACGTGGATGAGCTGCAGCGTGGCCGGGACGGACACGCGCACGACGAGACCGGCGGTGAGCATCGCGGTGACGGATGCGCCGATGCGGCGGAAGGTGTCGGTGGTCTCGCCGGGCCGGGCCTGGCCGGTGCCGATCAGTGCGGCACCCAGGTCACTCTTCGCGGACACGGTCAACGGACGGCCGTTGAGGTGGGCGCCGCCGCCCGCGGTGGCGGTGTAGGTGTCGCCGGTCAGCGGCAGGTGAACGACCGTGAGGACCGGCTGGTTGTCGCGCACCAGGGTGGCGGTGAGGCCCCAGTCCGGCATGCCGTGGACGTGGTTGATGTTGCCCTCGGCCGGGTCGACGACCCACCACTCCCCCGGCGGCAGCGCTCCGCCGGCCAGCTCGTCCTCGGCCCACTGCGACCCGGGCCTCGCCCGCAGCAGCGGCTCACGCATCACGGCGAGGACCGCGTCGTCGTTCGCGTAGATCTCGCCGACGACCTCCTCCAGGCTCACGCCTCGGGCGTGGGTCGTGTAGCGCTCCCGCAGGGTGACTCCGGCGTCCTCCACCACGGTGGTCACCGCGGACAGGAGCGTGGCGTCGAGGTCGAAAGGCATGGCTGTGCTCATGGCGGACTCCTTGGATTCGGTAGAGGCGGGGTGTTTCCGGCTGCTGTCCGCACCCCGCATCTAGAAGGTAGAAGCCGCCACCGTTAACAACAAGTGCATGGTTTTCACTCGAACAGTTACTGTCATGCAATCGGGGCCGAGCGGGGGTCAATCCCCAGTCCCTGCAAGGGCATCGAGAGCTGAAGGCCGAGGCGGAGACCGGGTGCGCGCATCCGCCCACACCACGCCCAGCCTCGTGCGGCAGCACGCGTCGCGTGCGACAACACCGAGGGCATGACGTGGGGTCCGACCCTGCGAGACGGCGAACGCACCCTGGTTCTGGTCAGCGACGACAACTTCGCCGACGACGCGGTCACCCAGTTCGTCGCACTCGGCATCCGCTGAGCCGCCGGTAACCGACGGCGGGCGTACCGCCCAAGGGCGCAGGCGGCAGGCGGCAGGCGGCTGAACGGTCGCGCGCCGCCGGCCCCGTGGGTGTCCGCCGCAGCGCGGGCCGCGCCCGCGGCCGTCAAACTCAAGGGCCGCGTACTCGACCCGGATGAGGACTGACCGACCAGGCATCGTTGTCTGAGCCGTCGCCTCCCCGGTGACGGCCCACGACGCGGTGAGGCCCGCACCAACTGGCTTGGTGCGGGCCTCACTTGGCACTGTCTGCGTGCCGAGTCCTCAGCTGGCGATCGCCGGTTCCGCCGGTGCCGACCAGTGGTCACGCACCACGTGGCCAGGGTGGTCAGTTGGGGGTGGTGTGCGCGCAGGGTCGCCGCATCGGCGCGGTAGCCCACGGTGTTGAACCAGTCGAACATCGCGGTCATCTCCTCTCTGCGGGCGCGGAACTCCTCGATCGGTTGGGCGCGGAAGCGCACCGGGCGGCCTGCGGCGCGGGCGAAGACCCCGGCCGTCTGCGGGCCGGCCAGCTGGATCGTCGCGGTCAGGCCGAGCGCCGCGATGTGCCGTTCCGCCCCCGGGCGGTTCGCATGCGGGAGTCCGGCGGCCGGCCGTGTGGGCCGGGCGCCGGACTCCCGTCGGTCCGTGGTGGGTCAGGTGGCGAGGAAGTGCTCGACGGCGGTGAGAGTCGCCGTGTCGGTGAGGTAGCCGATGTGCGTCTGGCAGGCGACCAGGTTGTTGGTGGCGCCGCTCAGCTCGGTGCTGGTGTAGGGGATGATCACGCCGTCGCACGGCGAGTACCAGGTGGCGTACTTGGTGGTGCCGGGGGTCTCGTCACCCGCGTTGACCGTGGCCAGGAAGCTGGAGCCGGGGTACATCTCGACACAGGACGTGTTGATCAGGCAGGCCCCGGCGAAGGTGGTGCCGTGGTTGGCGCCGGCGATCGAGGCGAGGTGGCGGACGTAGGGCTGGCCGCCGAGCTGCTTGACGTACCAGTCGCTGACCAGGCCGCCCATGGAGTGGTTGACGATGTCGACCTGCTGGGCGCCGGTCTTGGCCAGGACCTGCTGGACGTAGGTGGCGAGGTTGGCCGCGCTGGTCTTGTTGGACTGGCTCCAGTCGTACTGGAAGGCGTAGAGCTCGTTGCCGCTGTAGCCGTTGGCCTGGAACAGCGCCTCGGCGGTGGTCCAGTTGCTGGCGCTGCCGCTGTAGCCGTGGACGAAGACGACCGGGGTGTGCGTGGTGGCGGCGCTGGCGCTGCCCACCTGCACGACAGTGCCCAGGCCGACCGCGGCCAGCAGGCTGAGCAGGACAGTGAGGATCCGTCGCATGGGGTTTCCTTCTGGAGTGGGGGCTCCTGGAGTGGGGACTTCTGGAGTGTCGGGGGGAGGCCGGTGGGCACGGACCGGTGGAATCACCGGTCTTGTGACGCGGCTCGGTCCACCGCCTCGTCCGTCGCGTAACCGCCGCGCCCGCCGGTCGGCAGAAATGTCATGGACCGAACAAGCGCGAACCCTCTTCCGCGCCGGGCAACCTGCGCGTAACACTGACGTCATGAGGGCGGAGCCGGACCAACACGGCGCGCTCCCGCGTCCGTTGTACGGGCGGGAGGCCGAGCGCGCGGTGCTGGCCGGTGCCATGGCGGAGGCGCGCGCCGGGCATCCGGGAGCCGTCCTGGTCGTCGGCGAGCCCGGGTCGGGACGGTCCGCGCTGCTGGCCGAGGCCGCCCGGACGGCCGACGGCTTCACCGTCTGCCGCACCGACTGCGCGGAGTCCGAGGCCCGCCTCCCCCTGTCCGCACTGCACCGGTCGCTCCCCCCGCTGGCAAACCGGGCGGGCGCGCTGCCGGCCGCCGAGACGGGCGCGCTGGAACGGATCCTCACCGGCCGCCTCCCCTCCCCCGAGCAGGCGTACGGGGCCGGGCTCACGCTGCTGCGCGTGCTCACGGCCGCCTCCGCGAACCGGCCGCTGCTGTGGTGCGTGGACGACGCGCACTGGCTGGACGAGGCGTCACTGCGCGCGCTGGAATTCGCGCTGGCCCGGCTGGAAAGCGGAGCGGTGGCGGTGGTGCTCGCCGCCGACCCCGGCTCGACCGCCGAGGAGGCGCTGGACGGTGTCGCCACCCTCCTCCGCCCGACGCCGCTCGACCGGTCCGGCGCCCTACGGCTGCTCCGGGACCGGTGCCGCGTCGAGCCCGCGGCGCGGGCGGCGGCCTGCGCGCTGGACCTCGCGGCAGGCAACCCGCTCGCCCTGGTGGAGTTGGCCGCCGCGCTGGCGGACGCGCCCGCCGACGCGGCGCCCGCGCTGCCGGCCTGGGGCCGCCTGCGGACCCGCCACCGACGGCGGTTGCGGCTGCTGAGCGACGGAGCGCGCACGGTGGTGTGCCTGGCGCTGGTCGGGGACGGGCTGCCCGCCCGGGTGCTGCTGGCCGCCGCGGCGCGAGCCGGCACGGGCCCCGGGGCGCTCGACGAGGCCCGCGCGTCGGGACTGGTCGCCGTGGACGGGGACACCGTGACGGTGCCGGGGCGCCTCCTGATGAACTGCCTGTCGGCGGAGACCGCCTTCGCCGACCGCCAGGCCGCCCACACCGCCCTCGCGCACGTCCTCACCGACACCGCCCCCCGGCTCCCCCGAGCGGTGCACCGGCTCGCGGCGGCCTCCAGGCCGTCGCCGCGACTGGTCAGGGAGCTGGACGAGGCCGCGGCCGCCGCCCGCGGCACCGGCGACCAACGGGCGGCGGCAGCCGCGCTGGAGCGGGCCGCGGAGGTGGCCGTACGCCCGGAGACCCGGTCCCGCTGGCTCGTCACCGCGGCGGCCGACCGGCTGGCCGCCGGCGAGTCCGCGTACGCCGGCGGCCTGCTGCACCGCGTCCTGCCGCGCGATCCGGACCCCGTCACCCGGGGCCTGCGCATGATGGTGCGCGGCGAGATCGAGCTGCGCGACGGGCTGCCCGCCCGCGCCCGGACGGACCTGTCCTCGGCGGTGGGCGCACTCCCCCGCTCACGGCCGGAACTGACGGCGCGGGCCCTGATACTCGCCGGCGAGGCGGCCTGCCTCGCCGGGGACTTCGCCGGCTACTTCTCGCTCGCTGAGCGCGCCCGCCGGCTGGGCACACCCGACGACCCTCCGGCCGTCCGCCTCGTCTCGGCCCACTTCGCGGGGATGGCGGCGACCTTCCGGGGCCACCACGACGAGGCGAGCCGGGCGCTGCGGCGGGTGGTGCGGCTGGCCGGCGCGGTCCGCGACCCCGAGGCCACGACGTGGGCCAGCCAGGCGGCGTACACCCTCGGTGACGCGCACCGGGCGCACACCCTGGCCCTGACCGCCGAGCACCAGGCCCGGGAGGCCGGCGCCGTCTCGCTGGTGCCGGGCGTGCTGGTCTACCAGGCACTCTCGTCGCTGATGCTCGACCGGCACGCCGCCGCGGAGAACGCCGCTACGGAAGGGCTGCGGCTCGCCCGCTCCCTGGGGCAGCGCAACGTAGCGGTGGACCACCTCGCGGTGCTGGCCCTGCTCTCCGCGCTCCAGGGGGACGGCATCTCGGCGGCCCTGCGGCTGCGGACGGCCGCACATGACGTCGCGGCCCGGGAACTGGGCCGGCCGAGCGCGTTCAACTGCTGGGTGGCGGCCGTCGTGGACCTCGTCGAGGGCAGGCCCGCGGACGCGCTGGACCGCTTCCGCCACATGACGGCGGGGGCCGGCCAGATCAACCTGGCGATCAGGGGCATGGCGGCGCCGCAGTTCGTGGAGGCCGCCGTCCGGTGCAGCGAGCGCGACAAGGCGGCAGGAGCGCTGCGGGGGTTCGAGAACTGGGCCGTGGCCTCGGGCAGCACCACCCGGCGGGCCCTGGCGCACCGCTGCCACGGGCTGCTCGCCGAGGGCCACGCAGCGGCCGAGGAGCACTTCCGCGAGGCGCTGCGGCTGCACGACCGCGGCGACGCGGCGCTGGAACGGGCCAAGACCGAGCTCTTCTTCGCCCACCGGCTGCGCCAGGCACGCCGCCCGGGCGCCGCCCGCGGGCTGCTACGGGACGCGCTGGCCGTCTTCCGGCAGGCGGAGGCACGGGTCTGGGCCGAACGGGCCGCCGACGAGCTCCGGGCGGCCGGGGAGTCACGGGCGGCCGGCGACGGCGCGGACCGGCCACCGCCGCGCGGCGGCACGGAACTGACCGCGCAGCAGGCACGCATCTGCGACCTCGTCAGCCGCGGCGCGACCAACCGGGAGATCGCCGACCTCCTGGTGCTCAGCACCCGCACGGTCGAGTACCACCTGCGGAACATCTTCGTCCGCCTCGGGGTGCGCTCCCGCGTCGAACTGGCTTCGCTGTTCCGCTGAGGCCCCGACCGCCCGACCGTACCCGCCGGTCGCCGAACCGGACAGAGGGTCGTGAAGGGGAACGGACGGTTCCTGCATCCAGCGGCGAGTAGCGAGTAGCGAGGGTGTCCATGCAGCGCGTTCAGCAGGGAGGCGCGCTTGGCATGGGAGCGCTCTTGAAGGGCGGGGGTCTCGGCGATGAGCCGGACGCCGGGTTCGGCGAAAGGATGGCAGAAAGTGCGCTCGGTCAGCCTGGCCCGAGCGGCGAGACGGGCGGGCGAGGAGTTCCCGCAGGACCCGGGCGAGCAACTGGCCCGTGCGGGGCGCGCGGTTCGAGGGGCGGCCGGCGGATGGGGGCCGCAAGGTCTTGCTCTGGGGACCGTTCGGCCCCAGCGGGCCTCTGTCTTCGCCGGTCAGGGTGGGGAGGGGATCGGAACTGGAAGGCGGTTCGTCATGGAACAAGCGATCATCGTCGGTGTCGACCGGTCGGCCCGCAGCCATGTCGCTGCGGCCTGGGCAGCCCGTGAAGCACTGCGGCGCGGGCTGCCCCTGAAGGTGGTGCACGCGGCGCCGCCGGAGAACCTGGACCCCGTGGAGCACTGGCCGTCCCACCCGGACACGGTGGCGGACCACGTGGTCGCCGAACTCCGCTCGCACCACCCCGGGCTGGAGGTCCGGCCCGTGAGCGTCGCCGGGGCGCCCGCTCCGACCCTGCGGGCGGCGTGCGCGGGGGCGGCGCTGGTCGTGCTCGGGCTGTGCGGAGAGAGCCGGCCGAGCGGAAGCCGGCTGGGCTCGACCGCGTCGGACCTGATCGAGGGCTGCACCGGGCCGCTGGTACTGGTGCCCCGGGCACCCACCACCACGCCCCCGGCCGGAACCGTGACGGTGGGCGTCGATGCCCGGGATGCCGCAGGCGGCGCACTCGGTTTCGCCTTCGAGGAGGCGCGGCTACGAGGCGTGCGACTGCACGCCGTACACGCCTGGGCGCTGCCCGCGAGCGCCGCGCAGTGGCCCTTCGGCGTGCCGGAGGAGGAGCGGGCCACGTGGGAGGACGAGGAGGTGGCCCAGCTGTCCGAGGCGCTGCGTCCGTGGCGCGCGAAGTATCCCGACGTGGACGTGCTGGAGGATGTGCTGCTGTTCAGCCCGGCCCAGGCGCTGGCCCATGCCGCGGAGAGCTCCGCCCTGGTGGTCGTGGGACGGCACGCGTCGCCCGGCTCCACGGTCCGGGCCGTACTGGAGAAGGTGCGGTGCCCGGTGGCCATCGTGCCGTAGGGCGGGCCAGGGCAGGCAGACCGCACGGCCGGCCAACTCCCCCTCCACCCCTCGCTGTTGGGCCTCGCGCGCGGCGACTTGCACCACCGCGAGATCCGTCCGCGAACCGTCCACTGCCACGACTACCGGACCCCTCATCGCACACCGGCCCTCGGCACGGCAGGTGCCGGGCCGCGAGGCCGAGGGTGGAGATACCGGGGCGACCGCCGCGCACCCGCCCATCGCCCCGGGACCGGAGGTGCACCGTGTCCCACCGCCGTCTCTCCGGGCCCTCCTCCGAGGAGGACTGTCCCGTACCGTGGAAGTGGAAGTCCTCCTGGCGTTCGCTCTCTCGATCGCTCAGCCGGCACGGCACGTACGTCCGGGATGGCGGCCAAGTCCTCGCTCGGGCCGAGTGACCAGGCCCGAACGGGTTGGGCGGGTCCGATCAGCCCTTATGCGCGGCCCGCCCGTCCAGTCGGCTCGGGCCAAGCCGAGAGTCACACCCTCGGCGGCCCGCGCTCCTCGGCGCGTGTGATCGCCGGGACAACCGTCATGGAGGCGCGCTGTGTCAGGTAGCCGCGCTGTGCGGTCGGCCTCCTCACGACTTCGCCGCTGTCGGCGCGGGGGCACGCGGTGGACGTTCGCCGAACTCCGGCGGCGTCGTCGCTGGAGCGGCCTGAACGGCCCGTCAGGGCCCGGCACCGTACCGACCGGCACCCGACAGCACCTGTTCGGCCCAAGCCACTCCATGTTCCTGGCTGACACCGTCGTGATGGTGACCACGAGGAGGAGGTGCGGACCATGGGCAGGGGCAAGCGGACGAAGAAGCGGCTGTGGCGGTTGCGGAGCAACCCGTTGCGCCGACGCGACGACATCGTCGAAGCCTGGATCGTCCTGGTCATGTGGACGGTCATCGCGGTGGGCGGCGCACTCGCCGGTCTGGTGACATTCCACGCCGCCGACGAGGTGTTCGCCGGACAGCGCGCCGACCGGCACTCCGTACGGGCCGTACTCCTCACGGACGTCGCGCCATCCACCACGACGGCCGGCGGAGAGCGCGACCGGATCGAGGCCAGGATCGGCTGGACGGCCGGCGACGGCACCCGCCGCACCGGCAGCACACTGGTGGAGACGGGGCAGAAAGCCGGGGGCGGGGTCGTGGTCTGGTTGGACGGCGCCGGCCGTCTCACCACCGAGCCGCCGAGCCCGACCGCCGCGAGGCTCGAATCTCTCGTCCTCGGCCTGACAGCCGCGCTCGCCTTCGCCGGGACGGGGCTGGGCACCGGAGCGGCCTTGCGGTACCGGCTGGACCAACGGCGCGTCGACTCCTGGGGCAAGGAGTGGAACTCGGTGGGGCCGAGCTGGGGTCGCAAGACCGGCTGAGCAAGACTCGCGGGTGGGAAGTACGCGATCTCGGTGAGCGGCCCTACCGGCGACGACGAACTGCACTGCGGCCCAGCCAGGTCTGCACGGCGACGCGTCCGTCCGCCGCGCCAGCGGCCGCGTCGCCGCCCTTGCTCGCGGCGGCTTCGTCGTACACGACGAGACGGGTTCCGCGCCGCCGCTGCCGCGGCCGTAAGACTGCGCCCGACACCGCAGACCGGCCGCCGGTGCGCCACCGCGTCCGCCGACGCGACCACGCACGTGCTCCGGCTCGCCAGGGGGCAGCTCTCGCAACCCGACCCCGCGCCGCCATGGGTCCCCGTCAGTCCGGCTCCATGTACGGGCGGCGGAAGACCGGGGCCTGGCCGGTGCCCCAGGGACGTACGGCGGCCAGCGACCGGGCGACCGCGGACTCCAACGGGCCGCTGGTGTCGACGGCGACGGCTTCGGGCCACGCGGGTTCCCGGGCCGCCATGGTGGTGGCGATGTCGAGATCGGCGTCGGAGGGGCCGGAGGCGCGGCTGCTCAGGCGGGCCGCCGACACGTCGTCCGGGACGTGACAGCGCAGGGCGACCAGCTCGGCGCTGGTGCGTTCGGCCACCTGCCGTGCCGCTTCACGCTGCGCCAGGTCCGACCAGGTGGCGTCCAGCACGACGGACTCGCCCGCGGACAGCAGCGTGTCCGCCCGGTCGAGCAGGGTGGCGTAGGTCCTGGCGGTCCACTCGGGTGTGTACAGCCCTTCGCCGTAGCCGGCCGCCGCGGACTGCTCCGGCGGAATGCCCGCCAGTTCCTTGCGGACCCGGTCGCTGCTGAGCAGAGTGACCCCGAGCCGGTCGGCCAGCGCGCCGGAGAGGGTGGACTTCCCGCTGCCCGGCAGCCCGCCGACGAGTGTCAGGCCGACGGCGGAGGTGCGCAGGTGGCGCAGCGTCGTGGAGACCAGCCCGCGGGTCGCCGCCTCCGCGCCCGGTGCGCCCTGGCGGGCCTGGATCAGCGAGACCTTGGCGCGGACGAACGCGCGGTAGGCGACGTAGTGGTGCCACAGTGACGCCGGAGCGGGATCGCCGGAGTACTGCCCGTACGCCGCGAGGAAGTACGCGGCGGCTTCCGGGGCTCCCAGTTGCTCCAGGTCCATGGCGAGGAAGGCGGCGTCGTCCAGGCCGTCGACGTAGCGCAGCCGGTCGTCGAACTCCAGGCAGTCCAGGACGCGGGGGCCGTCGTCGAGGCAGAAGATGTCCTGGGCGAGCAGGTCACCGTGGCCGTCGACCACCCGCCGTTGTGCGATCCGGGCCGCGAACAACCGCTCACGGCCCGCGAGATACCGGCGCACCAGATGTTCGGTCTCCGTCATGCCCGCCGGTACGGAGCCGTCGTCGGCCGACGCGTGGATCTCGGCGAAACTGGCCTCCCAGCGCGATGAAAGGGCGTCTCGCGAGCCCTGCTCGTCCACTTCGGGTCCGCGGGGCGCGTCCGCGTGCCATGTGGCGAGGTGCCGGGCCACGTTCCGCAGGACGTCGTCCAGGACGGCCCCTCCCCGTACGAGGCGGGAGAGACGCCGGTCCGCGGGCATGCGTCGCATCACCACGAGAGGTTCCGGTGCTTGACCGTCCGGGCCGGTGAATCCCCCCAGGCCCAGGTAGACGTCGGGGGCGAAACGGCGGTTGAGGGCGACTTCGCGTTCGCACGCGAGCCTGCGCGCCGCCCACGTGGTGTAGTCCAGGAACCCCAGATCCACCGGTTTCTTGACCTTGTAGGCGCGGTCCCCAGCGAAGAACACGATCGCGGTGTGGGTCTCGCACACCTCCGCGCGCGCGGGCGGCGGACCGGGGTGGCCGGGCTCAGTCATGGGGTACGACGGCGACGGGGCAGCGTCCGTGGTGGATGGCGCCATGGGTGAGGGGACCGAGGTGGGGCGCGGCACCGTGCCGGTGTGCCCGCCGGCCGAGGACCAGCAGTACGGCGCCTTCGGCAGCCCGCACCACGGCCTTGGCGGGGCTCGCCAGACGGATGCTGTCGGCCACGTCCACCTGCGGGTACTTCTCGCGCCAGGGGCGGAGGACCCTGCTCAGCTCGCGCTGCGCGTCCCGCGTCATCTCGTCGGTGGCGGCGTGGTCCACTCCCCAGGGCACGCGTGCGTGCAGCGGCACGCTTCGGCCGTGGACGGCCAGCACCGATACTCCTCTGGCCGCGGCGGTGTGGAACGCGAAGTCGAGCAGGCCGTCGGCGGGTCCGTTCAGTTTCAGGGCGACGACCACGCGGCTCGCAGGCGCGGGATGTGCCTCCTGTACGGGAGTTTCGGCGCGGACGAGTACGACCGGTCGCGCCGCGCGGGCCACGACCGGCATGCTGACATCGCCCAGGAAGTAGCTCTCGACGCCCTCCAGCCCCTGGGAACCCAGCACCAGCAACTCGGACTCCGACGCCGCCTGGAGCAGCGCCTCCTCGGCATCGTCGGCCACCAGACTTCCGACGATGCTCAGGCCCGGGTGGCGGGCTTGCAGTTCGGCTTTCGCGGTGTGCACGAGACGCTTCGCCCAGTAGTTCTGGTCGACCTGGGGGGAAGCGTGCGCGGGCTCCGGCGCCAGCAGGGGCCACGCGTGCAGCAGACGCAGCGTGAGTCTGCGCTTCTCGGCCTCGTCGGCGGCCCAACGGGCGGCGGCGAGGCTCTGGGGTGAACCGTCGAGGCCCACGGTGACGGCTTGTTGCATGGCGGCGGCCTCCGTCTCGTACGAGCTGGATACGACGGTGGATCACGGCGAACGAGTTCTATAGCACGCATGCTCCGAACGTCGCCGAGATACCGAGTGCGGTACGTCTCTCCTTCGAGGAGTACCGCAGTCCCTTGCCCGGCGCATGTGGAGCCGTGCAGAAGCATGCGGGGGAGTCGCCACGCCACCTGCCTCCTCTCGTGGCGAATGCCACGTGCGGCGGCTTCCAGGGTCCAGGTGTCGGCGCCGAACCTGAACGATCGCCTCGGTGGTCCTGACAGAAGCCGTTGATCATGTGGCGGCTTGGGTGGTCCTTGGTCTGGCCGCGGGAATGGTGCGGCTGCTACTGCTCCTTGGCGGAGGGCCGTCGTACCTCGAAGTGGAAGCATCCGTATTCCACTGCTCTGACGTGCCGGAGCACCCCGTCCGGATCGTGGAACGCGTCGTCGAAGGCCGCATCGAAGCCAGTCGTGGCGTCGGCTGCGATCTCCAGAAGGCGGCCACCCGCGCTATGACCCCGGGCGTCATAGCGGCGCACGGTACGCAGTGCGCCTGGCCGAGCGAAGGGGTAGTTCTCGCCGGGGGTGAACCCGCCGCAGTCCTCGGCATGGATGAAGGCGGGACCCTGTTCGTCGTACGCGCCCGGATCCGCACCTCTCGTAGCGGCCCAGCGACGCAACGGAGCGTACGAGACCAGGGCGATCCGCTCGCCGAGCGTGATGGGGCGCAGGCAGCGGCGCAGCGGGGAGCCCGTGTCGTCACCAGCCGCGGGCCGTCAAGTCCAGCACCCGGCCAACAACGTGATCCCCTGTTGGAGGTGACTCGCTTGTGGGCGGGGCGAGGCTGGCGGCGAAGACGAGGTGTCGCCGAGGTGAGCCCGACAGCCATGAAAGACGAAGGGTTGCGCAACGCTGATGCGCAACACCAGGGAGCGCAGCGCCGAGTGCACCACCCACTGGCCGCACCGACGCGATCACTCACGTGCTGGAGCCCCGGCGCACAGTGCGTGGTCGATCAGGGCGCTGGCCGCGTTCTCCTGGTCCAGTATGTGTTCCAGGCTGTCGCCACGCGCCTCGGACATGGAGACCACGACGCTTCGCCCGCCGTTGTCGGTGACGCCGTTGAGGGTGATGTAGCCGCCGTCCCCGCCCTCATGGCTCCAGTAGGTTCCTCCGCAACTCAGGGGGCGTTCGACCAGACCGAGCCCGTAACGGCCGCCGGGCCACAGCTGTTGGACCTCCGCGCTCACCGGGACAGTCTGCTTCATCTGGGCCAGCTGCCGTGCCGGTAGCAGGCGGCCGTCGAGCAGCGCGCGGAGGAAGCGGTTCTCGTCCCGCGTGGTCGTGACCCAGGAGAGGTTCTCGTAGTCCACTGGTATCTGGTCGGTGACGTCCGTCCGGGAACCGGGGCCGAAGAGCTGGTAGGCCTGGGCGTGGGGCCGGGGCAGGGTGGGCGAGGTGCCCATCCACCTGGTGTGGTCGAGGTGGAGCGGGCGCAGGACGCGGTTCTCGATCTCCTGGTGGGCGGGTTGACCGGTGGCCTTCTGGATGATCATGTCGAGCAGGACGTAGCCGGTGTTGGAGTACGCCCAGCCGTCGCCGGGAAGGAAGTCCTCCGGCTCGTGGGCCATGGCGAGGTCGACCAGCTGCTCGGGTTCGTAGACGGTGTGGCGCTGCTGGTAGTACTCCTGCGGCGTGGCGTATCCGGGCAGGTCGTCACGGATGCCGCTGGTGTGCTGGAGCAGTTGGCGGACGGAGATCCGGCTGCCGTCGTTGCCGTTGCCCCGCACCACTCCGGGCAGCCATCGGTCGACGGTGTCGTTCAGGGACAGCCTGCCCTCGGCCTCCAGTTGGAGGACCACGGTGGCGACCAGCGTCTTGGAGGTGCTGGCCATACGGAAGTAACCGTCGGCGGGAACTGGGCGGCCCGTGTTCAGGTCGGCGGTGCCCGTGGTAGCGACCGACTGCCTGCCGTCAGGCTCGATCACGCGGGCCTGCACACCGCTGATGCCGAGGGTCCGGATCGCCTCGGTGTCGCGGCGTAACTGCCCCCCACGGGAGGGATCAGCGGGCTGGGCGACGGCGGGGGCCACCCCGGTGGCGAGCAGCGTGGCGACGCCGGCCGCCATGGCGAGGTGCTTTCGCAGAGTCAGAGCCATGACTGAACGCTAGATTCGCCCCTCAACGGGGCCGATCCGGCGCACCCCCGGGATCGAACTGGGGATATCCCCAGCGCGGGCCATCATCAGCCCGGCGTCGGTCTGCCGGGCGCGGTGTCACGGTGGGCGTGCCGGACGGGAGGGAGTCGCCAGGAGAGGCCGCCGGCGACTCCCCCGCCGTGGCAGAGACGGCGGCACACACGGAGCGCGCGGCGTCCAGCGGCTCGCGCATGCCGGCCACCACGCAGCCGAAGCCGACGCCTTGCGAACCGGCCCACCGCGTCATTCCGAAGGAATACGGAATTCGAATTCGGGACGGTCCCACGGCACGGCCGGCGGGTTCGCGAACGCGGTCCCGGTCCGCACCGCACCGACGCGGTGGTAGAAGTCCTCGGCGGGAACGTGCGACACGACCTTGACTCGGTCGAGCCCGGCGGCACGAGCCTCGGACCGCATGTGCGCGACGAGCAGCCGACCGATACCGCGTCCCTGCGCATGGTCGGCGACGAACAGCAGGTCGAGCTCCGGCGGAGCGAGAACGAGCGAGTAGAAGCCGAGGAGCGGACCTTGCGGACCTTCCTGCCCGTCGGCGCTGACGGCCACGAAGGTCCGGTGGGTCTCGATGTAATCAGGACCGACTTGGTAGCCCGCCACTGCGGCCGCGTACTTACCCTCGTACGCGCCTGAGCGACGCACGAGCCGCGTGAGCCGTTTGGCATCCCGCGCGACTGCCCTCCGTATCGTGACCGGCGGGCTGATCGGGGAAGTGCGGGAACCCATCGGGAGAGTATCGCGCACCGGGGAACGCCTTCCTGCGGCGGGTCGGCCGCTCGGGCAGGCGTTCCCGCACCGCTCCCGGAAACCTTCCCCGAGCTGACTGACTCCGTCGATCTGGACGACTGTCCGACCGGCACCCGGTATCACCCTGTTCAGTCGATGCGCTCTCCCGATCGAACGGGCGGACGGGCGGCCGGATCAGCGGAGGCCGGCGAAGAGATCGTTCTCGGGCAGCGCCGTGCCGGTGGGGTCCAGGACCCGTACGAAGGTCTCCATGCCCATCAGCTCACCGAACTTCTCCTTGCCCATCTTCAGGAAGAAGATGTTCTCGCCCTGACTGGCGTGCGCGGCGAGCGCGTCGTACTTCTGACCGCTGAACGGTGTGGTCTCCACCCATGTGGTGATCTCGTCGTCGGGCAGGCCGATCTCCGCCAACGCGGCGGCCTCGGCAGAATCCGGCTCCGGGATGTCCGCACCGAACTCGCGCATGATCTCGCCGAACCGCCGCATCAATGAGCGGGGCATCGTGGTCCAGTACACCTTCGGTGTCAGCGTGGTCATCTCCAGCGCCGCCATCGTGATGCGGTGGGCCTGGATGTGGTCGGGGTGGCCGTAGAAGCCGTTCTCGTCGTAGGTGACGACGACATCGGGCCGGTAGTGCCGCATGAGTTCCGCGAGCCGGGCCGCGCCTTCCGCCACGGGGGTGCCCCAGAACGATCCCGGGGCGTCGTTGTTCGGCCAGCCCGCCATCCCGGAGTCGGCGTAGTCCAGCATCTCCAGGTCGCTGACCCCCAGGGCGGCACAGCTGGCCTCAAGTTCCTTTCGGCGCATCGAGGCGACCGTCGCCGGGTCGTGGCCGGGATCGCCCGGCTTGACACCCCCCGGTCCGTCACCGCAACCGCCGTCGGTACACGTCACGAGAACCGTACGGACGCCTTCCGCCGCGTATCGCGCGAGGACGCCTCCGGTTCCGGTGGCCTCGTCGTCGGGGTGGGCGTGTACGGCCATGAGCGTCAACGGCCGGTCAGTCATGAAGCAGTCCTCCTGCGGAAATACGTTCAGTCCAAGTGCGCGGTGGGCGTACCGCGACCCGCACCTGCGGCGCCGGTCCCTCGGTCGATGCAACAGTGCCGGCCCACCCGGCTGTTCCCGGCCTGGCCGCGCGACCACAGGTTTAACTGTCCGTGGCGGCCCGGCAACTGCTCTCGGACGACCGAGCGGCAGCGCGGTGTCACCTGTCACCACGCTGTCTGAGGAAGCCTGCCGGGCGTCTCGCGCAGGGTCGGCCACGCACGGCCGGAGTACTTCAGAGGCCGGCACCGGGGATCTCGACATCGCCATCAGTGCTACGGCGATTGTCACCGAACCACGGTCCAGAAAAGGCCGTTGCAGTCCTTTGCGTTGCAGTCCTTCGGGTGCTTCCCCAGCTCAGGAACCCGCGCCTCAGCCGCACCGTGGGGACCGTCAACAGAACGGAGCGTCCGGTGAGTTGGCCCAGAAGGAGAGGAAGGACCAAGTCTGTGCTCCGACGAGCCCGTCGACGACGATACGGGAACATTGCTGGAATTCCTTCGTCGCGGACCTTGTGCGCTGCCCGAAGACCCCGTCCTCGTCCAGGCCTGCGCCGATGGCCTGATTCAGGTAGCACTGCTCTTGCTGGACCGCACGCCCGGACGAACCTTGCTGAAGGGTCGGGCGGCTCTTGGTGTAGTTGCAGATGTCATCCGGGCCCTGGGAGAAAAGATGGCTTTGATTCGTCGACCGGTGCACGACCTGAACACCGGAAGCCGAAGGCGCAGCAGTTCCACTGGACGCAGCAACAGACGGCGCGCCCGCCAGGGCAATCGGAAGAGCCAGGGCCGCTGCGGCGGTGAACACACGTCGCATCCTCATCACCTCCAAGAAGAGAGAGTCCCCTCTTCATCGTGCCTTTCTGACAACCTGGTCGCATCTCAGGAGGCCGACGGTGCGGAATGCCATGAGCGGCAGAATCCACTCAGTTCCAGCGCTGCCGACTCACTCGTGTGGGGGTCCGTCAGCAAGATGAGGGCCCCTCACACACCGTACGGCGCACAGGAGTTGCACCCGGCTGCGTGCGGGCGGCGCTCACCAGCTTGTCACTGCTGCGCGGCGTGTTGCTCAAGCCAGCTCAGCAGGGCCGCGAATGCCGGGGTCATGGTGGCGTCGGACCGGGTCACAGCGGTCGAGCGGCCGCCGTCCTCCACCGTGATCGTGTAGCTCATGGCGTCCCTGGCGCGACTGGGCCGTTTCTCCTCGGCCTCAGGAACGGCCGCCGCCACCAGCCGGTCCAGCTCCTCCGCCGAGTCTTCGGGCAGGGCATCGGAGTTCAGCGACTGGGGCGGGAGGCCCAGGCGGACAGCAGCCGCCTGACCTCCGTACGTTTCCCAGGTCACCTTCATCGGGCACACCCTCCCGGCCGGCCGACCGGCAGTGTCGTCGCCGCTCGGCTTCGCCCGCGTCCACCGCCGTCGGTCACTTGCCCTTCAGCGCGGTCACGTCCTTGGCCAGCCCCGTCACCTGAGCGGCGAGTGCGCCGATCTGCTGACTCATCGGTGTCAGGCCCTCGTCCCCGCTGGTGCCGCCGTTCCGGTCGGCGGCGAGGCTTCGGGCCCGGGCGACGCCTGCCAGGATCCCGCTGATCTGGATGCCTACGTCCTGCCAGGCCGCCAGCACGGCCAGCTGTTCGGCGCTGTCCTCGCCGAACAGTTCCGCGGCCTTCCGGTAGGTGGTGTTCGCGAAGTCCTGGAACTGGGTCTCGGAGTTGGAGGCCTTGAGCGCTTCGAACCAGATGAGCCCGGGAGCCTCCCACGCGTATCCGCCGAGGCGCGTCGCCATCAGGAAGAACGCCTTGTTCGGGATGCCGGAGTTGACGTGCACCCCGCCGAGGTCGCCCCTCTCGGTGTCCGGCAGGCTGACGAAGTACTCCATGTGGTCGGGTTGGGGGTCCTTGCCGAACAGCTCGTTGTCGTACGCGTGCCCCGGCGCCCTCATCGATCGCAGGGCGTCGGCGCCGATTCCCGGAGTGAAGATGTCAGGACCGATCAGCCAGTCCGCCTCATCGACCGACTGCTTCAGCGACCACTGTTTGACCAGCGACCCGAAGACGTCCGACATGGATTCGTTCAACGCCCCGGACTGGTTGTGGTACTTGAGGCCCGCAGTGAGCTCAGTGACTCCGTGCGTCAACTCGTGCCCGATCACGTCGGTGGATCCGGTGAAGTCGGAGAACAGCTTCCCGTCCCCGTCACCGAAAATCATCTGCTGCCCGTCCCAGAAGGCGTTGTTGAACTTCTCGCCGAAGTGGACGAACGCGTCCAGGCGCATCCCCTCGCCGTCGATCGAGTTGCGGTTGAACACCGTCCTGTAGAAGTCGCGTGTCGTTCCGAGTCCGTCGAACGCACGGTTGACGGACGCGTCCGCGGGTTCCGGTGCGTCCTCCGACCGGGCGAGAACAGCCGACGGAAGGAGGATGCTGTGCGTGCAGTCGAAGACGGTCCGTCGGCCATCGCCGGGGGTGGCGACGCCGGCGAAGGACGCCCGGACACTGCGCTCACCCCGCAACCGAGCGGTGGTCAGCAAGGTGTTCAGCACGACCTGGCGCATGTCGCTGTCGTCGCTGCCCATTATTTTTTCGAGCATGTGTGGGGGGATGATGCAATTGAGGTGGCTGGTCCTGATCATGTGACACCTCGCGTACAGGAAGAGAGATGGAGTCTCACTCATCGGAAGTTGGTGCGTGGATTGTTCTCCGTGTTCCAGGACAAGCACGCCGCCCCGGCTGGAGCTCGCCTTCGTCGGATGTCCACGCCGAAAACGGCTCATCGACGGCGTTGATCACCAAGCGGGCGCATTCCGCTGTGCCCCGACAATCGCGTCTGCCGCGCCCGACAACACCTGCTCCGCGCTTTGGGACGGCGGAATTCCGGGATGCCGGCTCAGCCGTGCAGCGGGCGGTTTCCTTGTCTGCTTCGTGCGCATCACCGAAGAGGCGAAAACCGAGTCTCCTTCGAGTATCCGCTCGGTGCCGACGCCCCGCACCCCGAGTGACGCCCTGCTTCCCACCATGGCGCGAACCCGGTAGGTGTCCCCCCAGGGCCCCAACTCCCCCGCGTGCGCGGCCACTTCGGTCGCGATGTCGAGGTGCACCACCGTGCTTCACTTCTGCACGACCTCATGTGATTGCCGAGACAACGATATTGGTGACGAACCGTTCAAGAGTTTCGCCGATGCTCCACCAAGCGCCGTGCCGCCCTCGGCTGCGCGAGCGAAGAGGAGCGGACTTCCGCCTTCTCCATCATCCGCCCTGGGTTGCGCTGTCGCATCCTGAGATGTACACGAATGCCATTCGACTACGGGCAAGTCGTTGACGGAGAATTACATTTGACGGCTCAACCGTACGGTTGCTCGTTCAACTTGACCACAGCGCGCCCGGGCCCGTCCTTCAACTGCCTTTCCCTGAGCGCCATGCATTCAGCCGGGTACGGGCGAGTGGCTCGACAGGAGTGCGGCACCCCGAGTTGCCGAGAGTGCCCGGCGGCCGCTGTGTTCCAGCCTGCGGGACGAGCCGAGGGCGCGGCAGGTGTGCCCGCCAGGACCGCGGTTGGGACACGCCAACTGACCGACCTACGGCGGGACTTGGACAGAAGTGACAGCTGCCCGCCGACTGGCCCGGCCTTGACTGCGGGCGCACGATGGAAGAAGAGGCGCAAGCACTGCGGGTCTGACGCAAGTCCGCGTCACCGGCGCGAGGAGGCCCACCATGACCGACACCGCTTCACCTTCGGCAACCGGTTCTGGACCCCCGGCAACACTGATACTCGGCGGCACCGAATCGGAGAACCACCCCTGGAAGATACAGCTGGTCGATCATCCCCCGCGTTTTGAGTCGACGTTCTTCCAGGCCGCGGAGAAGGTCGCGCACAAGATCCTCGCGGAGATGAACGAGGACGACCTCCCCTACGGGCCCCAGCCCCCCAGCACCGAACACTGGGAGATGCACCACGGCGGCAGTCTGTGGGTCAAGGGGGCCGGCGGCTGGCGGATGTACCGCGCGCGGGTCGGCATCGAGTGGAGCATGCAGTTCTGCGCCGACCCGGCGAAGGTGGACCGTCTGCGACGGGAGGCCGCCGAGCTTGTCGGTGCCTTCCCGGACACCCTGCCCGCCCTGGCGCAACTGGGTTACGAGAGCACCGAAAGGCTGCTGCGCACGCCGATCACGGACGCCGACGGCGTCGAGCAGTGGACCGACTCCCTGTTCAACGCGTGCGTGCCGATGGGCCATGGCAACCACCAGGGCGTCCTGCCCAAGGTTCCCGGCGAACACCACTACCCGTGGCCCGTCAAGGGCGCTGACTTCGTCCGGTACGACGACTTCCAGCTGTGGGTGACTCTGCCCGACGGTACCCACGGCGCTGTGGCCCCGGTGGACCGGCGCGGATCGGGCGACGGACACGTACGCCTGATGCACGCGCCCGAGGGAAGCCCTGCGGGTGAAGCCCTCGTCAGAGCCCAGAGCCTCGGGAAGATGGCGGTCTTCCCGAGCCAACAGCACCGTCGCCCTGGAGGCGTTCAGTCAGCAGATCGAGCCGGGGCGACGCACCGCGGCCGGCACCCTTGTCACCGCCGCGACGCCACGACGGGGCTGAGCGGGGCCGGCGCATCAGCGGTTTGAGTGGCAACTCCCGTCACCGGGCGACCACTTGGACGAGACGCACCCAAATGGTCAGGGACGGTCCGCTCATCCTCAGAGGCTCGCGACAGCGGAAGAGGCGAAGTCGCCCCGCCCGAGGGTCAGGTGATCGACAGTCTGAACACCGGTTCTGGGCAAGGCGAGTTCGGCGACAAGTGACCGCATGCGGTGCGGTGTCGCCGGGAACGAGGAGCGGCGCGGCCAGGACCGTGCCGCTCTTTCACCGGATCAGAATGCGTACGGCCCGAACCGGCCCCCTGCCACTATCGCGGCCAGGATCAGCAGTACTCCGCTGGGTGCCAGCGCCGGGATCTCTCCGCGTCGCAGGTGCATCGCCACGGCGCCGATCATCACCAGGGCCAGTCCGGTTGCGGCGATCGGGACCAGAAGCGGCGCCGTGTTGGCCATGGCGGGCAGGACCACGCCTATCGCGCCCAGTACCTCCAGCGCGCCGATCGCGTGGGGAGCCCAGCTCGGTGCATCCTCGGCCCAGTCCTGGGCGGCGACGTACTTCTCGTGGGGCAGGGCCAGCTTGAACAGGCCGGAGAAAAGGAAAGCCGCGGCGAGCAGTGCGGCGATGACCCACAGCAGAATGTTCATGATTTCCCATCCGTAGAAGAAACTTGCACACGGAGTCGACCGGACAACCGGGTGGCGGGTCGGACGTCATGCGAGGAACGCGGTCACCGCCTTGGTGAACCAGTCGGGGTCTTTTTCGGCGACGAAGTGCCCGGTCAGGGCGACCGCGCCCTGCACGTCGTCCGTGTAAGAGGCCAGGGCCTGCGCGGTGGAGGTGCCGGAGTGGGTAGAGCCGACGGCGAGAAGGCGAAGGCGACCATGGAGCCGATGTCGTGGCCGGCGACAGCGACGAGGCCCGTGAGGTTCAGGGCGGTGAGGATGCCGCGTATGTCGTCGGCCTGGTTGGTCTTGGCGTAGCCGCCCTTGGGCCGGTCACTGTTGCCGGTGCCGCGCAGGTCGGGCACGCCGACGGTGTGGTTCTGGGCGAGGTCCGGCATGACGCGGGCCCAGGCGCGTGAGGTCTGGGGCCAGCCATGGAGCAGGACCAGGACAGGACCGCTGCCGCCGACCGCGACCGACAGGCGGGTGTCGTTGGTGTCGATCCGCTGCACGGAGAAGCCGGCGGGAAGCCAGTCGACAGTACTCATGACAGGGGCCTTTCATCGAAGACAAGTAGTCGACAGGGGTGCTGAGGGGAAGGCCGTACCGAGGCGCTTCGAGGTGGAAGGCCGCGCCATCACGGGTGACACGTGGCGGTGGCGAAGTCGTGGTCACCCTGTGGGGGTGGCCAACCGACGCAGGCGTTCCTCGCCGATCATCGTCAGCATGTCGGTGTGCTGAGGCTGCCAGCCCAGCTCCTGCTGTGCGCGGACAGCGCGGATGCGGCCGGAGACGGCCATGATGAGGGCCCCGAATTCGCCCCACACGCCGGTGGCCTCCTCGGGGGGGAGGCTGCGTGTCTCGACGCCGAGGTCGGCGGCGACGCGTTCGGCTATCCAGCGGTTGGGGGTCTCTCCGGCCACGGCGTGGTACAGCCCACCGGGCCGGCCCTTTTCCAGGGCGGGGGAGAACAGGCGGGTCACGTCGTCGCCGTGGACGTGACTGTAGGTGTTCAGCCCTTCCCCGACGTAGCAGGCTGCTCCTGTCGCGGCCACCGACCGGTAGACCATCGACACGTGCCCGTGATCGCCGGGCCCCCAGATCAGACCGGGCCGGAGGAGCATCGCGCGCAGCCCGTCCTGGGCAGCGGCCAGGACGGCATCCTCGGCGGCCTTACGGTAGTCGGCCAGGGGTTCGGGCGTGAACGGGTCGTCCTCGGCGAAGACATCCGGACTCCAGGCGCCGGCGGTGCGCTGTACCAGCACTCCGTTACCGGACAGGAAGATCAGCGTCTTGTCCGTGCCGGACAGGGCTCGGGTGAGATCTTGAACGCTTGCGGTCTCCTGCTCCGGTCCCGCCTGGGCGGCATAGAGGACCGCGTCGGCGGTCCGAGCCGTCTCGACGACGGCGGCACGGTGCTCGCCCAGGTCGCCTGCCACGGGGGTGATGCCCTGGGAGTCGAGAGTGGCGGCAGCGCTCCCGGTGCGGGCCAGGCCGGTGACCGTGTGACCTTCGGCGGACAGGTGCCGGGCCAGGGTGCCGCCTACGAAGCCGGTGGCGCCGATGATGAAGACGTTCATGGCGAGGCTCCTCAGGAGGGCATGGCGCTGAGCTCGCCGCCGTCGGCGGACAGGACGGCGCCGTTGACGTAGGAGCTGGCCTCACTGACCAGGAACGAGACGATGTCGGCGATCTCCCTGGGGTCTCCGGCGCGGCCGCGAGCGTGGGTCTTGTCCAGCATCGCGGTGTGCTCGCCGAGCATGGCCTTGGTGCCCTCGGTGTGCACCGGACCGGGCGAGACGGTGTTGACCCGCACGCCGGACGGGCCGAACTCGGTCGCCCAGTAGCGGGTGAGGATCTCCGCGCCGGCCTTGGATGCGCCGTAGGGGGCGCCGATGGGGGCGGGCATGCGGGCCGCACTGGAGCCGACGATCACGATCGAGCCGTGGCCGCGTTCGGCCATGCCCGGTGCCAGCGCGCCGGCCAGCAGGAACGGGGCGCGCGTATTGACCGCGACCTGTCGGTCGAAGCTCCCGGCGTCGTTCACGGCCGTCGGGGCGAACTCGTACAGGCCCGCGCTGTTGACCAGGATGTCCACCGCCCCGGCCTCGGCGGCCAGACGCAACGTGTCTTCGGCGTCAGTGAGGTCGGCGCGGCGATGAAACGGGCACCGCCGCCCTCGCTCTCGATCTCCTTGACCAGGGCCTCGCCACGGGCCTGATCGCGACCGTGCAGGACGACATTCGCGCCCTGGGCGGCAAGGTTCCGCGCGAGGGCCTTGCCGATGCCTGACGTTGCTCCGGTGACGAGTGCGGTACGGCCCTGCAAAGCGGTGCTGGCGCTCATAGTGATCTTCCTTGTTGGGGTGCTCAGAGCGCGCGGTACGGATCACGCCCGGCGTCCTTCACGATCCACTATGCATGGCAGATGTTCTGTTCGCAAGAACGTCTGCCGTCGAGCGCATGTAGTACGGTATGCGGGTGAGCGCATCCATGTCCGAGAGCAAGAAGCCGCGCGCCGAGGCGGAATCCCTGGCGCTGGACACCGACCTGGGCTGGGCGATCCGCATGGTCTCCGCGGCGTTCCGCCGCGTCGCCACCGACTCCGTCGCCGACCTGCCCGGCGGAGCCCGCGGCTACCTGGTCCTGGTGGCACTGGCCGGCGGCAGTGAGCCGCCGTCACAACTCGCTCTGGCCAAAGAGGTGAGTCTCGATCGCACCGTGATGACCTACCTCCTCGACGACCTCGAAGCCCACGAGCTGGTGACCCGTAAGCCGGACCCGCGCGACCGGCGCGCCCGCCAGGTCCTCATCACCGCCACCGGACGCGCCCGCCTCACGGAAGTACGGCAAAGCCTCGGCGCCGCCGAAGCGCGCCTCCTCACCGACCTCGGCCCCAAGGACACCGAGCAGCTGCGGACACTGCTCGCGCGCGTCGCACAGACCGCGCAGCGCGAAGTCATCGCGCCGCACGATGCGGAGTGCTAGCCACACCGCCACACGCACGGGCTTGTGGCGCAGCCGCTGGACAGAGGACCGAGCCGCCGACCAGTGTGAGAACGCCCCCTTCTCAAGGCTCGCGCGGCGCGGGCACAACGTGCGGCGCGCCCCGGCCTGCCGGGCCGGAGGCCACCCGCTCGGCGAAGAACCTGGAGAACTTCTTCGGCCGGGAAGCACCGCAGAGCGTAGTCACTCTGTTCGATCCCTCCTGATACCGCAGTCCGGGTTCGCGATCTTGCTACGGACCTGGCGGGGAGCGAGCACAACCATCGCGTGACCTTCGAGGGTTATGCCGACTCCCGTAGATCGCGCGGTGGCCGCACGGCCGTAGCCGAGGCCCTGTCCGGTGGCAAGCGATGTTCGACCAGGTCATAGCCCGGATCGCGGGACGGTTGCGGCGCGTTTCGTGACGGTCCGCCAGCGGCACCCGGGCGGCGCGGGTTGTACAGCCACTGCCCGGCCGGCCGGTCCAGCGCCGTCGCGGCACGCGGGGCGCGGAGCTGAGGAGGCGTCGGGGGTCAGGCCGCGGCCCGCAGGTGTTGCCGGGTCCACCCCTCGAAGGTCGTGAGGGGGATGCCGAGGGCCCGGGCGAACTCCGGGCGCGCGGGCTGGCCAATGACGTTCATGCGGTCGTGCGCCGCGCCCATGTGCGGCATCCCGGCGGCGGTCGCCTCCTCCAGGTTCATGTCGGGTGCGGTGAGCTGCGCACCCAGGGCGCGGGAGAGGGTGGCGGCGATGTCCGTCATCGTCAAGTAGTCGCTTGCCAGCTCCAGTTCGACCCCGTTGAACCGCTCCGGCCGGGCGAAGGCCGCGGCCGAGCCGATGTCGTCGACTGCGACCAGGGACAGCCGGGTCCCTGGCTTCACGAGACTCACCAGGCCTCCCTCGACACCGCGGGGGAACAGGAAGGCCATGGACGGCAGGAAGTTGTCCATGAAGAAACGGGGTTTGATGAGCGTGTAGTGGGCGAAGCCCGCGTCCCGTACCCGGTCCTGGATCCCCGCCTTGGTGGCGTAGTAGGGCTCCGTCGACGCCCAGCGGCCTTTATGCCTTCAGCGCCTTCCATGCAGCGTCCGTCAGCCCGCCACGTCCTGTCACGTGATGGGCCACGAACCGGGCCTCATGCAGCCGTGGTCGTCTGCGTCTTGGCCTGGCGCACCCCGCGCAGCGCGGCGGACCAGGCGATCACCTGATCGAGCATGCCGCCCACGGCGGTGTCGAGGCCCTCCTGGGGGACGAAGGTGCCGGTGTGGAACGAGGGGTGTGTCGAGATGGTGGGCTGGGCGCGGACCGTGGCTACCTGGAGTTCGGCGAGGACGAGCCGCAGCGCCTCGGCGGCCCGGGCCCCGGCGACCCAGCCGCCGTAACTGATGATTCCGGCGGCCTTGTCGTTCCACTCCCGGTAGACGTAGTCCAGGGCGTTCTTCAGGGCTCCGGGGTAGGAGTGGTTGTACTCGGGGACGAGGAACACGTAGCCATCGAAGCTGTCGATGAGTGCGCCCCAGTCGCGGGTGTGGTCGTGCTGGTACTGCTGGAGGTTCGGGTTGCCGGGCTCGTCGAGGTTGCCGAGCTTGTGGTCGGCGAGGTCGATGAGTTCATAGTCGGCTCCACCGTGAGCACGGGCGGCCTCCGAGGAATGGGAGTTCTGGGATGCCTGGATGCGGGCGCAGCGCCTGCTCACCAGGGAACTGGAGCGTGCTCTGCAGCGTGACTGCGACATCTCAAAGGCCGAGTTCAGCGTGCTGGTGACACTGTGGCAGGCCGCCGGCCGCGAGATGCGTGTCGGCGAGCTCTCCGAGGCGCTCGACTGGGACAAGAGCCGTGTCTCCCATCAGCTGACGCGCATGGAGAAACGCGGTTTCGTCAGACGCACCCAGCAGGGGGCCGATGGTCGCCGCGCGGGGATCGGGCTGACCACCGAGGGGCGCCGGGCCGCCCAGAGTGCCGTCCTCGTGCACGGCGGCAACATCCGGCGTCACTTCCTCGACTCACTGACCCCCGAGCAGGCATCAGTCATCCGGGCATGGAGCGAGCAAGCAGTCGATCGTCTGGAGCCACACCGCAGCGAGGCTGCCGGCGACGGCGCGTCCTAGACCACGTCCCGCACCGCCCTCATAGACGCCACCGATACGGCCCTTGGCATTGCCAGACAGGCATGGGGCCGCCCTGAACGCAGCGCAGCGGGTGCGGGGCCGGCTGCGGCAGGTGTCTTCCTTCGCGTTGCGCCGGTACTCGGCACAGTGGCGCCCCTGCCATGCATACGGCACTGCGTACGGCACTGCGTCTGCGGCCGTCTGGGCCGCCGCCCGGGGCTCAGCGAGCGCGTGCGGGGTGTCCTGCTCGTCCAAGAGCCGCAGTGGGGTCAATCGCAAACGCATCGACGTCCATCTCCCGCCCGCGCCGGTTCGCCAGCCGCCCCGCTGGGTGAAGACGCTGGTCAGCGTCCTCACCCGGCAGGCTCCGAAGCCGGATCCGCTGTCGCACAGCGCGCCACCGGGGAGCGCCCGTTCGGCTTGTTGATCCACCCGAACTGCGCTCGATCAGGATCTCCGCGACAGACCAGTTGGGTCGCTGCGGTCACGGGCTCCGCGAACATCGTGGCCGCAGTGACCTGCCGCGACAGCGCGGAACTCTTCAGCTACGTCACCGAGCAGCTGGGCAGTCTGCCCTGGGGTGATCCACGTCGAGGTGGTGCCGCTGCTCAGCAGGCTCAAGCAGGCCGCCACCCGAGCGGCCGGCGGCCGCCTCATCCAGGTCCTGTCTGATGATTGATCTTGTGGTGCCTCGTGGTGAGTCGACGTATGCAGCGTGCTGCTCGGGGAGCCGGTCGGCATGGGGCCGGCCCAAATCCGCCTCAGCCCCCGGGCTGTCCAGCGCGATGGTCGAGGATGGGCTCATGACAGGGGAACTGAGCGAGGTCGCTCTGAGTAAGCAAGATCTTCGCGAGGTCACCGCGTTCGCCGCAGCGTGCGCGGAAGTGGTGCTCGAGGTATTCGAGGGCGGTCAGCCGGACGACTCGCGGCCTCGCGACGCTGTCGACGCCGCGTGGGCATTCGCTCGAGGTGGTGAGCGAGGGAAGGCTCTACGCGACAGAGCGTGGGCGGCACTCAAGGCAGCCAACGGCGCGGACAGTGCGGCTGCGCGTGAGGCCGCTCGGGCAGCGATGTCAGCGGCAGGCGCCGCCTACCTGCATCCGCTGGCCAAGGCCGCCCAGGTCAAGCACATTCTCGGAGCCGGCGCCCACGCGGCCAGAGCGGCCGAACTCGTCGCCGATGACGACGGGAACGTTGCTGCCGAACACCTTGAGCGGACGCTGCATCGTGCGACTCCGATCGTCGTTGACGTGCTCAAACGGTTTCCGACGGCGCCGAGTGGAGGCGGACGGGTTGGTGAGCTGATCCGCATGCTGGACGCTGACCTACGCTCACTCACCCTTACTGAGTGACTTTGAGCGTTCAGACGGCGCGGCCCCACCTCTGTCAGCGGTTGCCTTCGAGGATCGCCGTACGAGACACCGTATTCCGGAATCCTGCCCGACGTGCTCCGGTGAACCCATGGGTCACAGATGACCCGGCCGCTCAGAGGTGGCCGTCCAGGAACTTCGGTGCGTCGGCGATGGTCATGGACCCAGTGCCGTGCGCCACCGCCTCTCCCTCCTTCAGCAGGACATAGGACGGGGCTCCGGTGATCCCGTATCGCTCGGTCGCGGCCGGACAACGCGTGATGTCGGCGCGGACGACCGTCAGGCGGCCCGCGTAGTCGTCGGCGATGCCACCCACGACGAGGTCCATCACCCGGCAGGGTTCGACTGCCTTGGGCCACGCCCCGGTGAAGTATGCGAGGACCGGAACTCCGCTCATCCCGATGATGAAATTGAACTCCGCGTCCTCACGGGGCCGGTGCACCCGCTTCGCCATGGAACCTCCTGACTTCACGTTCCGTCATTCCCTCACCATCATCCCTCGCGCGGTGCGCCAGGCCGACCCGGTCGGTCGTCCGGTTGACCTGCGGAAGGGAGGCACGGGGCCGTCGCAGCACCACGGTGGTCACCGGCGCGAGCAGCCCGGCCCCCTGACCCTGGTGGGCCTGGTCGCGGGCACCGAGCGCGACGCGGAAGTCGCCGGGAACCTCCCCCGGAACGTCGGGGTGAAGCACGCCGACCATTGGGCGAGTGGACTGCCCGTATCGGACTGGTCCCCGTGGTCGTTCCGGTGGCCGGTCCCGGGAGTCATCTGACGGATTCAGTAAGCACGGACGGCAGCCAAGACCGAATTGGTAAGCACCGCGAGTTTCCGTCCGCACTCCTCAGGAGCAGACCGCGTCGGCGTCGTACGTACCTGTCGTCTTCATCCATGGGCTGTGGCTGCACGCCTCATCGTGGCAGCCATGGCAGGACCTGTTCTCCGAGCACGACTTCGATCCTGTCGCGCCGGGCTGGCCCGGCGAGGCCGCGACCGTGGCCGCGGCCAGAGCCCGGCCCGAGACGGTGGCCGGCATCGGTATCGACGACGTCACGGCACACTACGCCGGTGTCGTACGCGGCCTGGACCAACAACCGTTGCTGATCGGTCACTCCTCCGGCGGGCTGATCGCGCAGAAGTTGCTCGGCCAGGGATTCGGCCGCGCCGCGGTCGCCATAGATCCGGCCCAGATCAAGGGGGTCAAAGCACTTCCGTTCGCTCAGTTGCGAGCCGGCTTCCCGGTGCTGGGGAATCCTGCCAACCGGAACAGAGCGGTTTCGCTGACTGCCGAGCAGTTCAGATACGGCTTCGGGAACGCGTTGCCGCAGGCCGAATCCGACGCGTTGTTCGACCGGTACACGATTCCGTCGCCTGGCCGACCGCTCTTCGAGGCAGCCTTCGCCAACTTCAGTCGGCGGTCACCCGCGCAGGTGGCGACGGACCGCTCCGATCGCGGTCCGCTGCTGCTGATCTCTGGGCAGGCCGATCACACCGTCCCGGACGTGGTGACCCGTTCCGCCCACCGCCTGTACCGCGGCTCGTCCGCCGTCACCGAGCTCAAGCAGTTCCCGGACCGTGGTCATTCCCTGACCATTGACCAGGGCTGGCGAGAAGTTGCCGAGTACGTCCTTGACTGGTCGAAGCGGCACGGTGTCCAGGCCTGAATGTCGCCCTGCGGGGCGTGCCCTCCTTCGGCACGTCCCGAGGACCCGCATCGCCTCCGGTTCGCGATGTCTTCGCCCGGTAGGGGTTCCGGAGCAGTGAGGTCGGCGGCAGAGTAAATGGCCGTCGCCGTGTGATCGGCGGCCGAAAATCACATGACAACGTCTGACGAACTCGCCGCCTGGGCCGGCACCGGGAACGCCACAAGGGCAGACTCGGCAGGCGTGTCGGGCTGGCAGATCCCCGAGGATCAGAAGGCACTACTGATTGATCGAGTACATATCGTTCTGGAATGGTCGTTCGGCGTCGAACCCGGGACACGCACGGTCCACTACATCCTTCCGCAAGACGAGGCACGGTTCGCCAACTCCTCCATCGACCTGTGGCTGCGGACCCTGCACCACTACGGCCTGCACGTCAGCGAGTCCGACGATCCTCAGCGGCCCGGATAACCGCGAGGACGAAGCCCTGGCCGAGCTCAGCATGCTCGCTGACGAACTCCAGAAGATCGATCCACCTGCCTTCGACGGCTGCAACGGGTTCATCTGGGCCGAGTTCCTCGACCGCTGGCTCTGGTAGTCGCCCGCGGCCGCCACGATCCCCCAGCGATCACTCACGTGTTCGGCGCGTCGAGCGGCTCGCGAATACGCGACACCGCAACATGCGAACCCACCCGTTTCGACCCCCGCCTCCCGACCGCGGAAACGGGCCGTGCGCGGCGGGCCGAAACATCTTCTGGTGTTCGTCGACCGCTTGCTCGGCCGCCGCGAGCACATGAGCGACACCGTCCAAGCCGTCGCCGGCCTGCTGTCGCACCAACAAACCGCAGACCTCCACTCCACACGACAGACGTGAGCACAGACCCCACCGAGGTCCTCGACGCCTCACCGCTTGTCGTACACGAGCTTGCCAGTGCCGTGTCCACGAACGTTCACGGTGTCGGCGGCCACGCCGTCGGCCTGCAGGTGTGGCGGTGGGAGTTCAGTTGACCTCGTTGCGGACGGCGGTGTCGAGGTCGGTGGCGGTCAGGCGGAAGGTGTCGGCGGTCTCCGTCGCGTCCATGTGGAACGGCGCGTACCACTGGTAGTCCATCTCGGCCATCTCGCGGGCGATCGGCACGATCAGCCCGGCCGTACGCGTCACGGAGCGCGGTATCTGGATAAGTTTGACCGGTGGCCGGCCAGCCGCGACGGCGTAGCGCCGCGCCAGCTCGCGAATGGTGACGGCCGGCGGAGACGGCACGTGCCAGGGTCGGCCCCACGCGCGTTCTTCCGAGGCCAGCGTGATGAGGGCCTGTGCCATGTCGCCGTTGAAGGTGAAGGTGTGCGGCATGTCCAGGTGGCCGGTGATCCAGGCCGCTTTCCCCTTCTGCAGGGCCGACTTGATGAGCAGGGAGTAGATGCCGTTGGCGTCCTTGCCGATGTAGTCGGAGCCGCGGACCTCGACGGTGCGGATCCCCCCGGCGAGGGCCCGTTCCCACATGCGTCTGCGCAGGCGGCCCTTGTGCCCGGTGGCGGCCATGGGGGTGTGTTCGTTCATCCGGCCACCGGGCTGCGGACCGTAGGCGTAAAGGCTGCCGGTCAGCGCGAGGACGGCGTCGTTCGCCTTGGCGGCGGTGATGGCCGCTGCCTGCAGGGGCGGCAACAGGCGCTCCCACCCCGTGTATGAGGGTGGATTGGCGCAGTGGTAGATCACTTCCGCGCCGCGGGACAGCTCGGTCAGGCGGGACGGGTCGGACGCGTCCGCGGTGACCCGGTCGATCAGCCGGTGCTCGGGGCCGGAGCCGCTGCGGGTGACGATCCGGACGCTCTCGCCGCGCTCGGCGAGCAGACGAGCGACGTTGGTACCGATGGAACCGGCACCGATGATGACGTGCTTGGCCATGACGGTTTCTCCTTCTCCGGGATCTCGGTCAGTCGTCCACGCCGGAGCCGGTATAGGTGGGCACGTCGGCGAGCATGCCGGCGATCTGCGGGTTGAGCTCGTTGCGGCGCCGGTGCAGTTCCTGGATCTTGGCGTTCAGGTCAGTGTCGTCGTCGTCACTGACGTCGAAGATCTCCAGCCGTTCGACCAGGTGCAGCCCGAGGTGGTCGGTCTGGTAGGTGGTCGGGTGCGTCAGGTAGGCGAACAGCCCGTCAAGATCCTCGACGACGAACACCGCGCTGTACGTGTAGTCGCCGCCGTGGTCGCGGCCGACGACGAAGGACTTGATGGCGGGGTTCGACCGGCCCTGATTGCGCCAGCTCCCCAGCGCCGCCTCGATCTGCTCGGGCGTCGCAGTGGCCTTCATCGTGACCCTGTTGATGCGGTAAATCATGACTTACTACTCGTTCCTAACGTCGTTAGAATTCCTAACGGCGTTAACTATGACGCGCGTCGGCGGCGCGGTCAAGGCGGTGACTAGTGTTCGAGGACACCATCGAAGCGAAGTGACGGACCATGTCGACCAGCACGAGACGGGCCCGCGAACGGGCGAACACCCGGGAGCGGATCATCGAGGCCGCGCTGCACGTTCTCGAGACCGAGGGCGTCGCGGCTCTGACGATCCGGCGCATCGCCACCGACGTCGAATATTCCGCGCCCGTCGTCTACCAGCACTTCGCCAACAAGGACGCGCTCGTTCTGGAGCTGGTCGCGTACGGTCACCGCCTGATGCTGACCGAGTTCCGCCGAGCCGCGCAGGAGTCCGATACGGACCAGCGCATGATGCGCATCGCGTCGCAGTACGTCCGGTTCGCCGGCGAGCACCCCCACCTCTTCCAGGTCATGAACGACCCGGTGGTCGACGCGGACGAACGCCGGCGCCTCGCGGAACCGGTCGTCGACGTCCTCAAGGAGTTGCTCACCACCTGGTCGGCTGCACACGACGTGGTCCTGGCCGATTTCGACCAGGCTTGCGAGATCCTCTGGGGCACGCTGTACGGCATCGCGTCGCTCGGTTACCTCGGCAACGTAGGCAGCGATCGCGCCCGCCGCCTCGCCGAACTGGCGCTCCGCGCGATCCTTCTCGGCTGGCAGGCCGAGGCGCTGGCGAACGGTCGACCGGCGAGCAGCCAGGTGCTCTGACCACTGTGGTTCGCCGGGGTCAGAGGGAGGACCGGAGTGTTCGTCGAGATCCTCTTCGTGGGGCTGCCGATCGATCGTGACGACGTCGAGGGGGCTCTGGAGACGGCGTCCGAGCTCGACGGCGAGGTCACCGGCGCGGGCAGCGGCATGGGGTCGTTGCCATCGTGACCTTGAAATCGCGGAGAGCCGGACACGACCGCGGCCCTCGAGCGGCTCCGGGCGGTGCTGTCCGAGCTGGGGGTCGCGGACTGCGCGACATTGAACGTCAACGAATGATCCACGGAGACGATCGTCCGCGCACCCCCGTGCCAGCCAACCCGTTGGCGCATCTCAGCAGGTCAGAGCACCCTCCCTCGCGGCTTCAATGCCACCGGAGGCAGTTCAGGAGCAGGCAGCGGCGCCCCGTCGTACCCCTTCACCTCACCGAACCGCGTGCCCGTCATCCAGTCCGCACGAGCCTGCGTGATCTCCTCCTGGGACCGTCCGATCCAGTTCCAGAACATGATCAGCTCCTCCTCGAACGGCTCGCCGCCCAGGAGCATCAGGCCCGCGTCCGACTCGGCGCGCAGCGGGAGTTCGGTGCGGCCGCAGCCGAGGTAGAGCATCGAGCCGGGCAGGACCGGTACGCCGTCGACGTGGGCCTCGCCGGACATGGCGAGGACGGCGTACTCGAAGTCGGGTCGCAGCGGCAGGCGTACGTCCGCGCCATGGGCGAGGGCCAGGTCCGCGCCGACGATCGGGGTGTACGTCGTGCCGGGCGAGGCGGCGCCGTCGATCTCGCCGAGGACGACCGTGGCCCGCAGGCCGGGTGCCGTGACGACGGGCAGGTCGCCGTGGTGCTCGAAGTGCGGGTCGGTGTGACGGTGACTGTCGGGCAGCGCGACCCAGAGCTGCGCGCCGTGCAGGAGACGCGCGTGCGCGGCGGGGCTCTCCTCGGAGTGGCTGATCGCCCGGCCGGAGGTCATGAGGCCCAACTCGCGCGGGCGGATGGTCTGGAGACTGCCCGTCGAGTCGCGGTGCAGTACCTCGCCCTCGTGCAGCCAGCTCACCGTCTGAAGGCCCATGTGCGGATGCGGCGGCACCTGCATGCCGGGCTCGTCGGCGATGTCGTCCGGGCCGTAGTGATCGACGAAGCACCAGGCGCCCACCATGCGCCGGCCCAGGTTGGGCAGCAGCCGGCGGACTTCGGTGGACTCGCCGAGCTTGACCCGGCGCGGGCTGAGGAGTTCACGCACCGGCTCCGCCACCACGAACCCGCGGCCTCCGCAGAGTGCCGGAACCGCTTCGCGATCAAGATTGCTCATGGCCCCCAACCTAACCGCGCCGCTCCGTTCCGTCAGGTCCGTCCCACCGTCCGTCAGTCGCCCACCGGATAGTAGCCATGGACATAGTAGCCATGTACTGTATTGCCATGAGTACGACATCCGAGGGTGCGACGCCCGGTTTCCTGGTCTGGCGACTGTCGACGAAGTGGCGGGTCGCGGTGGACCGCGCGGTGGCGCCTCTCGGGCTGACCCACGCGCAGTACTCCCTGGTGGCCTCGTTGTACGGCATGCAGCGCGCCGGGGAGCGGCCCAGCCAGCGACGCCTCGCGGACCACACCGGACTCGAACCGCTCTACGTGTCGAAGCTCGCCCGCACCCTGGAAGCCGCCGGGCTCGTCGAGCGTGCCAAGGACCCGCGGGACCCTCGCGCGGTTCAACTCGCGCTCACCGAACAGGGCCGTGCCGTCACCCTGCGGGCGATCAAGGTGGTGCACGCCCTCCTCCAGCAGTTGCTGGCGCCGCTCGGCGGTCTCGACAGCGCGCGCGCCCGGGAGTTCGGCCGGGACCTGGCGGCCCTGCTCGACGCACCCCTCGACGCGGTACTCGATCCGCTGCCCGACCCCTGAGCCGTTCCCTGTCCGAGCACGCGAAGGAGCAGTCATGACTACGTCAGCACCCCAGGCCGACGGCCGTGTCATCGGCCTCGCCCACTACGCCGGCCGCGCGGTCCTCGAAAGCGTGCTGACCCGGCACGGCCTCGTGTTCGAGCAGCAGATCACCCTGCGGCTCGTCGCCGTCGCCGGAGGACCCGTCGAGCGTGAACGGCTCGCCGGGGAGGTCGCGGCGGCCCTGAGGGCCGATGAGACCGGCGTGCGGGAGGTTCTCGACGGGCTGGTGACGGCGAGGCTGATCGCCGTGGACTCGTCCGGCGTACGGATCACGGACGCCGGTCGTGAGCTGTACGAACGCGTCGCCGCCGAGACGGGCGTGATCTCCGCGCGGATCTACGCCGACATCCCGGCCGAGGACCTGGTGACCGCCGGCCGGGTGCTGACGCTCGTCACCGAGCGGGCCGACGCCGAGCTGGCCGCCGTAGCGGAGTAGTGGAACAGCATGTAGCGGGACAGTGAGTGGTGGGACAGCAGGTGACCGGACAGCAGGTAGTGGAATATTCAACTACCTGGTGCGGTTGACGGCCTCGAAGGAGGTCAACAGTGGACACGACGTACTACGACCACGGAACGGCCGCGGAGCGCTGGGAGCGGGCTCGACTGTTCTTCGACGCCAAGGACTTCGCCGCCGCGGCGCGGGTGCTGGGCGGACTCGTCGAGGAGGTGCCGGAACAGACCGGACCGCGGCTGCTGTTGGCGCGCTCCTACTACCACTCGGCCCAACTGCGGCGCGCGGAGGCCGAGTTGCGCGTCCTCGTCGAGCGTGACCCGGTGGAGGGGTATGCCCGGCTGATGCTGGGCCGCACGCTGGAGCGGCAGGGCAGGCACGAGGAGGCGGCTCCCCATCTGCGGATCGCCTCGGCTCTGGCGGGTGACTTCGAGCGCGTCTGAGGCACGACGGCTCTGGGCACCCACCAGTCTCGGTGCGACACCCGGAGGCGGCGCCGGGGCCCGGTTCCGGGAGGGACCGGGCCCCGGCCTCGCTATTTCTCCTGCGCCGTCCTGGCGTACGTGCGCCTGCCGCGGCGGTGGGCGAGCTCGCCCAGGACGACGTCCACCGCGATGAACGCGGCGAGGGGCAGGCCGAGCAGCGGGACGAAGTAGCCGACGACGGCGGTCAGCGCCAGCAGCGGGACGAAGAGCAGCGGGGACACGTGCTGCCAGGCGCCGCGCGGGATCGGGCGGCCGAAGGCGGAGCCCCGGCCGCGCTGCCACCACATGCGGTAGCCCCACAGGATCAGCAGGATCAGGGCGAGCGCGAGCAGCATGAGGGCTAGCTGGTTGACCACTCCGAAGAGGACGCCGGTGTGCAGGTCGATGCCCCAGCGGGTCAGCTTGGCGAGCAACGGGTAGTCCTGGAAGCGCACTTGGTCGGTCACCTTCCCGGTGGCGGGGTCGACGGCGACCGCGTCCTGCTTCTCCGGCCAGCTGCGCCCTACCTGCTGGACGACGTAGGCGGACTCCGCGTCGGCGGGCGGGGCGATCTCGACGGGGTCGCTCAGCCCCTCGGCGCGGGCGGCGGCCAGGACCGTGTCCAGGCCGACGCCGCCGGCTGCGGTGCCGGTCGGGGCCGAGCCGCCGTGGCCCGCGTGGTCGCCGGCCGCCGCCGCCGACACGGACGGTGTGGACTGGCCCAGCGAGGTGCGCAGTTGGTCGATGTGGGCGCCGGCATACGTCGACCAGGTCAGCCCGGTAGCCGAGAGGAAGACGAACCCGGCGGCGGCCCAGACGCCGGCGGTGCCGTGCAGGCCCAGGGTGCGGCGGCGCCCGCCGGTGCCGCGCACTCTGCGCAGGGCGCGGCGGCGGGAGAACCACAGCACCAGACCGCCGCCCGCGATCACCCACAGCCAGCTCGCCGCGAACTCGCTGTAGAGGCGGCCGGTCTCGCCCAGGCGCAGATCGCGGTGGAACTCGTCGATCCAGGTGCGCAGCGGCAGGGCGCCGGTCGAGCCGTACTGTTCGAGGGCGCCGCGCACCTTCCCGGTGTACGGGTCGACGAAGACGGCGAGCGTGTGGCCGGCGTCGACGCCCTTGACGCCGGAGAGCATGACCCGGGTGGTGGCGCCCGCTTCCGGGGAGGGGCGGACGGCCGACACCGTGCCCTCGGGGTGTGCCTTGCGGGCGGCGGCGACCTGTGCGGAGACGGGCAGTTCACGGTCGCCGGCGGGGACGGTCAACTCGTGGGCGTAGACGATCCGTTCGGCCTGGAAGGCGCCGGCGTACAGGAAGCCGGTGGTGGCGGCGGCGAGGAGGAACGGGGCGACGAGCACTCCGGCGTAGAAGTGCAGCCGCAGGACGAGGGGGCGGAGCGCGGCCCAGGGGTTCGGGGTGGGGGCCGGGGCGGGTTCTTGCGGGGCCTCGTCCTTGGTGGGCGAGGGAGCGGTGGACATCGGGGCTCTCCGGGGGCAGGGGACGGTGCGTGGCCGTGGTGCTCCAGTGGTCGGGGCCGAGCGGGGTCCAGTTCCCGGGGGCTCGCGTGGCGTGCGTCACGTGCGGGCGGAGCGGGTGGCCGTGGCATGCTGGCGCGATGTCATCTCCGAGTGATCGCACTCCCCTTGCCGAGCGCGTCGAGGAACTCCTCGCCGTCGGCGGCCCGTTGCCCATCGTCGCGGCCGGTGACCCGGTACTGCGGCGCGGAACCGAGCCGTTCGAGGGCCAGTTGGAGCCCGCGCTGCTCGCCCGGTTCGTCGAGGCGCTGCGGGAGACGATGCACGCCGCTCCGGGGGTGGGGGTCGCCGCTCCGCAGGTCGGGGTGGGGCTGCGGATCGCGGTGATCGAGGATCCGGCGCCGGTGCCGGAGGAGGTACGGGTGGCGCGCGGACGGGTGCCGCAGCCGTTCCGGGTGCTGGTCAACCCGTCGTACGAGCCCGTCGGTGCGGGCCGGGCCGCCTTCTTCGAGGGCTGTCTCAGCGTGCCGGGCTGGCAGGCCGTGGTGGCGCGGTTCGCCGAGGTCCGGCTGACCGGGCAGGACGAGCACGGCCGGCCGGTGGACGAGGTGTTCTCGGGGTGGCCCGCCCGCATCGTGCAGCACGAGACGGACCACCTCGACGGCCTGCTCTACCTGGACCGCGCCGAGTTGCGCTCGCTCTCCTCGAACGAGGCGATGGCGGAGCGCTGGACGCAGCCGACGCCGGTCCTGGCGTCGGCCGCGCTCGGCTTCGAACTGCCTTAGGCGGCAGGGGTGTTCAGCCCCGGTAGGCCTCCAGCAGGCGCAGCCACACCTCGCTGATCGTGGGGTAGGAGGGGACCGCGTGCCAGAGGCGGTCGATGGGGACCTGGCCGGCCACGGCGATGGTCGCCGAGTGGATCAGTTCGCCGACTCCGGGGCCGACGAAGGTGACGCCGCGCAGGGTCTCGTCGTCCAGGTCGACGATCATGCGGGCGCGGCCCTGGTAGCCGTCGGCGTACAGTCCGGCGCCGGCGACCGAGGACAACTCGACGTCCACGGCGCGGACATGGTGCCCGGCCGCTTCCGCCTCGGCGAGCGAGAGGCCCACGGACGCCGCCTCGGGGTCGGTGAACACGACCTGGGGCACGGCGGCGTGGTCGGCCGTGGCGGCGTGCGCGCCCCACGGATCGGTCTCCAGCAGCGGCACACCGGCGGCGCGGGCGGCGATCGCGGCGCCCGCGATCCGCGCCTGGTACTTGCCCTGATGGGTGAGGAGGGCGCGGTGGTTGACGTCGCCGACCGCGTACAGCCAGTCGCTGTCGGGCGCCCGCAGGCTGTCGTCGACCGAGATCCAGGAGCCGGGCTTCAGGCCTACCGTGTCGAGTCCGATGTCGTCGGTCTGCGGGGCGCGTCCGGTGGCGAAGAGGATCTCGTCGGCCTCGATCCGGTCGCCGCCCTCGGTGACGGCCACGACGGTGCCGTTCTCGCGCGTGACCGACGCGACGGACGTACCGGTGCGCAGATCGACGCCGGCCTCGGTGAGCGCGCCGGCGACCAGTTCACCGGCGAAGGGCTCCATGCGGGGCAGCAGTCCCTTGCCCCGTACCAGGAGCGTGACCCGGGAGCCGAGGGCCTGCCAGGCGGTGGCCATCTCCACGGCGACGACCCCGCCGCCGACCACGATCAGCCGGCCGGGCGCCGCCTTGGCGCTGGTCGCCTCGCGGCTGGTCCAGGGCCGTACATCGGCGAGGCCCGGCAGGTCGGGCAGGACGGCCCTGGTGCCAGTGCACACGGCGACGGCGTGCCGGGCGGTGAGCACCCGCTGTCCGCCGTCGGGGCCGGTCACCGTGACCGTGCGGGGTCCGGCGAGGCGGCCGTGGCCGCGGTAGAGATCGGCGCCGATGCCGTCGAGCCACTGGATCTGGCCGTCGTCCTTCCAGCCCGAGGTCTCGTAGTCGCGGTGGGCGAGCACCGCGGCGGTGTCGAGGTGGCCCTGCACCAGGTGGGCCAGGCCCGGTACGCGGCGGGCGTCGGCGCGGGCGATGACCGGGCGCAGGAGGGCCTTGCTGGGCATGCACGCCCAGTAGGAGCACTCTCCGCCGACCAGCTCGTTCTCCACGATCGCGGTGGAGAGACCGGCCGCACGGGTGCGGTCGGCGACGTTCTCCCCCACGGGCCCGGCCCCGAGCACCACGACGTCGTACGCGATGGATTCCGTTTCCGTCATGGGAACAGTGTGGTGGGTGGTGTGCGGGGAGGCCACACGGGTATGCGCGCGGAATACGTGACCGGACGACCGTGTTGTGCGGGACGGCTCACCCCCGCACCCGAGGAAGAGGGAATCACGCCATGAGCAGCACCGTGGAGCTCACCAAGGAGAACTTCGACCAGACGGTCACGGACAACGACTTCGTCCTGATCGACTTCTGGGCGTCGTGGTGCGGGCCGTGCCGTCAGTTCGCCCCGGTCTACGAGAAGGCCGCCGACGAGAACCCCGATCTCGTCTTCGGCAAGATCGACACCGAGGCGCAGCCCGAGCTGGCCGCGGCCTTCGGTATCCAGTCGATCCCCACGCTGATGATCGTCCGCGACCGGGTCGCGGTCTTCGCCCAGCCGGGCGCGCTGCCCGAGGCCGCCCTCACGGACGTGATCGGGCAGGCCCGCAACCTGGACATGGACGAGGTCCACAAGTCGGTCGCCGAGCAGCAGGCGGCGGGGCAGGACGGCCAGTAACCCGCCCCAGTCCCTTGCGTACGCGCTGATACGCGCAGTGGCTCTCGGCGCTGGTCTTCCTGGTCGTGCTCTTCGTCGCCAACCTGATCTCGGTCAAGCTCTTCGGCGAGATCGAGTTCTGG